>JBBQRV010000209.1:0-6534 GCA_038214475.1 Propionibacteriales bacterium | reverse complement strand
AGCCAGGCGGCGAGCAGGTCGTTGCCGGACACGTCCGCCTTGTTGCCGAGCGAGACGAAGCTGGCCAGTCCCGACCCCGTCTCTCTGGCCAGGTCGAGCAGCGCGATGCCGACGCCGCCGGACTGCGAGGCCACCGCCAGGCCACCAGTGGGCGGCAGGCCCCGGGTGAAGGTGGCGTTGAGCCGGGTCGCGGGATCCGCAGTCATCACGCCGAGACAGTTGGGTCCGACCACGCGCATGCTGTGGGCCCGCGCCAGCGCCACCAGCTCTCGCTGGCGGTGGGCTCCC
This sequence comes from Propionibacteriales bacterium, assembly GCA_038214475.1. Taxonomy (GTDB): domain Bacteria; phylum Actinomycetota; class Actinomycetes; order Propionibacteriales; family Nocardioidaceae; genus Nocardioides. The sequence continues at coordinate 6,246 of JBBQRV010000209.1, read as the reverse complement.
TCGGGGCCGGCCTCCGCGAAGCCGCTGGACAGCACCACGGCTGCGCGCACGCCGGCCTCGGCGGCCGATCGGACGACCTCGAGCACTCCCGGCGCCGGCACCGCCACCACCAGCAGGTCGACCGGCAGGTCGAGCTCGGAGAGGTCGCGGCAGGACGTGGCTCCGGGCACCTCGAGCCCCTCCGGGTGGACGACGACCACCTCACCGGTGAAGCCACCGTCGCGGAGCTCGTCGAGGACGGCCCGGCCCACCCCGCTCCCGTCGCGGCGTACGCCCACGACCGCGACCCGCTGCGGGTACAGCAGCGGGGCCAGCGAGCGGGCCTCGGCGCGGGCCTCACGGCGGTCGGCGGCCGCGACCGCACGGTCGGTGGCCGCGGTGTCGAGGCTCAGCGTGACCACGCCCTGCTCGGGCCGGCGATCGAGGTCGAAGCCGCAGTCGGTGAACACCCTCAGCATCGGCCCGTTGTCGGCGAGCACCTCGGCGGTGAACCGGCGGATTCCCCGGTTGCGGGCCGCCGCGGCAAGGTGCTCGAGCAGCAGGGTGCCGATGCCCATCCCGTGCGCCTCGTCCGCGACCAGGAACGACACCTCCGCGGACGCGCCCTGGTCGGGCTCCGCACTCCCGACGGCCACCAGCCGACCGGACACCCGGCCGGCGAGCGAGATCACGGCACCAGGACCGGTGCCGGGGGTCTCGCACAGGTGCTCGGCGTAGGTCCGGGCGGCGGCCCGGCTCAGGCTGAAGAAGCGCATCCGGATGCTCTCGTCGGCCACGCTCTCGTGCAGCGCGACGACCTCGTCGAGGTCGGCGGGCGTGATGGGTCGGAGCGAGACCACCCGGCCGTCGGCAAGCAGCGCGTCGACCGGGGAGGGCCCGGGCCATCGTTGACGCGGCCACGGATCCGGCTCCGGGCCTGCGGCGGGGACAGCCGACCCGGACGGTCGCAGAGCGCGCCCCTCGACACCCGGGACCTCGGTCGGTGGCTCCATGCCGTCGGGCATGTCGCCCACCTCCTGGTCCCACATCCTTGTGCTCACGCTAGGACGCCCGAGGGGGTGCTCGGCAGGGCAGAAGGTCCCGAAGTCCGGGCCGCTACCGTTGCGTCCATGACTGTGCGCTGGGGAATCGCCGCGACCGGAAAGATGGCCGAGAGCTTCGTGCCCGACTTCGAGCAGGTGCCGGGGGCCGAGGTGGTGGCCGTGGGAAGTCGGCGTGAGGAGAGCGCCCGGGCCTTCGCCCAGGCGCACGGCATCGCCCGCGCGCACGGCAGCTACCGGGCGCTGGTCGACGACCCCGAGGTCGACGTCGTCTACATCGCGACGCCACACCCGCAGCACCGGGCCCTCGCCGTCGCCGCGATCGAGGCCGGCAAGGCGGTGCTGGTCGAGAAGTCCTTCACGGCCACCCTGGCGGGGGCGCGCGAGGTGGTCGACCTGGCCCGGGCTCGCGGCGTCTTCTGCATGGAGGCGATGTGGACCCGGTTCCAGCCCGCCGTGGTCCGGGCCCGTGAGCTGGTCGCGGCCGGCGAGATCGGCGAGCTGCTGATGGTCCAGGCCGATCTGGGCGCCCACCGTGCCTTCGATCCCGAGGACCGGCTCTTCGCCCGCGAGCTCGGCGGGGGCGCGATCCTCGACGTGGGTGTCTACGTGGTGTCGATCGCCCAGCACTTCCTGGGCGACCCCGACCGGGTGACCGCCACCGGGACCTCCTTCCCCAACGGGGCCGATGCCAGCGTGGGCCTCCTGCTGTCGTACGACGACGGCCGCTCGGCGTCCCTCGTGGCGTCGCTGCAGAGCGAGTCGGGCGGCCGGGCGGTGGTGTTCGGCGACAAGGGCTCGATCGAGATCGCGCCGCGCTTCCACCACGCCGACACCCTCCTCGTGCGCCGCAACGGCCAGGCCGTCGAGGAGATCGTGCTGCCCGCCCGCGGCCGGGGCTACTCCCATGAGATCGACGAGGTCGGCCGTTGCCTCGCCGCCCGGCTCACGGAGAGCGACGTGATGTCGCTCGACGACACGCTGTCCGTGCTGGGAGTGCTCCAGGAGGCGCTGGAGCAGCTCGGCGCCGCCCCGCACGAGGACTCCGACTTCCGGGTCTGATCCCCGGGTGTGATCCCCGGGTGTGATCTCGGGCAGCCGCTTCACATCGGGTTCACAGGTGGCACCGAGGGGGTTCGCAGGTCGGGGCGTTGAGGTGGGGGCATGGACACCTCGCCGCTGCTGCCACCCGAGCCATCCGAGCCTTCTGCCGAGCGCCGCTCCGCCCACGGGTCCTCCCACGCGCCCTCCCACCGGGGCCCTCGGTGGCGCGCGGTGCTCGCCGGCGCGGTGGCCGGCGGTGCGCTGGTCGCGGCCGTGGCGGTGCCCGTCACCGTGCACGTGGCTCGTGGTGGTGCCGACACCCCGGCTGCCGCGACGACGGTGCCCGACCAGGCGCCCGGGCAGTTCGGGGAGCAGCAGGCCCCCGATCAGGTGCCCGATCGGGTCACGCCGCGGACCGACGGCCGGCTCGACACCAGCGGGTCCAGCTCGACCGGGGCGGACGCGAGTGCCGACCAGTCGGCCGGCGTGGTGCTGGTCGACACCGTCCTCACCCACGGCGCCGGCGCGGGCACCGGGATGGTGATCGACTCCGGCGGGCTGGTGCTCACCAACTACCACGTCGTCGAGGGCGCCACCGCGGTCACGGTGACGATCGCGACGTCCGGCACGTCGTACGACGCGACCGTCGTGGGGCACGACGCGACGGCCGACGTCGCGCTGCTGAAGGTGGACGCGACCGGGCTGACCCCGGTCACTCTCGACACCGACGGCACCACCGCCGGCGAGCGGGTCACGGCCGTGGGCAACGGCCTGGGTCAGGGGTACCTGTCGGCGGTCACCGGCTCGGTGCTCGCCGAGGACCAGTCGATCACCGCCTCCGAGGGCGCCGGCACCTCCGAGCGCCTGACCGGGCTGCTCGAGACCGACGCCGCCGCGGTGTCCGGCTTCTCCGGCGGCCCCCTGCTCGACGACCAGGGCGAGGTCGTGGGCATCACCACCGCCGCCTCCAGCCGCGGGCCGAGCACCACGTCGACCGCGGCCGGCGGGGAGAGCTACGCGGTGCCGATCGACAGTGCGCTCGCGGTGGTGGACCGGATCGAGTCCGGTGACGAGACCGGCTCGGTGAGCATCGGTCCCGCGGCGTACCTCGGGGTCGCGGTGTCGTCGTCGGGCGTCGACGTGCTCGACGTGACCGGTGGCGGGCCCGCCGACGGTGCCGGGCTGGTGGCCGGCGACCGGATCACCGGTGTCGGCGGCGCGAGCGTCTCGTCGCTCGACGACCTGCGCGCCGCGCTGGCCATGCACGAGCCCGGCGACCGGGTCGGGCTGCGGTGGACCGACGCGGCGGGGGTCACCCACGCGGCCGCGGTGCGGCTGGGGGCCTCGCCGGTGAGCTGACCACCCGGCTGGCACGATCGGCGGGTGACCCACGAACTCATGCGCGGCCGCTGGAGCCCCACCGTCTTCGACCCCGCGCACGTGCTGGGCGACGACGAGCTCGACAGCCTGCTGACCGCGGCCCAGTGGGCCCCCAGCGCCGGGAACTCACAGCCCTGGGCGTTCGTGGTCTGCCGGCGCGGCGACGAGCGGCACGACCGGTTCGTGCCGCTGCTGTCGCGGGGCAACTCGGGATGGGTGCCGCGGGCCTCGGTGGTGTTCGTGACCCTGTGCCAGATGGCCACCGACGCGGTCCCGGACGCGCCGACGTACAGCGACTACGCGGCGTACGACGTGGGCCAGGCGGCTGCCCACCTGACCCTGCAGGCGCGGGCACTGGGCCTGGAGGCCCACCAGTTCGCCGGGTTCGACCATGACGGGGCGGCCGCCGCCTTCGACGTCCCCTCCCACTTCGCGGTGCTCACTGGGATCGCGGTCGGTCTTCACGGAGGCCCGGCCGTGGTGTCGGCCGCCGACCCGGGTGACCTCGAGCGTGAGCAGCGGCCCTACCCCACCGATACCCCGCCGACACCGCACGACCACTACCGACGAAACCCCCGTCAGACTTGCCGGTAACCGACGGAGGGGACGAAGGTGTGCACATGGCCGCCACCACCTCGTCGTACTCGATCACCATGCGGTTGCACACCGCACCGGACCACGGGGTGGTGGGCACGGTCGCCACCAGGATCGCTGAGGCGGGTGGCATCGTGACCGCGATCGACGTCGCCGAGTCGCGCCACGACCGGCTGGTGGTCGACGTGACCTGCTCCGCGATGGACTCCGACCACAGCCAGCGACTGGTGGCCGACGTGGCCGAGATCGACGGCGTGGAGGTCTACAAGGTCAGCGACCGGACCTTCCTGCTGCACATCGGCGGCAAGATCGGCGTGCACTCCAAGGTGCCGCTGAAGAACCGCGACGACCTGTCGATGGCCTACACCCCGGGTGTCGGGCGGGTGTCGATGGCGCTCTATGAGAACCCCGACGACATCCCCCGGCTCACCATCAAGGGCAACTCGGTCGCCGTGGTGACCGACGGCTCCGCCGTGCTCGGTCTGGGCAACATCGGCCCCGGCGCGGCCCTGCCGGTGATGGAGGGCAAGGCGGCACTGTTCAAGCGGTTCGCCGACATCGACGCCTGGCCGATCTGCCTGGCCAGCCAGGACGTCGACGAGATCGTGCGCGCGGTGGAGATGATCGCCCCCGGCTTCGGCGGCATCAACCTCGAGGACATCGCGGCTCCCCGCTGCTTCGAGATCGAGGCACGGCTGCGCGCCTCCCTCGACATCCCGGTCTTCCACGACGACCAGCACGGTACGGCGATCGTGGTGCTCGCCGCCCTGACCAACGCGCTGCGCTGTGTCGGCAAGGCCATCAAGGAGGTGCGGGTCGTGGTGGCCGGGGCCGGCGCGGCCGGCTCCGCCATCGTCACGCTGCTGCTCGCCCGCGGTGTGACCGACGTGGTCGTCTGGGACCGCGAGGGCTGCCTGAGTCGCGACGACGACAGCCTCCCGACGGCGAAGGCCGAGCTGGCCGCGGCCACCAACCCGCGGCTGGTCCGCGGTGACCTGCGCACCGGGCTCGCCGGCGCCGACGTCTTCATCGGCGTGAGCGGGCCCAACCTGCTCGACCCGGTCTGGATCGACGACATGGCCGACGACGCCGTGGTCTTCGCGCTGGCCAACCCCGACCCCGAGGTCGACCCGGCCGAGGCCGGCAAGCGGGCCGCGGTGGTGGCCTCGGGCCGCTCCGACTACCCCAACCAGATCAACAACGTGCTGGCCTTCCCGGGCGTCTTCCGCGGGCTGCTGGACGCCCGCGCCACCGAGATCACCACCGACATGCTGCTGCGCGCCGCCACCGCGATCGCCGAGGTGGTCAGCGACGAGGAGCTGAACGCCACGTTCATCATCCCGTCGGTCTTCCACCCCGACGTGCCCAAGGCGGTCGCCGCCGCGATCCGCGGCCGCTGACCCGACCCGTTCGGGAGCGGTCAGCCGACCCGCCTGGGCCACCAGAACCGGTCACCGAGGGCCAGCGCCAGCGCCGGCACCAGCACCGTGCGCACCAGCAGGGTGTCGAGCAGCACGCCCACGCAGATCACGGTGCCGAGCTGGGCCAGCACCACCAGCGGGAGCACCCCGAGCACGGCGAACGCGGCCGCCAGCAGGATGCCGGCGCTGGTGATCACGCCTCCGGTGGCGGTCAGCCCCCGCAGCATGCCCTCGCGCACCCCGTGCCCGGCGGCCTCCTCGCGGGCCCGGCTGACCAGGAAGATGTTGTAGTCGACGCCGAGTGCCACCAGGAACAGGAACGCGAGCAGGGGCACGCCCACGTCGAGGGCGTCGAAGCCGAGCAGCCCAGTGAAGATCCACCACGACACCCCCAGGCTGGCGGCGTACGTGCCGAGCACGGTGGCCACCAGCAGCACCGGTGCCACCACGGAGCGCAGCAGGAGCACCAGCGCCCCGAGCACCAGGACCAGGATCAGCGGCAGGATCACTGCCTGGTCGCGCTTCGCTGCGCCGCCGGCGTCCAGGGCAGCGGCCTCGTTGCCGCCGACGTGGGTGTCGTCGTACGACGCCAGCGCGCCGCGCAGCGAGACGACGGCGTCCTTGGCCGGCTGCGACCCGGGGTCGGCGTCGAGGACCACGTCGACCTGCGCCACACCGTTGCCCTGGCTGCTCACCTGCGCCGAGGTGACCCCGCGGGCGGCCTGCACGGTGCCGAGCACCTGCTGGGGGTCGGCCCGGGTGAGCAC
>JBBQRV010000208.1:0-6535 GCA_038214475.1 Propionibacteriales bacterium | reverse complement strand
CGGCCCTGGCCGAGCCCGACCTGGTGCTGGGCGACCCGCTCGAGGACACCAGTGCGATGGTCCCGCTGGTGCTGTCCACCGAGGGCGCCGCCCCCGAGGAGGCGGTGGCCGCGCTCGCCCCGCAGGCCCAGCGCCAGTCCGCGGCCAGGGTGCCACCCGCCGACGACCTCGGGAGGATCCAGTCCATCGAGAACGCCGGCGCCGGCACCACCACGGTGACCGAGCAGGCCCTGCTCACCAGCGGCCGCGACGTTCGCGCCTCGGTGCCTGCAGACGGCACCTGGCTGCTCACCTACCCCCTCGCCCGGCTCGCCACCGGCGACCGGGCCACGGAGGTCGCCGACACCACGCTGCTGCTCACCAGCGTGGTCACCTCCGACGCGTTCACCGAGGGCGTCGTCGCGGCGCACTTCCGTAGCCCGGGCGGCCGGGCGCCGGCCGACGGGGTCGGTCGGGTGCGCACGCTGGCCCCGCCGTCGTCGGCGGTGGTCAGCACCCTGATCGCGAGCTGGAAGACGCTGGCCGTGCCGAGCCGCACCCTCGGCGTGATCGACGTCTCCGGCTCGATGGACTTCGCGGCCGGTGACGACACCCGGATCGGCCTCACCGTGGCGTCCAACAGTGCCGGCCTGCAGCTGTTCTCCGACGGCTCCTCGGTGGGGCTGTGGGCGTTCAGCCAGGGGCTCGGCGGTGACGGTCGCGACTACCGCGAGCTGGCGCCGGTCCGGCGTCTCGACGCGCGGGTCGGCGGCCAGAGCCAGCGGGAGCTGCTGCTCTCGGAGTACGCCGGGCTGGCCGACCTCACCGACGGCGGCACCGGTCTCTACGACACTGTCGTGGCCGCGGTGCGGCAGATGCACCGCGACTACGATCCCGAGGCCGTCAACAGCGTGATCCTGTTCAGCGACGGCGCGAACGACGACCCGGGCAGCCGCACCCTGAAGGCGACCCTGGCCGAGCTCCGCCGGCTCACGACTGCCGAGGAGCCCGTGGAGGTGATCGCCATCGGGATCACGCAGGACGCCGACGCCGAGGCCCTCGCAGCGATCGCCGAGGCGACCGGTGGGTTCAGCTTCGTGGCCAACCGGCCCGAGGACATGGGCACCCTGTTCCGCCGCGCGATGGCGGCCCGCTTCACCTGACCGGGCGCCACCGGACCACCCCGAGCCCTACCCCGGGATCCGGGCTGACCCCTTGCCCTCCGTGCGATCTCGGGCAGATGCTGGCTCCCGGACGCCTCTCGGGCGTCCCCACGAAGGGAGACCACATGCGTCTGTTCGAGACCACCCGACGTCGGGGACGGTGGGCACCGATGTCCGCACTCCTCGCCGCCGCAGCGCTGCTCGCCACCGGCCTGGCCGCTCCGGCCCAGGCCATGCGGGCACCCAGCGAGGCCGCCGCCGGCGGTGACTGCGCGGTCGGCAGCCACGCCCGTGTCAAGCGCGGCTACCACGGCGTCGACCCCAACAGCCTCACCTCCGCCGAGATGCGCCGCGCGCAGCAGCAGCTGCAGAAGCGGCTGGCCAGGCTCGGGTACGGCGCGCGCCGTACCACCGCGCGCAGCGGGCCGATCCTGGTGCGGGTGCGTTGGCACGTCATCCAGGCCGACGACGGCTCCGGCAACGTGACCAACGCCCGGATCCGCCAGCAGCTGAAGGTGATGAACGACGGGTTCGCCGGCCGCACCGCGCGGGCCGCGGTGCACACGCCGTTCAGGTTCGTGACCGTGAAGATCGACCGCACCCGCAACAGCGACTGGTACGACTGGAGCGACCCGTCGTCCGACCCCAGCGACGACATCGACGCCAAGGCGGCCCTCGGGGTGAACCCCCAGAAGCAGCTCAACGTCTACATCGCCGCGCTCGGCGACGGCCTGCTCGGCTACGCCACCTACCCGTGGGAGACCGACCTGGAGCAGGGCCTGGTGATCCTCAACGACAGCATGCCGGGCGGTTCGGCGGCGCCGTACAACGAGGGCGACACGGCCACCCACGAGATCGGCCACTGGCTCGGGCTGGCGCACACCTTCGACAACGGCTGCGCGGCTCCCGGCGACTACGTCAAGGACACGCCCTACCAGGACGACGGCGACAACATCTTCTTCTGCAACGAGTCCGACGACACCTGCACGAAGCCGGGCACCGACCCGGTGCACAACTTCATGAGCTACGGCGACGACCCGTGCCTCGACCAGTTCACCCGGGGCCAGTCCCGGCGGATGGTCGCGCAGTGGATCGCCTGGCGGGGTCACAACACCTGACCCGGCGCGCGCTGCCAGCACCGTCCGGTCCGGGCCTCCGCCCGGCCCGGACGGTCAGGTGACCGCGTGCACCAGCAGTGCGAGCAGGGCAAGCGCGGGCAGCGCGCCCTGGACGAGGGCGGGCCGCACCTTGGAGCGGTCGCTGGTCACGAGCACCAGGGAGGCGGCCAGCATGCTGGCGCAGGCGAACGCCACCAGCGCCACCCCGGCCTCGTGGTGCGAGCCGAGCAGCAGGGCACCGGTCGCGACCCCGAGGGCGAGGAACAGGTTGTAGAAGCCCTGGTTGTAGGCCATCGGCTTCATCGCGGTCGCCTGGGCGGCCGACATCCCGAACGTCGTGAGCGTGGCTGGACGCTCCCACTGCAGGGACTCCAGCACGAAGATGTAGACGTGCACGAGGGCGGCGAGTGCTGCGAGCACGAGAGCGAGGACCAGCATGTGCGGAGCCTAGCGACGTCTGCGCCGCCCGGCAGCCCGGTTCCCGGGCGCGTGGGAGAATGAGGGCATGAGCAACCAGCAGAACATGGGCATCCTCCGCTCGGGGCTGAACCTCGAGTACCCCCAGTCACTGGGGGTCTACGACGACTACGCCCAGGCACAGAAGGCGGTCGACTTCCTCTCCGACCACGAGTTCCCGGTGCAGAACTGCATGATCGTGGGCACCGAGCTCAAGCAGGTCGAACGGGTGACGGGTCGCCTCACCACCGGCCGGGTCGCGCTCGGCGGGTTGCTGTCGGGCCTGTGGCTCGGCCTCTTCGTCGGCCTGGTGTTCTCGTTGTTCGGCACCGCGTCGGCCGTCGGCACCATCATCAGCACCGCACTCGTGGGCGCACTCTTCGGTGTGGTCTGGGCGCTGGCCGGGTACGCCGCCACCCGCGGACGCCGCGACTTCAGCTCGATCAGCCAGATCGTCGCCACCCGCTACGAGGTGCTCGTCGAGCACAAGTTCGCCTCTCAGGGACGCGAGCTGCTGGCCACCATGCCGGGTTCGTCGAACTCGCCCTTCGGGCACTGACCGGAGCGGGCGTCCCGTGACCACACCCGCCGTCCCCGGGGTCGCCCCCCACCTGTTCGTGATGACCTACGGCCGCTCGGGCTCCACGCTGGTCCAGGCGCTGCTGAACTCGATCCCCGGCTATCTCGTGCGCGGGGAGAACGGCGGGATCCTCACCCATCTGCACGCGTTCCACCAAGGCGCGCTGGCCGGCAAGGCACCCCGGGGCGAGCGCGCCCGCTCACCGAACAGCCCGTGGTTCGGCATCGTCGACTACCCCGACGAGGTCGCGCTCGCCCAGATCCGGGAGCTGGTCACCCGGACCCTCCTGCGCCCCGAGCCGGACACCCGGGTGACCGGCTTCAAGGAGATCCGCTGGTACATGGACGACCTCGCGTCGTACGTCGCCTTCCTTCGCGCGGTGTTCCCCGGTGCCCGCTTCGTCGTGAACACCCGGGAGATCGCGGATGTCGCTCGTAGCGGGTGGTGGGCCAAGCAGGAGGACCCCGAGCAGACCATCGGCGCCATCGAGGAGCGCATCCTGGCGGTGGCCTCGACCCTGGGCGACGACAGCTTCCACCTGGTCTACGACGAGTACGTCGCCGACCCCGAGGCGCTGCGCCCGTTCTTCGCCTGGCTCGGCGAGGACTTCGACCTCGACCGGGCGCGCGACGTGCTGTCGGTGCGCTACTCGCCCTCGCCCGGCGCCGCACCCAGACGTCAAGACTAGGCCTCCTCGCCCGACCCGTCCGGTGGCCCGCCCCTCATCGACAGAGTCTCCCGGCCTCCGGCGCGAAGGAAGCGCACCACCATCGCGAGCGCGAGGCCGAGGTGGGCGAGGTTCAGCCAGGTGGTGTAGTTCCAGCGGATGCCCTCCTCGCCGATCCCGGCGACCCGCTCGCCGGGCACCAGGCGATCTGCCAGGCCATCGAGAAGCTGGTGCCGAGCGCGGTGAGAACGGGATCCAGAACAGCCACGGGTGAGCCCTTCCGAAGTCAGTGGCGCACCTGTCGGGGTCAGCCTGTCACGCGTCGACGTACCGGGCCGGCGGGTCCCGAAACCGGTGCGTGGCGGCGATCACGTGACTCGGAACACGGTGCCGCCGGCTTGCATCCGGCCTCCGAGTTGCAAGAGTGTGGAAGCACAGCCCCCCGTTGAGGGGCACGGCCGACATCCCGGCCCCGGGCACCGTTGCCCACCGCGCAGCACGCGCACCCACCTCCCCCAGCACCCGGCACTGCGTGCGTCCCCACGCCCGTCCCCAGCCCGAGAGGTTCCTCCATGTCCCTGTCCCTGACCCGTGTGCCCGCACCGCGCGTCTCCACCGAGGGCTCCGGCCCCGGCGTCGAGCACGCCACCGGTCGGGTCGGCTCTCCCCAGGACGTGCTCGCTCGGCGCCCCGTACGACGGCGGCCCCGGCGCCGCGAGATCGTCGCCGTGATCGACCCGGTCTGGGCGGTTCCCGGCGCCGACGTCGGCACCTCGGTGCGGGCCCCCCGCGACGTGGTGGCGGCGACCGCCGAGCGGCTGACCCGGTTCCTCCAGCCCGGCGAGCTGGTGAGCGTCGGCATCGAGGGCCGGCTGATCTTCCGGCTGCGCCACGAGGACCGGCAGGCGCGACCGGTGCGCCTGCAGGAGATGGCCTACCACGCCATCGAGGCCTTCGGCACGGTCGCCGACCACGAGGGCGTCCTCGACCTCGGCGTCGGCTGGGCCCGGGTGAACCGCAAGCAGGACCCCGAGCAGGCCGAGCAGCACGCCATCCGCGCCGCCAGCGAGTCGATCGCACAGCGCGACTTCCAGCCGCGCGTCAACGGCACCGGCAGCGGCGTCCGCCAGCCCCGCATCAACCTGTGGAGCGCCGGCAGCCAGGTCGTGTGGGCCACCGTGGGCAGCATCGTGCTGCCGTTCCTGGCCCTGGTCGGACTGCACTCGGTGGGCCTCGACGTGTCCAGCACGCTCTACTGGGTGGTCGTCGCGGCACTGGGCGTCACCGCACTCACCATCTGGGCCGAGTGCGCCAACGCCTTCGACCCGCCGGCCCTGCCTGCCACACCCGAGGAGCCCGCTCCGCGGGCCACCGCGGTGATCGCGGCGTACCTGCCCAACGAGTCGGACACCATTCTCGAGACCCTGGAGTCGTTCCTGGCCCAGGAGTACTCCGGTGGCCTCCAGGTGGTGCTGGCCTACAACACCCCCACGCCGCTGGCCATCGAGGAGACGCTGGCGTGGATGGACGTGACGCACGAGAACCTCTCGGTCATCCGGGTCCCGGACAGCACGTCGAAGGCGCAGAACGTGAACGCCGCGCTCCGGGTCGCCGAGGGCGAGATCGTCGGCATCTACGACGCCGACCACCACCCCATGCAGGGCGCCTTCGAGCGGGCCTGGCACTGGATCGCCGACGGTGCGGACGTCGTCCAGGGTCACTGCGTCATCCGCAACGGTGACGACTCGGCGCTGGCCAAGCTGGTCGCAGTCGAGTTCGAGCAGATCTACGCCGTCGCGCACCCAGGCCGGGCCACGCTGCACGGCTTCGGCATCTTCGGTGGCTCCAACGGCTACTGGCGTGCGTCCGCGCTGGAGCGGATCCGGCTGCGCGGCTCGTTCCTCACCGAGGACATCGAGGCCTCGATGCGGGTGCTGGCTGCCGGTGGCCGGATCGTCAACGACCCGGGCCTGATCAGTCGCGAGCTGGCCCCCGAGACCCCGCGGGCACTGTGGAAGCAGCGGATGCGCTGGGCCCAGGGCTGGTTCCAGGTGTCCGTGCGACACCTGGGCCCGATCCTGCGCTCCCCCGAGCTCAGCCTGCGCCAGAAGATCGGCGCCGCCTACCTCCTCGGCTGGCGCGAGCTCTACCCCTGGGTGTCGCTGATGGCGTTCCCGCTGCTCGGCTTCCTCGCGTGGCGCGACAACGGCCTGGACTTCTCCTCGCCGATCTTCCTGATGGTCACGCTGTTCGTCGCCGCGTCCGGCCCGATCCAGACCGTGGCCGCGTGGCGGCTGGCCGCTCCCGAGATCAAGAAGCACCCGTGGTGGTTCGTGCTCGGCGGCCTGGCCAGCCTGGTGGCCTACACCGAGATCAAGAACCTGATCAACCGCGTCGCCCACCTCAAGCAGCTGCGCGGAGAGCATCAGTGGGTGGTCACCCCCCGCACCGCCGTCAGCACCGGCTCCACCCAGACCCAGACGCGCACCCTCGCGTCCGAGGAGGTCGCATGAACACCCTGACCACGACCCCGACCGGCAACCCGACCAGCTCCACCGCCGCGCCGGCCACC
>JBBQRV010000207.1:0-6540 GCA_038214475.1 Propionibacteriales bacterium | reverse complement strand
TCGCGATCCTTCGGTTCGGGAGGGTGGACGGCCTCGGTGCGCAGCGTGGTGGCGTGGATCCGGCCGTCGGAGACCCGCACGGACACGGCGGCCCCGGGTGACACCGACTCGACCGACGTGAGCACCCGGCCGGCGTCGTCCTGGAGCACGGCGTACCCGCGCTCGAGAGTGGCCAGCGGGGACAGGGCCCGGGCCCTGGCGACCTGGTGGCCGATCTCGTCGTGGGCACGGTCGAGGCGGTGCCCGACAGCCCGGCGAGCGCGCTCGACCAGCAGCCCCACCTCGACCGACCGGGTGTCGAGCAGGTGCCGGGGATCGGCCAGCGCGGGGCGCGAGCGCAGCGCGTCGAGCCCGGCCCGCTCCCGGTCGATGCGGTGTCGCACCGCGGCGAGTGCCCGCGCGCGCATCGCGGCGACCCCGGCCGTCTCCTCGGCCATGTCGGGCACGATCCGCTTGGCGGCGTCGGTGGGCGTGGAGGCCCTCCAGTCGGCCACCAGGTCGAGCAGCGGGGTGTCGGGCTCGTGGCCGATGGCCGAGACCACGGGAGTCCTCGCGGCGTGCACAGCGCGGACGAGGGCCTCGTCGCTGAACGGCAGCAGGTCCTCCACCGAGCCGCCGCCGCGGGCGATCACGATCACGTCGACCTCGGGGTTGCGGTCCAGCCGCTCGAGGGCCTCGATCACCTCGCCGGCGGCTCGCTGGCCCTGCATCGCGGTGTGCACGACCTCGAAGACGACCGAAGGCCACCGCCGGCGGGCGTTCTCGAGCACGTCACGCTCGGCCGCCGAGCGGGACGCGGTGATCAGGCCCACGGTGCCGGGCAGGAACGGCAGCGACCGCTTGAGCTCGGCGGCGAACAGGCCCTCTGCGGCCAGCAGCTGCCGACGTCGTTCGAGTCGCGCGAGCAACTCGCCCAGACCCACCATCCGGATGTCTCGGGCGTAGAGCGACAGGGTGCCGCGGTTGGCGTAGAACGACGGCTTCGCGTTGACCACGACGCTGGCCCCCTCGACCACCGGCGGGTTCAGCGAGTCGAAGAGCACCCGCGAGCAGGTCACCGAGAGGGAGATGTCGGCGACGGTGTCGCGCAGGGTCATGAAGACCGTGTTCATGCCCGGCCGGCGGCTGACCTGGGCGATCTGCCCCTCGACCCACACCGAGCCCAGGCGCTCGACGTACTGGGCGATCGCGTTGGCGACCGCCCGCACCGGAGCGGGCTGCTCGAGGGTGGCGTCGCGCAGGGTGGACATGGGGCCGAGCCTAGGGGAGCGGGCCGACGAGGTCTCGACGCGGCGCTCCGCCGGTGCCCACCTAGACTGGGGCCCATGACCACCGACCTGGGCACCCCGCCCGTCCTGTCGCCCGACGACGCCAAGGCTGTGCTGCTGGCCGCTCCTCGCGGCTACTGCGCCGGTGTCGACCGTGCGGTCATCACCGTCGAGAAGGCCCTGGACCTGTACGGCGCCCCTGTCTACGTGCGCAAGCAGATCGTGCACAACAAGCACGTGGTGGCCGACCTCGAGCGCCGGGGCGCCGTCTTCGTCGAGGAGATCGCCGAGGTCCCGACCGGTGAGACCGTGGTGTTCTCCGCGCACGGAGTCTCCCCGGAGGTGCACCGGCAGGCCGAGGAGCGGTCACTGAAGACCATCGACGCCACCTGCCCGCTGGTCACCAAGGTGCACCACGAGGCCAAGCGGTTCGCCTCCGACGACTACGACATCCTGCTCATCGGGCACGAGGGCCACGAGGAGGTCGAGGGCACCGCGGGTGAGGCGCCCGGGCACATCCAGCTCGTGCAGAGCCCCGACGACGTCGCGGGCATCGTGGTGCGCGACCCCGCCAAGGTGGCCTGGCTGTCGCAGACCACCCTGTCGGTCGACGAGACGATGGCCACCGTGGAAGCGATCCGGCAGCGATTCCCGCTGCTGCTCGACCCGCCCAGCGACGACATCTGCTACGCCACCCAGAACCGCCAGCTGGCGGTCAAGGAGATCGCCGCCGGCTCCGACCTGCTGATCGTGGTGGGCTCGGGCAACTCCTCCAACTCGGTCCGGCTGGTCGAGGTGGCGCTGGAGGCGGGCGCCAAGGCGTCCTACCGCGTCGACGACGCCTCCGAGATCGACGAGGCTTGGCTCGACGGGGTCGGGACCGTGTCGGTCACCTCGGGTGCCTCGGTGCCGGAGGAGCTGGTGCAGGGCGTGCTGTCGTTCCTGGCCGAGCGGGGCTACCCGGACGCCCAGGCGGTGCACTCCGCGGAGGAGTCGCTGATCTTC
Source organism: Propionibacteriales bacterium (assembly GCA_038214475.1). GTDB lineage: Bacteria > Actinomycetota > Actinomycetes > Propionibacteriales > Nocardioidaceae > Nocardioides. The sequence continues at coordinate 4,267 of JBBQRV010000207.1, read as the reverse complement.
GCCCTCCCGCCGGAGCTGCGCCGCGACCTCAAGCGTGCCCAGCAGGCCGGCCAGGGCTGATGGCCCGCTACCTGGACGTCCACCCCGACAACCCCCAGCCGCGGGCGATCGAGCAGGTTGTCGCCGCGCTGCGCGACGATGCGCTGATCGCCTACCCGACCGACTCGGGCTACGCCCTGGGCTGCCAGCTCGGCAACCGCGACGGCCGCGACCGGATCCTGCGGATCCGGGAGCTCGACGAGCGCCACCACTTCACCCTGGTGTGCAAGGACTTCGCCCAGCTCGGCCAGTTCGTGCACGTCGACAACGCGGCGTTCCGGGCGATCAAGGCCGCGACCCCGGGTCCCTACACGTTCATCCTGCCCGCCACCCGCGAGGTGCCGAGGCGGCTGATGCACCCCAAGAAGCGGACCGTGGGCGTGCGCATCCCCGACCACGTGGTGGCCTGCGCGATCCTGGAGGCGCTGGGCGAGCCGCTGCTGTCCTCGACGCTGATCCTGCCCGGCCAGACCGAGGCGCCGACGTCCGGCTGGGAGATCAAGGAGGAGCTCGACCACGTGGTCGACGTCGTCATCGAGTCCGGGGAGACCCCGGCCCAGCCGAGCACGGTCGTGGACTGGTCGGAGGGCGTGCCCGAGATCCTGCGGTACGGCGCCGGCGACCCGACCCGCTTCGAGGTCTGAGACTCAGCGCGACAGGCTGTCCGCGCGGGTGAGCACCCGCTGCCGGACCGCGAGCACGGTGAGGCACAGGGCGTAGCCGAGGATCAGGGCCCCGGCGTGGGTGGCCAGTCCCGACACCACCGCCTGGACCAGGCTGTCCTCCTCGTGGCCGACCGCGCCCGGGCTCACCGCGGCCAGCAGGGTGAAGACCCCCACCATCAGCAGCGGCGGCAGCACGCCAACCATGAAGAAGTCGCGGGGCCGCACCGCCAGGGCCAGGGCCAGGCAGAGCAGCACGAAGCAGATGTCGAAGAACAGGCTCAGCTGGCTGCCGAGGGCGAGATCGACCACCACCGCCGTCAGGGCGCAGGCGAAGCCGAGGGCGACCACCTGGCGTCCAGGCTCATGACCCTCTTCCCACAGCGTGCGCGCGTGGCTCACGAGATCACCGTAGGGACTCGATCAGGCTCGTTGCGCACGGCGCGCCGCATCGAGATCGACCGGACCTGACGGCGGGTCCTCGGTCGGCGGGTCGAAGGAGCGGGCCGCGGCGTCGAGCTGGCGGGGTGCCGGCAGCGGGTCGTCGGTGACCCCGAGCTCGGTGAACCGACGGGCACTGACCAGCACCCGGCTCTCGAGTGAGCCTGCCGTCTGGTTGTAGTGGCCGACGGCGGCGTTGAGCGAGCGGCCGAGGGCGTCGACGTGACCGCTCACCCGGACCAGCCGCTCGTGCAGCTCGCGCCCGAGCTCGTGGATCTGGCGGGCCTGGTCGGCGAGCACGTCGTGCTGCCAGCCGTGCGCCACCGTCTTGAGCAGGGCGATCAGGGTGGTCGGCGTGGCCAGCACCACCCGACGGGTGGCGGCGTACTCCAAGAGCCCCGGGTCGGTCTCGAGCGCCGCGGCGAGGAACGACTCACCGGGGACGAACAGCACGACGAACTCCGGGCTCTCGGGCAGCGCCCGCCAGTAGCGCTTGGCGCCGAGCAGGTCGACGTGGGTGCGGAACTGCCGCGCGTGGCGGACCAGGTGGCCGTCGCGGACGTCGGGGTCGTCGCTGCCCGTGGCGTCGAGGAACGCGTCGAGCGGGACCTTGGCGTCCACCACGATCTGCTTGCCGCCGGTCAGCTTGACCACCAGGTCGGGTCGCAGGGAACCGTCGGCCAGCTGCACCTGCTCCTCGAAGTCGCACCGGTCGACCAGGCCGGCCAGCTCCACGGCGCGCTTGAGGTGCAGCTCCCCCCACCGACCGCGCACCTGCGGCTTGCGCAGTGCGGTGGACAGCGTGGACGTCTCGCGGCGCAGGGTCTCGGTGCTGGCCCGCATGTCCTGCACCTGCTGGTGCAGCTGCCCCTGCCAGGTGGCCCGCTGGTGGTCGAGGTCGCGCATCTGGTCGCTCAGCCGGTCGAGGCCCTGGAGCACCTCCGCGGTCTCGATCATGGTGCGCGCGGACGCCTCGGGCCGGGTGGCTCGGGCCCGCGCCCAGAGCACGCCGATCAGTGCGCCCAGCACGAGCCCGGTGATCACGCCTGTCAGCAGGGTGAGGAACACGGTCAGCATCTCCATGTCGCCAGCATGGAGCAGGCCACCGACAGGCGGGACGCTCGGGAGTTCGTGGCCGTCGCCGCCGCGCTCGTAGACTCGGGGGGTGCCTGATCCGGGCACCCCACCCTCCACCGATCCAGGACGCCGTGACCTCCACGCCCACCGATGCCCCTGACACGCCTGCCCCCGGCCCGAGCGTGGCGAGTGCCGCCGACTCACGGCAGGCCGGCCAGGTCGCCGTGGAGGCGGGTCGTCGTCGTACCTTCGCGGTGATCAGTCACCCCGACGCCGGCAAGTCCACGCTCACCGAGGCGCTCGCGCTGCATGCCCAGGTGATCACCGAGGCGGGCGCGGTGCACGGCAAGGCCGGACGCCGCTCGACGGTGTCGGACTGGATGGAGATGGAGAAGGCGCGCGGGATCTCGATCACCTCGGCCGCGCTCCAGTTCGCGTACGGCGAGCACGTGGTCAACCTGGTGGACACCCCCGGCCACTCCGACTTCTCCGAGGACACCTACCGGGTGCTCTCCGCGGTCGACGCGGCGGTGATGCTCGTCGACGCCGCCAAGGGCCTCGAGCCGCAGACCCTGAAGCTGTTCCGGGTCTGCAAGGCGCGCGGCATCCCGGTGATCACGGTGATCAACAAGTGGGACCGGCCCGGGCTCGACGCACTGACCCTGATGGAGGAGATCGAGCGGGAGATCGGGCTCCAGCCCACCCCGCTGACCTGGCCGGTCGGCATCGCGGGGGACTTCCGGGGCGTCCTGGAACGGCGGACCGGGCACTACCTCGCCTACACCCGCACCGCGGGCGGCGCGAGCCGGGCACCCGAGGAGCGGATGGCGGGCGAGGCGGCGGTGGCCCGCGAGGGCCAGGTGTGGGTGGACGCGGTCGAGGAGGCCGAGCTGCTGTCGGCCGACGGCGCCGACCACGACCAGGAGCTGTTCCTGAGCGGCTTCACCACCCCGGTGCTCTTCGCCTCGGCGATCTCGAACTTCGGCGTCGCGGCCCTGCTGGAGACGCTGGTCGAGCTGGCGCCCGCGCCGGCAGGCTTCCACCACGGCGCGCCGGACGCCGACGGGCGGCCCGCCGAGGTGCGCGCGGTGACCGCACCGTTCAGCGCCTTCGTGTTCAAGGTGCAGGCCGGCATGGACTCCCAGCACCGGGACCGGGTGGCCTTCGCGCGGGTCTGCTCGGGGGTCTTCGAGAGGGGCATGGTGGCCACCCACGCCCAGACCGGCCGGCCGTTCGCCACGAAGTACGCGCAGGCGCTGTTCGGTCGTGAACGCTCGGTGCTGGACACGGCCTACCCCGGCGACATCATCGGCCTGGTCAACGCGCACGCCCTCAACGTGGGCGACACCATCTACCTCGACGCCCCCGTCTCGTTCCCCCCGATCGCGACCTTCGCGCCCGAGCACTTCGCGGTGGCCACCTCGGCGGACGCGGGGCGGCACAAGCAGTTCCGCAAGGGGATGGACCAGCTCGACGGCGAGGGCGTCGTCCAGGTGCTCCGCTCCGACCTGCGCGGCAACCAGTCACCGGTGCTCGCGGCCGTCGGGCCGATGCAGTTCGAGGTGGCGGTGGCCCGGATGGAGGCGGAGTTCGGGGCCCCGATCCGGTTGGAGACGCTCGGCTACAGCCAGGCCCGTCGTACCGATGCCGCGTCCGCGCAGGAGCTCTCCTCGATCCGCGGCCTCGAGGTGCTCTCGCGTGCCGACGGCACCCTGATGGTGCTGGCGCCGGACGCCTGGCGGTTCACCGCCGTCGCCCGGGACCACCCCGAGCTGACCCTCGAGCCGCTGCTGGCCGGGGAGCGCTGACCGGGCGCACAACTCGCCAATTGGTCGGTTGTGGCAGCCGGATGGCGGCTGGGGGCTGGTGTTTCGCGCCGATTGGTCGATGGTGGCAGCTGGTTCGTGGGCGGAATCTAGTGGTCGAAGCAACGCCAACCTGACAGGTGGTGTTGTTGATGGGAATGCGCAGGATCGAGTACGAGGTTCGTGAGGAGTTCTTCGAGTTGATCTGCTCGGGGATGCCCTTGATCACCTCGGCGCAGTTGG
>JBBQRV010000206.1:0-6569 GCA_038214475.1 Propionibacteriales bacterium | reverse complement strand
TCGGCGGCCGCCTTCCAGTCGTCGGCGAACGCCGGCTCGAGGGCGTCGGGACCGCGCCCGCGCAGGGCGTGCACCAGGGCGGTGAGCAGCTCACGCTGGCGTTCCATCAGAGCCACCCGCCCCTCGGCGCGCATCACGTAGTGCGCGGCCACGCCCTTGAGGACCGCGATCTCGAGCCCGGTGCCGGCCGGCACGACCAGGTCGGCGCGATGGCGCACGAACGGTCCCTCAGCCGCGGCGAAGGTGGCCGCCTGCACGGCGCCGCAGAAACGACCGATCAGGTCGCTGGTGAGGTTCTTCAGCGCTGCCTGCGCCCGCCGGCTGCCGTCGTACGGCGCGGTGGGCCAGCTGCCCTGGCTCTGCAGCCCGGCCAGCACCTCGTCGAGGGCCTCGTCGGACACGTCGGGCACGTACCAGTCGCGCACCGTCGACCAGACCGCAGCGCGGTCGACCCGGGTCAGGTCGATCCGGCCGGCGACGATGCCGTCCTCGATGTCGTGCACCGAGTAGGCGACGTCGTCGGCGAGATCCATCACCTGAGCCTCGACGCAGCGCCGGCGGCCCGACACGTCGCGACGTAGCCACTCGAAGACGCGCAGGTCGTCGTCGTAGACGCCGAACTTGCGGATCTCACGCGGCGACCCGTCGGCGTGCACACCCTGCGGCTCCTCCGACTCGCTGCGCGACCACGGGTACTTGGTGCAGGCGTCGAGCGTGGCCCGGGTGAGGTTGAGGCCGACCGACCCGATGTCGTCGAACGTCTTGGCCTCGAGCCGGGTCAGGATCCGCAGGGTCTGTGCGTTGCCTTCGAAGCCGCCGCAGTCGGCGCTGAGATCCTCCAGGGCGCGCTCCCCGTTGTGCCCGAACGGCGGGTGCCCCAGGTCGTGGGCCAGTGCCGCCGTCTCGGCGATGTCGGGCTGGCAACCCAGAGCCCGGGCCAGGTCGCGCGCCACCTGGGCGACCTCGAGACTGTGGGTGAGCCGGTTGCGCACGAAGTCGTCGGTGCCCGGACCCACCACCTGGGTCTTGGCGGCCAGCCGGCGCGACGCCGCGGCGTGCACGACGCGGGCCCGGTCGCGCTCGAACGGGGTGCGCACGGGCGCGTCGACGCGCTTGGGCGGCTCGGCCACGAGTCGCTCGCGGTCGGCCTCGCCGTAGTGGTCGCTCACGTCCATCAGCGCCGACCCTAGCGGTCGGCGCGGACGGGCTGCGCCGGACCGTCGACGCGGCCGGGATCGCGGCGTATCTTGGGAGATCTGGAGGCCCTCATGGCGATGACCACGGTTCCCGACGTCGTCCCCGTCCTCGGGCGGGGCAAGCACCGCAACCCGCGCAAGGGCGCGTGCTTCATGGAGTTCGCGTCCTACCTCGCCGGCGAGCCGTGGAGCGACCATCCGGCGTGCACACATCCGATGCTCGCCGTGCTCGCCCGGGCGGTCAACGACCACGTGAGCGACGCCGCGCGCGCCGGCCTGGTGCCCTGGGTGCCCCGGGTCGTGGGCCTCACCGGCGAGGACCGCACGGCCGAGCTGTGGCTGGGCCGGCACTGTGCGCTCTCGGCCCTGCTGATCGCCCCCGACCAGCGCCAGCGGGTGCTCGCGCTGGCAGTGCTGCGCTGCGAGGCGGAGCTGGCCCAGCTCGAGGGCCGCCCGGACGGCTCCCTGCACCCGGCCAGCGAGCAGGGCCTGCGCGACGTGCCCGGGGCGCGCCGCTGGGCGGAGGCCTACCTGGCCCGCGGCAAGGGCCGGCTCGCCGGACGCACCAGCATCCCGGTCGTCGTCGACAACGCCGTGCTCGGCATCGCAGAGTCGCTCACCCCCGACCACGACGACCGGCTTCTCACGCTCCTGCAGACCTCGGTCGAGCACTTCGAGTGGAGGTTCCTGCCGCGCGACCCGCGCACGGCACCGCAGAGTCCGGGCGCCGCCGTCCACTGAGCCGGGGGCCGTGAGCGCGGAGTGGTGACGGGTCGGACGATCGACGTGGCGACGGCGAAGGTGGACTTCAAGCAGTCACTCGACTCCTACCGGGCCAGGCACCTCGACTTCCGGGTCCTGGACGTGCCGTCACTGCAGTACCTGATGGCCGACGGCCACGGAGACCCGAACACGGCCCCGGAGTATGCCGACGCGCTCGGGGCGCTGTATCCGATCGCCTACCGGATCAAGTTCAGGAGCAAGGCGGGACTGGGGCGCGACTACGTGGTCCCGCCCCCCGAGGCGCTCTGGTGGGCGCCCGACCCGGCCGCCTTCACCACCGCCCGGGACAAGTCCCGGTGGCAGTGGACAGCCATGCTCATGCTCCCGGACTGGATCACCTCGGAGATGTTCGACGAGGCCGCCGCCGAGGTGGCGGCGAAGAATCGGCCGACCGGTCTCGACCGGGTCCGGGTCGAGCGGCTCGACGAGGGCCGCTGTGTGCAGACGCTCCACATCGGGTCGTACGACGACGAGGCAGAGGTGCTGGCTGAGCTGCACCACCGCGTCATCCCGGAGGCAGGGTTGCGGATGACCGGCAAGCACCACGAGATCTACCTCAGTGACCCCCGGAAGGTCGAGGCCGCGAAGCTGCGGACGATTCTCCGTCAGCCGGTGAGCGCGGCGTAGGACGCGTGCGGCGTCGTCAGTAGACCGACACGTGCACGTGGTCGTAGTGGTTGGCGGTGGCCGACCCGCGGCTGGGCATCGAGCGCCAGCCCTCGCTGGAGCGCACCGGGGTCCAGATGTGCTGGCGCCAGATCACGTCGTAGAGGTGCAGCTCGGAGGCGTGCGCCCGGAGGAAGTCGGCGATCGCGGTGCCTAGGGTGACGTCGGACGTCATGATGTCGAGGGCCCTGCCCGAGCTGTGCTCACCGTGCGCGTCCCAGCCGCCGTACGACGTGACCTGCGGGAATGCGTGGCAGACGGACCGGTAGACGTACACCGCACCCGAGGTGAGGCCGCTCTCCACCCCCGGGTCGGGGCAGGGGGCCATCGACAGTCCGGCAGCGGCGGCCACCGGCTTCTCGGTCGAGAGGTAGCCGCTGGTCACCCAGCGTGACTTGCCGTCGAGGACGATCTCGGTGCGACCGGCCACCTCGCGCCCGGTGAGCAGCACCTCCTTGCCTGCAGCAAGCTCACCCAGCTGCTTGGCGGCGGCTCCGCCGGGCTCGCTCCACACGTTCAGGTCGGTGGTGGTCCACTGCAGGGTGTCGGCACGCCGGACGGCGCGCTCGGTGTCCCGGGTGGCGCTGAGCCGTTCGTAGCGGGTCTGCAGCTTGAGGATGTACTTCTCGGCATCGAGGTCGGCCTGGAGCGACGCCCGCGCGTCCCGCGACAGGGCGCGGGAGGCCTCGGGGTCACGAGTCAGGTCGGAGGCGAGGGAGCCGGACAGCGCGGCCGCGGCCGGGGCCGCGGTGAGGGCCTCCGGCCGGGCCGTGGGTGCCGGATCTCCGGAGAACACTCCGACGGAGACGGCTGCGACGGTGGCGACCGCGGCGACCGGGCCCGCAACGAGTGCGGTCCTGGACACCTTCAGTGACACCTTGCGGGCATTGGTGACCCGCTTGTGGCGATGATCTGCCACAGCGTTCATCCTTTGCGTTTCGACGACACGGGGGGCGTACCGACCCCCCGATGGGCCGTGGCACGAGCGTCGAGTCAAGCACACCCGTCATACCGACACCGAATCGCAACGCTCGTGTCGGCGGTCACTCTGGGGTCGGACTGGGGTCAGCCCCCGGACGTCTCCGAGGCCTCTTCACGCACCCCGCACCCGGTCCCGTCGGTGTCGTCGAGCCACCCCTCGGGCAGCACCACGCGGTCTCGTGGGGACCCCTGGCGCCCCCGCGGAAGGCCGAGCTCGGCCACCGGGAAGGTGGCAGCGGGGTCGAGCTCGTCGAGCAGGACGTCGAGCGTGGCCAGGCTGTCGATCAGGGCCAGCGCGCGCCGCAGCTCGCCACCGGCCGGGAAGCCCTTGAGGTACCACGACACGTGCTTGCGGAACTCCTTGCAGCCGCGCTGCTCCCCCATGTGCTCACTGAGCAGCTCGGCGTGCCGACGCATCATGGTGCGCACCTCGCCGAGGGCCGGGAGCGTCTTCACGGGCGCCCCGGCGAAGGCGGCCGCCAGGTCCCGGAAGAGCCAGGGGCGGCCCAGGCAGCCGCGACCCACCACCACGCCGGCCACGCCGGTCTGCTCGACCATCCGGATCGCGTCGCCGGCCTCCCAGATGTCGCCGTTGCCGAGCACCGGGATGTCCACGGCGGCCACCAGCTCGGCGATCGCGTCCCAGTCGGCCACCCCTGAGTAGGCCTGGGCCACGGTGCGGCCGTGCAGGGCGATGGCCGCAGCGCCGGTCTCCTGGGCGATCCGCCCGGCGTCGAGGTAGGTCAGGTGGTCGTCGTCGAGGCCCTTTCGGGTCTTCATCGTCACCGGCACGTCGTACGGCGCGGCGGCGGAGACGGCGCTCTCCAGGATCTCGGCCAGCAGCCCGCGCTTCCACGGCAGTGCCCCGCCGCCGCCCTTGCGGGTCACCTTGGGCACCGGACAGCCGAAGTTGAGGTCGATGTGGGCGACGCCGTACTCGGCGCAGAGGATCTCGGCGGCCTTGCCGACGTAGACCGGGTCGGTGCCGTAGAGCTGCACCGAACGAGTGCTCTCGAGCTCGTCGAAGACCAGCATCGAGCGGGTCACCGGGTCCCCCTCGACCAGGCCGCGGCTGGTGATCATCTCGCACACGTAGAGCCCGGCGCCCTGCTCGGCGCAGAGCCGGCGGTAGGCCGCGTTGGTGATCCCCGCCATCGGCGCCAGCACCACGGGGGTGTCGACGCGCACGGAGCCGAGGCGCAGCTCGGTGGGGATCGGGAAGCTCATGGCTCCATTGTCGACGGCAGCCCGCCGTTGCGCGAAATCAGTTCTTGCCCTTCTTGGCCGGCTTGGGCTTGACGACCTTGCCGTGCCACTCGATCGGCGCGTACTTCTGGACCGGTCGGAAGCTCACCCCGGCCAAGGCGCCGTGGTCGGCCGCGATGTAGACCAGGCAGACCTCGGTGGCGCGGCCGGGCTTGAACTTCCGGGGCAGCGGCTGGGCGGCGCAGGGCTTGAAGCTGCTCTGGAACGACGAGGCCTCGACCAGGGTGTCGTTGCCGTCGATCATGTAGAGCGGCACCGGCGTGCCACCGAGATCGGTCTTGCCGAGGTTCTTGACCTTGGCGTCGACGTAGTAGGGGGTCGACTGCTTGGTCGCGTCGTCGAGGGTGAAGCCGGCGAAGTCCTTGATCGTGCCCCGGCGCATCCGGGTGACGGTGAGCGCGAGCACCCCGACCTTCTTCTTCTCGGGCTGCCAGGCCACCTTGGCGGTGTCACCGACCTGGAGCGTGCTGCCCAGTGCGGTGAGCCCGACGCCCGCCGGCAGGTCGAGGCCGTAGCCGTCGTTGGGGTCGACCGTGGGCTCCGTGGACGTCGGGTCGGAGCCGGTGGAGTCCCCGGTGCCCGAGGACGACGTCGACCCGGTGGAGGAGGGCGAGCCCTCGGCGCCGGGCGCCGGGGTCTCGCTGCTGCAACCGGAGACCGCCAGCAGGGTCGCGGTGGCGAGCATCGCCAGGCCGGTGGTTCGTGGAGTCATGGCCGACATTGTGCACTCCGGAACTGTCAGCAGCCGACGAAACGCTCGGCGAAGTACGCCGTGATCCCGCCCAGGCCGATCCGCTCCTGGGTCATCGAGTCGCGCTCACGCACAGTGACCGCGTCGTCCTCGAGGGTGTCGAAGTCGACCGTGACGCAGTAGGGGGTGCCGATCTCGTCCTGGCGGCGGTAGCGACGACCGATGGCGCCGGAGTCGTCGAACTCGACGTTCCAGTTGCGTCGAAGCTCGGCGGCCAGTGCCTTGGCCTTCGGGGTCAGGTCGGCGTTGCGGCTCAACGGCAGCACCGCCACCTTCACCGGCGCCAGCCGCGGGTCGAGGCGCAGCACGGTGCGCTTGTCGACGCCGCCCTTGGTGTTGGGGGCCTCGTCCTCGCTCCAGGCGTCGACCAGGAAGGTCATCAGGCTGCGCGAAAGCCCGGCCGCCGGCTCGATGACGTAGGGCACGTAGCGCTCGTCGGCGGCCTGGTCGAAGTAGGAGAGGTCGTGGCCCGAGTGCTTGCTGTGGGTCGTGAGGTCGAAGTCGGTGCGGTTGGCGATGCCCTCCAGCTCACCCCACTCCGAACCGGCGAAGTTGAAGCGGTACTCGATGTCCACGGTGCGCTTGGCGTAGTGGCTCAGCTTCTCCTGCGCGTGCTCGTAGTGGCGCAGGTTGTCGGGGTCGATCCCCAGGTCGACGTACCAGCGGGTGCGCTCGTCGATCCAGTACTGGTGCCACTCCTCGTCCTCGCCGGGCTTGACGAAGAACTCCATCTCCATCTGCTCGAACTCCCGGGTGCGGAAGATGAAGTTGCCGGGCGTGATCTCGTTGCGGAAGCTCTTGCCGATCTGGGCGATGCCGAAGGGCGGCTTGCGGCGGCTGCTGGTGACCACGTTGGCGAAGTTGAGGAAGATGCCCTGCGCGGTCTCGGGGCGCAGGTAGTGCAGCCCTGACTCGTCCTCGATGAC
>JBBQRV010000205.1:0-6598 GCA_038214475.1 Propionibacteriales bacterium | reverse complement strand
GCAGCGCCGCCTGGGTCGCGGAACAGGATGGCGCGAGCGGCGTCCCGCTGCACCTGGTGGCCCTCGACACGAACACCGGAGGGGCGGGCGGCTTCCACACCGGCATGGTGACGGCCCTCGCCCGAGGTGCCGACCTGGTCTGGCTGATGGACGACGACGGCGTGCCGACGCCCGGCTGCCTCGACACCCTGCTCGCGCAGGGCACCGACACCTGGGACTTCTGGGGTCCTGCGGTGCTGGCCGAGCAGGACCCGACCCGGCTGTGCTTCCCGATCCGGCTGCCCGGCCGGGCCAGCGTGGTGCACCGGATGTCCGAGGTCGAGGCGGCCGCCACCGACGGGGTGATCGAGCACATCGTGATCCCGTTCAACGGCGTGCTGGTCACCCGGGCCCTGATCGAGCAGATCGGCCCGGTCCGCGAGGAGTTCTTCATCTGGGGCGACGACCACGAGTTCCGGCTCCGGGCCGAGAAGGCCGGCGCCCGGATCGCCACCGTCGTCGACAGCCACTTCCTGCACCCGGCCACCGACGACCTGGGCACCCCCATGATGTTCGGACGCACGACGTACAACCACAGCCCCAGCGACCTGAAGCACTACTGCATGGCCCGCAACAACGTCGTCAACCTGCGCGACTACCGCGGCTGGCTGGCGGTGGCGGCCTTCCTGGTCAAGACCGTGTGGTTCTACTCGTTCACGCGGCCGCGGCCGAAGCGGCTGCGGCTGAGCGCGCAGGCGGTGCTTGCCGGGCTGCGCGGCGACTTCACCGGCCACCGGGTGTTCCTGCGGTGAGCGAGCCCAGCGTCGCCGTCGTCATCGTCACCTACAACCGCGCCCACCTGCTCGACCGGATGCTCGACGGCCTCGCGGCGCTGACGAGGCGCCCGGACGCGGTCTACGTGGTCAACAACGCCAGCAGCGACGACACCGCCGGCACCCTGGCCAGACGTGCCGACCTGCCGCTGCACGTCACCAACTCGGCCGACAACCTCGGCGGCGCCGGCGGGTTCCACCTCGGGCTGCGCCAGGCGTACGACGGCGGGCACGACCGGATCTGGCTGATGGACGACGACGTGGTGCCGGCCCCCGACTGCCTCGACGTGATGCTCGCGCACGAAGGTCCCTGCCTGGCCGCGGTGCGGGAGGACCTCGCCGGCCGGCTCGTGGAGAAGGCGGCCGTGCACTTCGACCTGCGCAACCCGTTGTCGATCCGCCCCAAGACCGCGAGCATCGAGTCGACGTACCCGACCCGCGCGGCGATGCCGGCCGAGGTGACCATCGAGAACGTCGCCTTCGAGGGCTTCATGGTGCGCCGCGACGTGATCGCCGAGATCGGACTGCCCGACCCGTCGTACTTCATCTTCTACGACGACGTCGACTTCGCGATCCGGGCCCGGCGCGCCGGTTTCCCCATCGTGGCGCTGCGCGACGCCGTGCTGGTGCGCCAGCTCGACTTCGACCAGCAGCACGCCCTCGACACGTGGAAGGGGTTCTACATGTACCGCAACCTCTTCGTCGTGCACTTCCGCTACGGCGAGAACGCGATGGTGCGGCTCAAGCCGTGGCTGGTCACCCTCGGCGTGCTGCTGCTCAGCCCGGTGCGCGGGGGGCGTGCCGAGGCCGCCAACGTGGTCAGGGCGCTGCGCGCGGCGCGCGGGATGAAGCGTCCACCACCGAAATCCGTAGACTGACTCACTGCGTCCACCCCGAGGAGACACCCCCGTTGTCCACACAGACCGCCCCTGACCTCGTCGTCGTCGGCTCCGGCTTCTTCGGCCTCACCATCGCCGAGCGCTGCGCCAACGAGCTGGGTCTCAATGTCCTCGTCCTCGAGCGCCGCCACCACCTCGGCGGCAACGCCTACAGCGAGGCCGACCCCGAGACCGGCATCGAGATGCACGTCTACGGCGCGCACCTGTTCCACACCTCCAACGAGAAGGTGTGGGAGTACGTCAACCGGTTCACGTCGTTCACGAACTACCAGCACCGGGTCTTCGGCCAGTACGACGGGCAGGTCTACTCGCTGCCGATGAACCTGGCTCTGATCAACTCGTTCTTCGGCAAGTCGCACACGCCCGACCAGGCCCGTGCGCTGATCGCCGAGCAGGCCAGCGAGTTCGACACCGCCGAGGCCGGCAACTTCGAGGAGAAGGCGATCAGCCTGATCGGCCGCCCGCTCTACGAGGCCTTCATCAAGGGCTACACCGCGAAGCAGTGGCAGACCGACCCGACCAGGCTGAGCGCCGACATCATCACCCGGCTCCCGGTGCGCTACAACTTCGACAACCGCTGGTTCAACGACAAGTACGAGGGCCTGCCGGTCGACGGCTACACCGCCTGGCTGACCAGGATGGCCGACCACCCGCGGATCGAGGTGCGGCTCGAGACCGACTTCTTCGACGCCGCCGACGAGTTCAAGGGCACGGTCCCGATCGTCTACACCGGCCCCGTCGACGAGTACTTCGGCAACTCCGAGGGCCGGCTCTCCTGGCGCACCGTCGACCTCGAGGCCGAGGTCAAGCACGTCGACGACTTCCAGGGCTGTGCGGTGATGAACTACAACGACGCCGACGTGCCCTGGACCCGGATCCACGAGTTCAAGCACTTCCACCCCGAGCGCACCTACATCTCGGGCAAGACCGTGATCGTGCACGAGTACTCGCGGGCCGCGACCGAGGACGACGAGCCGTACTACCCGATCAACACCGCCGAGGACCGCGAGAAGCTGCTCAAGTACCGCGAGCTGGCCAAGAAGGAGCCGATGGTGCTCTTCGGCGGCCGTCTCGGCACCTACAAGTACCTCGACATGCACATGGCCATCGGGTCCGCCCTGTCGATGTTCGAGAACAAGCTGAAGCCGCACTTCGCCGACGGCGTCGCGCTGGCCAGCGGAGGAGTGGACGAATGACCACCAGATTGCTGCAGCGCCAGATCCTGCCCATCGACCGGGACGCCGACGTGTTCCGCCTCTACGTCGACCCCGAGGCCGCCGTCCTCGACGCCGACAAGTACGAGGTGGGCGCCAACCGCAACGCCCAGCAGCTCAACGCCGCCTCGCTGCGGCAGTCGGTCTCCACCGGCGCGGGCATCCACCCCGACCAGATCGAGAGCCGGACCGCGATGCGGATCCTGGCCACCGACCGGCTCTCCTTCGGCACCTACTTCAACGCGTTCCCGGCCAGCTACTGGCGGCGCTGGACGGTCGTCACCGACGTCACCCTCACCGTCCGGCTGTCCGGCCGCGGCGCCTCGGTGACCGTCTACCGCTCGATGGCCAACGGTCGCTCGCAGCGCGTCGAGAGCGCCGGCACCGGCACCGAGGCCTCCGGGGTCTTCACCTTCGACCTGCCGCTCAAGCCCTTTGTGGACGGCGGCTGGTACTGGTACGACGTGGTGGCCGGTGACGAGGACGTCGTCGTCGAGTCGGCCGAGTGGAACGCCGAGGTGCCCGACGACCGGGCCCAGCACGGCATCGTCGACCTGGCCATCACGACCATGAACCGCCCCGACTTCTGCGCCAAGCTGCTCGGCCAGATCGGTGACGACGAGACCCTGCGGCCCTACCTCGACGAGGTGCTGGTGATGGAGCAGGGCACCCAGAAGGTCGTCGACTCGCCCGACTTCGCCAAGGCGGAGGCGGCTCTGGGCTCCACGCTACGGATGATCGAGCAGGGAAACCTGGGCGGCTCGGGCGGCTACGCGCGCGGGCAGCTGGAGTCGGTGCGCAAGGGCACCGCGACGTATCTGATGTGCATGGACGACGACGTGATCTGCGAGCCCGAGGGCATCGTGCGCGCGGTGACGTTCGGCGACCTGGCCTGCCGGCCCACGATCGTCGGCGGCCACATGTTCAGCCTCTTCTCCCGCTCCCGCCTGCACAGCTTCGGCGAGATCGTGCAGCCCTGGCGCTTCTGGTGGGAGTCGGCTCCCGGCGTCTTCACCGACTGGGACTTCGGCGCCCGCAACCTGCGCTCGGCGCGCTGGCTGCACAAGCGCATCGACGTGGACTTCAACGGCTGGTTCATGTGCCTGATCCCGCGCCGGATCCTCGACGAGATCGGGCTGTCGCTGCCGCTGTTCATCAAGTGGGACGACTCCGAGTTCGGGCTGCGGGCCAAGGCAGCGGGCTACCCGACGGTGTCCTTCCCGGGCGCCGCGGTGTGGCACGTGCCGTGGACCGACAAGAATGACGCGCTCGACTGGCAGGCCTACTTCCACCAGCGCAACCGGTTCGTGGCCGCCCTGCTGCACTCGCCGTACCCCAACGGGGGCCGGATGATCCGGGAGAGCCGCAACCACCAGATCAAGCACCTGGTCTCGATGCAGTACTCCACCGTCGAGCTGCGGCACATGGCCCTCGAGGACGTGCTGGCCGGTCCCGACGCGCTGCACGGGGAGCTGCCCACCAAGCTCGGCGAGATCCGCGAGTTCGTCAAGGGCTTCTCCGACGCCCGGCTCGAGGCCGATCCCGATGCCTTCCCCTCGGTCCGCCGCAAGAAGCCGCCGCGCAAGGGCAAGGACGGCACCGCGGTGCCCGGTCGGCTCTCCCAGCTGGTGACCGCCGGACTGGCCCCGCTGCGCCAGATGCGCCCGGCCCGGGAGCTGTCGCGCCAGCACCCGGAGGCGGAGGTCCCCGCCATGGACGCCAAGTGGTACCGGCTGGCCAAGTTCGACTCGGCGGTCGTGTCGATGCCCGACGGCGCCTCGGCCGCGCTCTACCAGCGTGACCCCGAGAAGTTCCGCGAGCTCACGGTCAAGACGGTCGAGATCCACGAGCGGCTGCGCCGCGAGTGGCCGCGGCTGGCGGCGGAGTACCGCGCCAAGCTGGGCGAGATCACCTCGCCCGAGGCGTGGGACGAGACGTTCAAGCCCTGGACCGACTGAGCAGACCCGGACATCCAGTCGGCCGGTGGACGGGAGGGGTGACCACGAGCAGGGCACGCGCCCCATGGTCCGTGCTCGGCACGGTGCTCGTTGACGGGCTGGTCGCCGGGCTGGTCACCGGGCTGGTCGCCGGACTGCTCACGGACTGCTCACGGACTGCTCACGGCCTGCTCGGCCGGGTCCACGCCGCCGAGCCCTCCTTCGCCGTCCACCGCCGCCGCGGAGCAGCCGGGGTGCGGGCTGGTCCCGCCGAGTGCCCTGGCGGGACTGGTCTCCGGCGACCTGGGGAGCCACCTCGCCGGTGACGTCGAGTCGCTGACCCGGGACCACCGTCGGCTGGCGTGCACCACCTCTGTCGCCGGGCACTCCGACCGCTTCGTCGTCCTCGACGCCAGGTTCCATCCGGCGCCGTTCGACCTCCCCCGGGGACAGTGCAACCGGGGCTGGGTCTTCGCCGGTACGGCGGACAGCTACGCCCCCGCCTGCCAGCAGACCACCGCCGCGGGCTCGCTCACCCGGCTCTACGCGCGCTGGGGCGACTACGTCGTCGAGGTGAGGATCGGTCGCTCCCGCGAGGACTGGGCCGGTGACCCCGAGCAGGCGGTCGTGCTGACCCGCCTGCTGGCCGCCGGGCTCGGGGTGCCGGCGGCCCAGTCCGGCTGAGCTACCGCGGGACGCGGGTCGCCTCGAGCAGCACCAGCCGCTCGGGGAACTGCGCCGGTGCCTGGACGCCCCGCTCGCCCAGCACCCTCCCGGTCAGGGTGACGCCGGTGCCCCACCAGGGCAGCGGCCCGGTGCCGGGGCCCGCGACGGTGTCGCCGGGCGCGAGCGGAGCGAGCCGGTAGTCGGCGTCCGGGTCGAGCCCGGGCAGCCGGACCGGACCCGGGGGAGCCTGGACGCTCGTGGTCTTCTGCACCAGCGCGTAGATCGCGCGGGAGCCGTCACCGGCGACCACTCCGTGCACCCACAGGGCCGGGTCCGGGTGGTCCCCGTGCACCACGGTGCCGCGGTGCAGCAGGTCGCGCAGGCCGCCGTGGGCGGCGATCCACTCCGCCAGCCGCTCGAGCTCCGGCTCACCCGCCTCGGTGAGGTCCCACTCGATGCCGAAGTGGCCGAAGAACGCAGAGCCGGCGCGGAAGTCGAGCGTGTGCGAGCGGCCGGTCGTGTGGGACACCGGTGAGCCGACGTGCGAGCCGATCAGCTCCGGGGGCAGCACCATGCCGGTCCAGCGCTGGATCTGCTGGCGCTCCAGCGGGTCGATGCAGTCGCTGGCCCAGACCCGGTCGCTGTGCTGCAGGACACCGAGGTCGACCCGGCCGCCCCCCGACGAGCAGCTCTCGATCTCCAGCCCCGGGTGCCGCGTCTTCAGCGCGTCCATCAGCCGGTAGGTCGCCAGCGTCTGCGCATGCACCCCCGGGTGGCCGGCGTCGTTGCCGGCCTCGGCGAGGTCGCGGTTGTGGTCCCACTTGAGGTAGCCGATCGGGTACTCGGTCAGCAGGGCGTCCAGGCGCTCGAGCAGGTGGTCCCAGGCGTCCGGGTGGGCGAGGTCGAGCACCTGCTGGTGCCGCGACAGCGGAGGCATCCGGTCACCGGCGCGCAGGATCCACTCGGGGTGGGCGCGGGCCAGGTCGGAGTCGGGGTTGACCATCTCGGGCTCGACCCACAGCCCGAACTCCATGCCGTGTCCGGTGACGTGCTCGACCAGTGGTCCGAGA
>JBBQRV010000204.1:0-6666 GCA_038214475.1 Propionibacteriales bacterium | reverse complement strand
GCTGACGACTGGACGCCGCTTCGTGAGCTGCGGCTGACCCGGCGCGGACGCCGGGTCGCCGGCCGGCTGGCGCGACCGGTCTGGGTGATCCCCCGGGAGGTGTTCGACGCCCGGCTGGTGGAGCGGGCGACCGCCGCCGGTGCCGTGCTGCGGCGGCACCGGGTGGGCACCGTGCAGGGTGCCCGGGCCGATCACCACTGTGGCCAGGTCCTGGTCGGTGCCGACGGCGCCCACTCGCTGGTGCGCACCGCCGCCGGGCTCGCCCCGGTGCGTCGT
The DNA here is from genome assembly GCA_038214475.1 of Propionibacteriales bacterium. Lineage (GTDB taxonomy): Bacteria > Actinomycetota > Actinomycetes > Propionibacteriales > Nocardioidaceae > Nocardioides. The sequence continues at coordinate 6,390 of JBBQRV010000204.1, read as the reverse complement.
CGCGCGCTGGCCCTGCGCGGCTACGCGCCGACCGCCGCGGGCTGGCAGGGTCGGCAGCTGATCGCCTACGGCGAGCGGCACCAGCCGTCGTACGCGTGGGCGTTCGACCGCGGCGACGGCCTCGCCAACGTCGGGTACGGCGAGCTCCTCCGCCCCGGAGCCGATCCACCGTCGCGGGCGCTGCTGCTCGACCAGCTGGAGCGGCTGGTGCCCGGTGCGGCGGCCACCGGCACCGGGTGGCGCGGTCACCACCTGCCCCTGTCGGACTTCCGCTGGCACCAGCCCGACGGCCACGTGCTGCTGGCCGGGGACGCCGCGGGCCTGATCAACCCGATGACCGGTGAGGGCATCTACTACGCCGTGGCCACCGGGATCCTCGCCGGCCGGTCCGCGGCCGTCGCGCTGCTCGCCGGAGCCCCCGAATCGGCGGGCGCCCGGCACCGTGCTGCGGTCCGGGCCCTGCTGGGCCGGCACCTGCGGCACACCTGGGCGGCCTCCCGGCTCTCGGCACGGCCCCGGGTCGTCGAGGCCGGCATCCGCGCCGCCGCCCGCGACCACGGCGTCTTCGACGACCTGGTCGAGATCGGCCTGGGTCGTGGCCTGATCACCCCCCGTCTTGCCCGAGGCCTGGTGCCCGGACTGCTCGCTGGTCCGGCTTGGCCCACGATGAAAGAGTGAACCCATGGAGATCCTGTCGGTCCGCGGCGCCCTGCCCGAGCACCGCTACGCCCAGAAGGAGATCACCGACGCCTTCGCCGAGGTGATCACGGGGGCGACCGGAGGCAGTGGGACCGCCGGGGTGGACGAGCGGCTGCTGCGCCGCTTCCACGCCAATGCGGGAGTCGAGCACCGTCACCTCGCGCTGCCGCTCGACGCCTACGCCGACATCGTCGACTTCGGGGAGAGCAACGACCACTTCATCGAGGCGGCCGTGCGGCTCGGTGCGCAGGCGGTGCTCGACGCACTGACCGCGGCCGGCCTCACCCCTGCCGACGTCGACCTCCTCGTCTCCACCACCGTCACCGGCCTGGCCGTGCCGTCGCTCGACGCCCGGATCGCGGTCGTCCTGGGCATGCGTGAGGACGTGAAGCGGGTGCCGCTGGTCGGGCTCGGCTGCGTGGCCGGCGCCGCCGGGATCGCCCGGCTGCACGACTACCTGGTCGGCCACCCGGGCGAGGTCGCCGTGCTCGTCTCCGCGGAGATGTGCTCACTCACGGTGCAGCGCGACGATCCCTCGCTGGCCAACCTGGTGGCCAGCGGCCTGTTCGGTGACGGCGCTGCCGCCGTCGTCGCCCGCGGCGGCGTGAGCGGTGACGGCGTCGAGGTGCTCGCCACCCGCAGCCGGCTCTATCCCGACACCGAGCGCACCATGGGATGGGACGTCACCAGCTCCGGGCTCAAGATCGTGCTCGACGCCAACGTCCCCGAGGTGGTGGGCCGCTACATCCGCGCGGACGTCGACGGCTTCCTCGCCGACCATGCCCTGACCCGCGACGACATCGAGTGGTGGGTCTGCCACCCCGGTGGGCCGAAGGTGCTGGAGGCGATGCAGGAGGCGCTCGAGGTGCCGTACGCCGCGCTCGAGGTCACCTGGGACTCGCTGGCCGACATCGGGAACCTCTCGTCGGCGTCCGTGCTGCACGTGCTCGCCGACACCCTCCGTGACCGGGCCCCGCGGCCGGGCTCGTGGGGGATGGTGCTGGCGATGGGCCCGGGCTTCTGCTCCGAGCTGGTGCTGGTGCGGGCGGCCGGCACCACCGAGGCGGGTGTCGCATGACCTCGCTGGTCGCCTTCACGGTGCTGGTGGCCCTGGTGGGCCTCGAACGGCTGGCCGAGCTGGTGGTGTCGAAGCGCAACGCCGCCTGGAGCCTGGCACTGGGCGGCCGCGAGTACGGCCTGGGCCACTACCCGGTGATGGTCGTGCTGCACAGCGGGCTGCTGGTGGGCATGCTGGTCGAGGCATGGGTGCGCCGCCCCGACGTGCCGGGCATGCTGGCCTGGACCATGCTGGCCCTGGTGCTCGGCTCCCAGGCGCTGCGCTGGTGGTGCATCAGCACCCTGGGCCGGCGCTGGAACACCCGGGTGATCGTCGTACCCGGGCTGCCGCTGGTCGACCGCGGCCCCTACCGCCTGTTCGCACACCCCAACTACGTCGCCGTCGTCGTCGAGGGCGTCGCCCTGCCGCTCGTGCACGCGGCCTGGATCACCGCGCTCGTCTTCACGCTTGCGAACGCCGCCCTGCTCACGGTGCGGTTGCGGGTCGAGAACGACGCCCTTCGGATGGCCGTCTCGGAACGGCGTGAGGCCTCCTGATGCGCGACCTGGTGGTGGCCGGGGGTGGCCCGGTGGGCCTGGTCACTGCGCTCTACGCCGCTCGTGCCGGACTCGACGTGGTAGTCCGCGAGCCACGTGAGGGAGTGATCGACAAGGCCTGCGGCGAAGGCCTGATGCCCGGCGCGGTGGCCCGGCTGGCCGAGCTGGGCGTCGACCCCGAGGGCCACCCGATCGCCGGCATCCGCTACCTCGCCGGTGCCCGGCGGGTCGACGCGCGGTTCCGGCACGGTCCCGGCCGCGGGGTGCGCCGCACGACCCTGCACGCCGCCCTGGTGGCGGCCGTCGTGGAGGCCGGGATCCCGGTCGAGCACCGGCCGGTCGGGTCCGTGGAGCAGCGCAGCGGACACGTGCTGGTCGACGGCGAGCCTGCGCGCCACCTGATCGCGGCCGACGGCCTGCACTCGCCGGTGCGCCGGATGCTCGACCTCGACGCCCCGGTGCGGGCCGGGAACCGCCGGTTCGGGCTGCGCTGCCACGTCGCGGTCGAGCCGTGGGCCGACCTGGTGGAGGTGCACTGGTCGAGGCACGCCGAGGCGTACGTGACGCCGGTCGCCGACGACCTGGTGGGGGTGGCGCTGCTCAGTCGTCGCCGGGGCAGCTTCCCTGACGCGCTCGCCGACTTCCCCGACCTGCTGGCCAGGCTCGACGGCCGCGCACCCACCCGGGTACGCGGGGCCGGACCGCTCCGGCAGCGGTCGTCGCGGCGGGTGGCCGGGCGGGTGCTCCTGGTGGGCGACGCCGCGGGGTACGTCGACGCGCTCACCGGCGAGGGCATCGCCGCCGGGGTCGCCCAGGCGCAGGCCGCGGTGGCCGCGGTCGCGGCCGGTGACCCGGCCCGCTACGAGCGTGAATGGCGACGGCTGACCTGGCGCCACGACCTGCTCACGCACGGTCTGGTGACCGCCACCCGGCTGCCCGTCGTACGCCGCGGGCTGGTGCCCGCTGCCGCGGCGCTGCCCCGGGTGTTCGCTGCCGCTGTCGACCAGTTGGCGCGTCCCGCATGAGCGCCACCACGCCGACGGCCGAGCAGGTGGTGCTCCTCGACGACGCCGGCCGGGCGATCGGCACAGCCGACAAGGCCACCGTGCACCATGCCGACACCCCGCTGCACCTGGCCTTCTCCTGCTACCTCTTCGACGACCACGGCCGGGTGCTGCTGACCCGGCGGGCGCTGCACAAGAAGACCTGGCCGGGCGTGTGGACCAACAGCTGCTGCGGCCACCCGGGTCCGGGGGAGTCCACCGGAGACACCGTACGGCGCCGGGTCGGCCAGGAGCTCGGCGTCCGGCTCGACGAGCTCCGGCTGGTGCTGCCGGCCTTCCGCTATCGCGCGGTGATGCCAGACGGCGTGGTCGAGCACGAGCTGTGCCCGGTGTACGTCGCGACCACCCGCGACCCGCTGCGGCTCGACCCCGACGAGGTGGACGACCACGAGTGGGTCGACTGGCCGCAGTTCCGGGCGTCGGTGCTCGACGGCACCCGCGACGTCAGCCCGTGGTGCGTGCTCCAGGTGCGGGCACTGCCGGCCGACCCGTGGGGGAGCCCCGAGGGGGCCGACGCCGACCTGCCGCCGGCGGCCCGCTGACCGGTCAGCCCTGCGCCGCTGCTTCCTGAGGCTCCACGCCGTGCCAGCGACGGTAGCTGTAGACGATCAGGGCGAGGGCGATCAGCGCGGAGAAGATCAGGCTGGCGCCGGTCGGCCAACCGCCGAAGAGCCACCACGAGTCCGGGAACGGCCACCAGCCGGGCGTCTCGGGCTGCAGGGTCCAGAAGACACCGAGTGCGGTCATCAGGAGCGCTGCCAGCGTGGACATCGCCACCCGCGGCCAGGTCTGCACACCTTCGGCGGCGGCCCGGAAGGCCCGCCGCTTCATCGGCTCGACCCGGCGCTCGGCCCACTCGTACTGCTGCGAGAGCACCACCAGCCCGGCCAGCAGGCCGAGCAGGCCCGGCCCGGGCAGCACCAGGGCGGCGATGCCCGCCACTACGAGTGTCCAGCCCAGCACCTCGAGCCCGACCCGCCGTGCCACCTTGGTCCCCTTGGTCGCCATGGCGGAAAGGATGCCAGATGTCTGGTCGGAACCCGAGGGGGCCGGACACTAGGCTGGCGACGGTCCCGCACCGGGGTCGACCTGAGTGGGAGGGATGTGTGATGAGCGCTGTCGAGGGCAAGACCGTCGCGATCCTGGGGGGCACCGGCCCGCAGGGGCGCGGCCTGGCCCGTCGCTTCGCCGTGGCGGGGCTGAGCGTGGTGCTCGGCAGCCGCGACGCGTCCCGGGCCGAGGAGACCGCGGCCGTGCTCGCCGCGGCGACAGGAGGTGCGGTCACCGGAGCCGACAACGCCGGCGCCGCGGCGGCCGGCGACCTCGTGCTCGTCGCCGTGCCGTGGGAGGGCCACCGAGACCTGCTCGAACGACTCGCGTCGGCCCTGGCCGGCAAGGTGGTCGTCGACTGTGTCAACCCGCTCGGCTTCGACAAGCAGGGCGCCTTCGCGCTGTCGGTGGAGGAGGGCTCGGCCGCCCAGCAGGCCGCCGCCGTACTGCCCGACAGCACCGTGGTCGGGGCCTTCCACCACGTCAGCGCCGTCCTCCTGGAGGACCCCGAGATCACCTCGCTCGACACCGACGTCCTGGTGCTCGGCGACGACCGGGACGCCACCGACCTGGTCCGCGCGCTCGCCGACGCGGTGCCCGGCATGCGCGGCGTGTACGGCGGGCGGCTGCGCAACGCCCACCTGGTCGAGGCGCTCACCGCCAACCTGATCAGCATCAACCGGCGCTACCGGGCCCACGCGGGGCTGCGGGTGACCGACGTCTGAGCCGGACGCACGAACCCAGTGTCGTGGGCCGGCGTCGGCCCTAGACTCCGGCCATGGACCTGGGCGAGTACCTCACCTCTGACGCGACCACACTGGCCGGCCTGGTGGCCGCTGGGGAGGTCACCGCCGCTGAGCTGCTGGCCCTGGCCCGGCAGCGCCGAGACCAGGTCAACCCCGCGCTCAACGCGGTCGTCGTGCCGCTGACCGAGGTCGCGGACGCGCGGGCCGCCGACCTCGACCTGTCGGGGTCCTTCGCAGGGGTGCCGTTCCTGGTCAAGGACCTCGGGCAGGAGTACGCCGGCTTCCCGACCTCCAACGGGTCACGCGCCCTCGCGGGTGACGTCGCCGAGGAGCATGCCCTGGTGACGCAGCGGTTCCTCGACGCGGGGCTGGTCATCTTCGGCAAGACCAACACCCCGGAGTTCGGCGCGAAGGGCATCACCGAGCCCGAGCTGTTCGGCGCCGCCCGCAACCCCTGGAACCTGGGGCACACCCCGGGCGGCTCGTCCGGAGGCTCCGGAGCGTCGGTGGCCGCGGGGATCGTGCCGGCCGCCGGCGCGAACGACGGCGGTGGCTCGGTGCGGATCCCGGCAGCCTGCAACGGCCTGGTCGGTCTCAAGACAAGCCGCGGGGTCGGCCCCTACGGCCCGCAGACGGGGGAGCCGATGTTCGGGATGGTCACCCAGGGCGTGGTCTCCCGCACCGTGCGCGACAGCGCCGGCCTGCTCGACGCCGTCGTCGGCGACGGCCCTGCAGCCGGCTACGAGGGGGCACGTCCGCCGGTGTCGTTCGCCGAGCTGCTGTCCCGGCCACCCGGGACCCTGCGGATCGGCTACTCGTGCGCCTCGGCGATCAACGCCAGCCCGGACCCCGAGGCGGTCGCGGCGGTCGAGGTCGCCGCAGGTCTGCTCACCGCGCTGGGTCACCACGTCGAGGAGGTCTCACCGCCCCACGACGACGAGGCGCTGGCCCGTGACTTCCTCACGATCTGGTTCGCCCAGCTCTACGGCCAGGTCGCCGAGGTGAAGCGGCGTCTCGGCTCACCGGACAGCCACTTCGAGGCCGACACGCTGGCCTCCGCCGAGCTGGGCCGCGCGGCCGGGATGCTCCCGCTGCTGCAGTCCCTGGCGAACGTGAACGGCTACGTGCGTGCCCTGGCCGGCTTCCACGAGACCTACGACCTCTTCCTCACCCCGACCCTGGCGAAGCCACCGCTGGCTGTCGGTGCGCTCACGTCC
>JBBQRV010000203.1:0-6757 GCA_038214475.1 Propionibacteriales bacterium | reverse complement strand
TTCGTGGTCGCGTGAGGTGCACCTTGCGATTGACGGAGTGGTTTGGGTGGTTTCTCGGGCCGAGATGCGACCGAAACCTCTCGGAGTATCCCTTCGTCAGGCCAGGTTGACCGCGCGCACCCAGCCGGCCCGGATCGCGGTCCCGATCTCCTCGAGGGTCGCGGGCGGGATGGCGGAGTCGACGGAGATGGCCACCAGTGCCGACCCGCCCTTCGCGTCGCGGGCGACCTGCATGCCGGCGATGTTGACGCCGGCGTCGCCGAGGATCACCCCGACCGTCCCGACCATGCCCGGCCGGTCCTCGTAGCTGAAGAACGCCAGGTGGTCGGTGGGCTCGATGTCGACGTCGAGACCGTTGACCTCCACGATCCGCTCACGCTGGTTGATGCCGACCAGGGTGCCGCTCACCGACACCTGCGACCCGTCGGCGAGCGTGCCGCGCAGGGTGATCAGGTTGCGGTGGTCGGGGCTCTCGGACTCGAGCACCAGCCGTACGGCGGTGCCCCGCTCGGCCGCCAGCAACGGCGCGTTCACGTAGGACACCTGGTCCTCGACGATGTCGGCGAAGACACCCTTCAGGGCGGCCAGCTCGAGCACCTTGACGTCGAACTCGGTGATCTCGCCGCGCACCTCGACGTCGACGGACTGCGCCACCTCGCCGGCGATGCCCGTGAAGATCCGGCCCAGCTTCTCGGTCAGCGGGATGCCCGGGCGCACGTCCTCGGCGATCACGCCGCCCTGCACGTTCACCGCGTCGGGCACCAGCTCGCCGCTGAGCGCCAGCCGTACCGACTTCGCGACCGCGATCCCTGCCTTCTCCTGGGCCTCGTCGGTGGACGCGCCCAGGTGCGGCGTCGCGACCACGTTGTCGAGCTCGAAGAGCGGGCTGTCGACGCAGGGCTCCGTGGCGAACACGTCGAGACCGGCGGCCGCCATCCGGCCCTCCTTGAGCGCGACGTACAGGGCTTCCTCGTCGACGATCCCGCCGCGGGCGGCGTTGACCAGCACCAGGCCCGGCTTCACCTTCGCGAGCTGCTCGTGGCCGATCAGCCCGGCCGTCTCGGGGGTCTTGGGGAGGTGCACGCTCATGAAATCGGACTCCTCGAGCAGGGTGTCGAGGTCGACCAGCCGCACCCCCATCTGCGCGGCCCGGCCGGCCTGCACGTAGGGGTCGTAGGCGATCACCTTCATGCCGAAGGCGCTGAGCCGCTGCGCGACCAGCACACCGATCCGGCCGAGGCCGACGATGCCCACGGTCTTCTCGTAGAGCTCGATCCCGGAGTACTTCGAGCGCTTCCACTCGCCGTGGCGCAGCGCCGCGTGCGCCGGGCTGACGTGCCGGGCCGCGGCGAGCATCAGGGCGACGGCGAGCTCGGCGGCACTGACGATGTTGGACGTCGGCGCGTTGACCACCATCACCCCGCTCATGGTGGCCTGGCGGACGTCGACGTTGTCGAGGCCGACACCAGCGCGCGCCACCACCTGCAGCCGCTTCGCGGCGGCCAGCGCCTCGGCGTCGACCTTGGTGGCCGAGCGCACCAGCAGCGCGTCGCAGTCGGCGATGGCGGTGAGCAGCTCGGCACGGTCCGCGCCGTTGCAGTGCCGGATCTCGAAGTCGGGGCCGAGCGCCGCGACGGTGGCGGGGCTCAGCTCCTCGGCGATGAGTACGACGGGCTTGTCGGTCACAGCGGGTGTCCTCGGATCCTCGAGAGGGACGAGCCCGCCGAGCGGGCTGGGTGGGGCGGCACGACGCTGTGCGCGGCCAACCTTACCCCCGGGCGCCCCGGCTGATCCGGGGAGTTGCGTACTGAGATCGGGGGCCCGGCGGCCACGCAAATGGGTTGCGGGCGCCGTTAGCGTGGAACACGTGGACCTTGCCTGACGCACCCGAGCCAGCCCACCCCGCGTGGGGCCCTCTCGTCGTCCCCGGAGCAGCATGTCCACCACCCTCACCCTCAGCGACCTCGCCGTCGCGCACGGCGCCCGCACGCTGGTCAGCGGCCTCGACCTGGTCCTCACCGACGGCGACGTGACCGCGCTGGTCGGCGCCAACGGCAGCGGCAAGTCGTCGCTGATGAGCACCGTCCTCGGCGACCTGCCCGCCCACTCCGGGAGTGTGCGGCTCGCCCCCGCCGACGCCTCCGTCGGGTGGCTGCACCAGGTGCCGCCCGACCCGCACGAGACGCTGCTCTCCTACGCCCGGCGACGCACCGGCGTGGCGGCCGCGGACGTCGGGCTCCACGAGGCCGCCGAGGCGCTCGCGGCGGGTGTGGCAGGCGCGGACTCGACGTACGCCACGGCCCTCGAACGCTGGCTGGCCCTCGGCGCCGCCGACCTCGACGACCGGTTGCCCGGGGCCGCCGCCCGGGTCGGGCTCGCGGCCGCGTCCGACCGGCCCCTGGGCAGCCTCTCCGGTGGACAGGTCGCCCGGGCCGCGCTGGTCGCCCTGCTGCTGAGCCGGTACGACGTGCCGCTGCTCGACGAGCCCACCAACAACCTCGACGACCGGGGCCTGGGGCTGGTGACCGAGTTCGCCCGCGACCACACCGGACCGGTGCTGGTCGCCGGCCACGACCGGACGTTCCTCGACGAGGTGGCGACCCGGGTGGTGGAGCTCGACCTCGCCCAACAGCGGATCGGCCACTACCCGGGCGGCTGGAGCGACTTCGTCGAGGCCCGCGAGCTGGTGCGGCGCCGGGCGCGGGCGGACTACGAGGGGTACGCCGCCCAGCGCGACAGCCTGCTCACCCAGGCCCAGCGCCGCGAGGAGTGGGCCTCGCAGGGACGGCGCGCAGTGAGCCGTGGCGACGAGCCCGACAAGCACCTGCGCGAGCGCTTCTCCGCACGCGCCGACCGACAGGCCGGCCGGGCGGCGCGCACCCGTCGAGCCGCGGATCGCCTGACCCCGGTGGCGCAGCCGCGCAAGGAGTGGCAGCTGCAGTACCGCCTGCGCGCCGGGCCTCCCCCGGCCCCCGTGGTGGCGACGCTGTCCGCCGGGGTGGTCGAGCGCGGCGGGTTCCGCCTCGGGCCGGTCGACCTGACCCTGGCCCGCGGCGACCGGGTGGCGGTGGCCGGCGACAACGGCACCGGCAAGTCCACGCTGCTGGCCGCGCTGTTCGGCCAGCTCCCCCTGATCTCGGGGCGCCAGTCGCTCGGCAGCCGGGTCGTGCCCGGTGTGCTCGATCAGGCCCGGGAGCCGTTCGACACCGACGAGGCGCTGCTCGAGGTGGTGGCGGCCCGGCTCGCGGGGGTCGAGCGCGCCGAGGTGCGCACCCTGCTGGCCAAGTTCGGGCTCGGGTCCGAGCACGTCGCACGTCCAGCCCGCAGCCTGTCCCTGGGCGAACGCACCCGCGCCCACCTGGCGCTCTTCCAGGGCCGTGACGCCAACGTGCTGGTGCTCGACGAACCCACCAACCATCTCGACGTCGCGGGCATCGAGCAGCTTGAGCGGGCGCTCGGCGGCTACACCGGCACCCTGGTCGTGGTGAGCCACGACCGGTCCTTCCTGGATGCCCTCGACCTCACCCGCCGGTGGCAGCTGGCCCGCGGGCAGGTGCGGGTGGAGGAGCTGCGGGCGGGCTAGACGGAGCAGCCGTCGGGGCCGCAGGCATCGCCGGCGTCCGGTGCGGTGACCATCTGGAGCCCGGGGTGGCTCTCCGCCCAGGCGTGTTCGAGCACCTGGCCGAGCACCTCGGCGGGCTGGGCGCCGGAGACGCCGTACTTCTCGTCGATCACGAAGAACGGCACACCCCCGGCGCCGTACGCCTGGGCCTGCTCGATGTCGGCGTGCACGTCGCTGTGGTAGGCGTCGGAGCCGAGGGTGGCCTCGACCTTGGCCGCGTCCAGGCCCACCCCGGCCGCGACGTCGCGCAGCACGTCGTGGTCGGCCACGTTGCGCGCGTCGGTGAAGTACGCCGCGAGCAGCGCCTCCTTCAGCTCGCCCTGCCGGCCTTCGGCCAGCGCCAGGTGCAGCAGCCGGTGGGCGTCCATGGTGTTGGCCCGCTGAGCCTGGTGCAGCCGGTAGATCAGGCCCTCCTCGGCCGCCACCGCCTCGACGTGGTCGATCATCTGCCGACCGGCGTCGGGGCCGCCGCCGTACTTGCGGCCCAGGCTCTCGGCGACCGTCTCGGTCGCCACCACCGGGGCACCCGGGTCGAGCTGGTAGGAGCGCCACGCGATCTCGACCTCGTGCGGGAAGTCGGCCATGGCCTTCTCCAGGCGGCGCTTGCCGATGTAGCACCAGGGACAGATGACGTCGGACCAGATCTCGATTCTCACGTGCATCCCAACGGCTCGGAGTGCCAGCCTGTTCCCATGCACCTCCAGACCGAACGCCTCGTGATCTCACCGTGGCGGCACGAGCACGCCGACCGGCTGCTCGACCTGCTCAGCCGGATCGAGGTGGTGCGCTGGCTCGGGGACGGCGAGCCGGTGCTGATGCGCGACCTCGACGAGGCGCATGCGCGCATCGACCGGTACGCCGCGCACTCGACCACGCCACCACTGGGGCTGTGGGCGATCTCGGTGCGCGACACCGGTGAGGCGATCGGCACCGTGCTGCTCGTCATGCTGCCGAACGCCGAGCACGGGGAGGTGGAGATCGGCTGGCACCTGCACCCCGACGCGTGGGGGCTCGGCTACGCCACCGAGGCCGCCCGCGCCGTACTGGCCCATGGCTTCGCCGCCGGGCTGCCGGAGATCCTGGCCGTCACCCACCTCGGCAACGAGGCGTCGATGAACGTGTGCCGCAAGCTCGGAATGGCCGACCTCGGCGTCGTGGAGAAGTGGTACGACGAGCCGTCGCAGCTGTTCTGCCTCGAGGCCCCCGAGTCCGACTGACCGCCGGCTCGGGGTCGACCCCGAGACGGCTCAGGGCCCGGCTCCGGGCTGGTCTGGGCGTTGTCCCCGATGCGGACGACGGCGTCCGGAGGCGAGGCTGAGGCCCATGATCACAGTCGAATCACTCACCAAGACCTACGGCGGCTTCACCGCCGTAGACGACATCACCTTCACCGCTCGGTCTGGTCGCGTGACCGGCTTCCTGGGCCCCAACGGCGCCGGCAAGTCGACCTCGATGCGGGTCATGGTCGGGCTCACCCCGCCCACGTCCGGCACCGCCACGGTGTCCGGTCGGCGCTTCGCCGACCTGCCCAACCCCGCCCTCGAGGTCGGGGTGCTCCTCGATGCGTCCGCCCAGCACGCCGGCCGCACCGGGCGCGAGATCCTCACCATCGCCCAGCGCACCATCGGCCTGCCCGCCAGTCGGGTGCGAGACATGCTCGAGCTGGTCTCGCTCACCGACTCCGAGGCCGACCGCCGGGTGCGCAACTACTCGCTGGGCATGCGCCAGCGGCTGGGCATCGCCGCCGCACTGATCGGCGACCCCGAGGTGCTGATCCTCGACGAGCCCGCCAACGGCCTCGACCCGGCCGGCATCCGGTGGATGCGCGACCTGCTGCGCGACTACGCCGACCGCGGGGGCACGGTGCTGCTGTCGTCGCACCTGCTGCACGAGATCGAGGTGATCGCCGACGACCTGGTCGTGATCGGCAACGGGCGGATCGTCGCCCAGGGCACCAAGGCCGAGCTGCTCGCCGCGGCCGGCACCGTCGTACGCACGGCGGACCCGACGGCGCTGCACGCCGCCCTGCACGCCGCGGGCGTGCCGAGCACCCCGTCCGGCGACGGCGCCCTGCGCACCGAGGCGGACCCCGCCACCGTCGGCCAGGTCGCGCTCACCGCCGGCCTGGCCCTCACCGAGCTCCGCTCCGCCGACGGCGCGGGCCTGGAAGAGATGTTCCTCGAGCTCACCGCAGACACCCAACGAGAAGGAGCAGCAGCATGACCGCCCTGGCCGTGGAGACCATCCACACGAACCGCGCACCCGTTCGGCAGATCCCGCTCAGCCGGGTCACCGCCGTCGAGCTGCGCAAGATGTTCGACACCCGTTCCGGCTTCTGGCTGCTGACCAGCATCGCGATCACGGCGCTGCTCGCGACCGCCGCGGTGATCTTGTGGGCACCCAGCGACGAGCTCACCTACGACACCTTCGGGACCGCGATCGGGTTGCCGATCGCGGTGATCCTGCCGATGGTCGCGATCCTGTCCGTGACCAGCGAGTGGAGCCAGCGCAGCGGGCTCACCACGTTCACGATGGTGCCGCACCGGGGCCGGGTGATCGGGGCCAAGGCGCTCGGCTCGCTCGCCGTCGCGGTGGTCTCGATGGCCGTCGCGTTCGCGGTCGGTGCCGTCGGCAACGTGGTGGGTACGGCGATCGCCGGTACCGACCTGGTCTGGGACATCACGCTGGCGCACGCGCTCTACATCGTGCTCGGCAACGTGCTCGGCCTGCTGGTCGGATTCATGCTGGGGGTGCTGATGCGCAACTCGGCGGGCGCGATCGTGGCCTACTTCGTCTACTCGCTGGTGCTGCCGCCGATCTTCGGCGTCCTGGCTGCCAGCCAGGCGTGGTTCCGCGACCTGCAGCCCAAGGTCGACTTCAACTACGCCCAGGGCTACCTGTTCAACGGTGACATGACCGGCGAGCACTGGACCGCGCTCACCACCTCGGGCGCGCTCTGGCTGGTGGTCCCCCTGGCGGTCGGGCTGTGGACCCTGCGTCGCTCCGAGGTCAAGTGACTCGCTGACCTGTCGCAGATGTACCCCGAAATCACGTCGACCCGTGGGCGCTGTTAAACAGAAAAAGGTAAAAAACGGAGGGGGACCGCCGGGGGGACGCCGGGGGGGGGGCCCCGAC
>JBBQRV010000202.1:0-6841 GCA_038214475.1 Propionibacteriales bacterium | reverse complement strand
GTGGTTGTCAGGCCGTGGCGAGAACCGGCTCGGCCGAGGTGGACCGGCGACCACGCATCAGGGAGGTCGCGAGGACCGTCCAGGTGACGAAGAGCAGGGCGTAGCCGAGGATCCCGAGGACGCGGACACCGCTCTCCTGGCCGGCCACCCCGAGCACCGGCCAGACGCCGGTGCCGAGGGCGACCCAGGCGGGGACGACCCGGGCCCGGAGGAGGGCGATCGCCATCAGGACGGAGCCCATCAGCTGCAGCAGCAGATAGGGCAGCAGGCTGAGCAGGAACCAGGTCGAGTTCTCCCAGCTGTCGACGAGGTGCGCCAGCTCTGCCTTGGCCGGATCGGCACCGGCCAGGAAGGCCAGGCCGTCCAGGCCCATGGCAGCCGGCAGGCTGAGGACGAACGGGAAGAACAGGAACGCGGTGGCGGTCGAGGCGAGCACCGACGTGCGAGCCTGCGCGAGATGGCCGACAAAGAGGAACGCCGGCGCGGCGAGCAGCACTGGGAAGTCCAGCGCGAGCGCCCACCCCATCGCGGTGTGGTGTTCGGTGACCTTCGCCACGAGCTCGGTGCCGGACATGTCGCCGCTCAGGGGCGTCACGATGTACTGCAGGAGGACCGCTGCGCCCCCGAGGACGAGCGAGATCGCGCCGACGACCTGGTAGCGATGAGGCATGGGGATGGCTCCTTGTCCGGCCCGTCGGGTGCGGGCAGCTGGCACGAGGGTCGCCGACACCGGAGCCCTACTCCCAGAGGCAGGTGTCCCGGGCCGCCGGGATTCTCCGTGGCCCTGGAGCCTCAGGAGCTCGAGCCCCCGAGCCCGGCTTCGCGGGCCTTGATGATGGCCTCGGCCCGGTGTGCGAGCTGAAGCTTGTCGAGGATCACCGAGATGTTGTTGGCGACGGTCTTCGGGGAGAGAAAGAGGGTCGCGCCTATCTCAGGGTTGGTCATGCCCGCCGCGACGCGGTCCAGGATCTCGCGCTCACGTCCAGTGAGCTCGGGGAAGGGGTTGGCTGCGGGTCGTGGGCGGAGAAACCACGACTGCATCCGCGTGGCCAGCACGGCACCGAAGACGGCCTGGCCTGCGGCCGCGGCCCGGATCGCCGCGACGATGTCGGCTCCGTCGGACCCCTTGAGGAGGTAGCCGGATGCACCCGATGCGACAGCCTCGAACACCACTGCGTCGTCGTCGTACATCGTGAGCACGAGCACCGCCGTGCCCGGAGACTTCGCGCGCACCTGCTTCGTCGCTTCGATGCCGTCCACGGTGGGCATCTGGAGGTCCATCAGCACGACGTCCGGCGTCTGCTCGATGCACACCCTGACGGCTTGGTCGCCGTCCGATGCCTCGCCCACGACCTCCATGTCCGGATGCGCCTCGATCACGGCCCGCATGCCCTGGCGCACGAGCGGATGGTCGTCGACGAGGACAACGCTCGTCATGCCTGCCGCCGCGGGTACGTCGCCTTGACGTGGAACCCGTCGGGTCCCGAGCTGGCGAGGAACGTACCGCCCAGCTCGACCGCCCGCTCCCGCATCGCGGTGAGGCCGACGCCGGCGTACCAGGTGTCCGAGACCCGCCCGTCGTCGTCGACGCTCAGCACCATGTCGGCCCCCGTCCTCACCATCGACACCACGCAGTGCTGTGCCCGGCCGTGACGCACCACGTTCGTGACGGCCTCGGCCGCCGTTCGGTAGAGGGCAACCTCGACAGCGGCAGGCACGTTCAGATCGTCCTCGACGTCGAGCGAGAACTCCGTTCCGGAGCCTTCGGCGAGCACCGCCAGGTGCGTCCGAAGGGCGCCGGCCAGCCCGAGCTCGTCGAGAGCCGGGGGCCGGAGCCCGTAGACGAGACCGCGGAGGTCGGAGATCACCTCGGCGGAGGCCCGGCGCGCTGTGGAGAGGTGTTCGAGCGCCTTCTCGGGATCGGTTGCCAGCTGCGCCTGGGCTGCATCGAGGTTGAGCCGCAGTCCGGTGAGCAGCGGGCCGAGACCGTCGTGCAGATCACGACGCAGCCGGCGCCGTTCCTCCTCGTGCACCTCGACGAGCGTACGACGGCTGACGAGCGGCCCGACCCTACGACGGCGTGGCACCGGGTCGCCCGACCAGAGCTGGTAGCGGAGCACGGGGATGACCAACGTCGCGACGAGGACGAGTGGATCAACCACACTGGCACCGGCGGGTAGCGCCCCTGCGACGGCCAGCGGGAAGAGCGCCAGTGCGACAACGGCACCCGCAGCGCGCCACTGAAGCTGTTTCCGCTCGATCCCGGAAGCCTTGAAGCAGCGCACGATCACTCCGATGCCGGCCACAGCGCCGAGCAGGATCAGGGCCGGGACCAGGATGGTCGAGGCATTGCCGACGGACGCGATCCAGGTGCCGTCGATGAAGCGATGGGTCTGCAGGGGGCCCAACGCCTCTTCGATGTCGTTCGTGACGGAGTCGGCGAGGTAGTTGCCGATCAGGCCGACGACGATGCCGTAGCGCAGGGCGCGGTCGAGCCACTGACCGAGGGTGCTGGACGGCTTCCCCGACGGGAAACGCACGTTGATGATGCCGGCGATCGCCGTTGGCACCCACTGCAGCACGCCGAGGCAGACCCCCCACACGGCAAGCTCGCCCCCACGCCCGTGATACGCCAGAGCCAGCGAGGGCACGCCGATGCCGACGAGGAGGACATCTGCGACCGCTCCGAGCCCGAGCAGCCAGCCGAAGGGAAGGTCCGGCCGCCGCGCAATCAGGACCGCGCCGACCGCGCCGAAGCACAGCAGCTCGGCCGCTGTCGCCTGTGGGTCGTTGAGCAGCTCGGCGCCGACCGAGTGCGCGCGGTCCACCCACATCACCGCGACAGCCGCACCGACAGACACGGCGAGCAGCCCCGCCGCGATCGCGACGGCGTGGCGTCTGGAGAAGGAAGGGACGGTCGTCTCCATGCCCCCAGCATGCCTAACGGAGACGCCCATGGATATGGCCTCCCGGGGACGCGGGAACAGTTCCCGGCCACTCGTGACGGCTGGCTCTGGGAGCGGGCACGGCGTCGCGACGACGGTGGTGATACCTGATCCGTCGTACCGAAAGGAGAGTCACCATGGCAATCGTCAAGTGGGCCGCCATCGGGGTCACCCTGCTCATGGGCCTGGCGAACTTCGCCCAGATCGCCCAGGACCTCAACGCAGGCTGGAAGATCCTCGGCCTCGTCCTCGCGTTCGCCGCACTCGTCGCCGTCGTCGGCTTCGTCGCTCGGAAGAGCTGGGGCATCCCAGCGGTCATCGCGATCGGCGCAGTCAACCTCGTGGCCGCGATCATCGGAGCCGTCGCCGGCGTCGACGGGTGGCCCGTCGGACTCGTGCTCGCTGCCCTCGGCATCCTCCTCGGCGCGGTCTACGCGCCGACGGCTCGTTCGGCGGTGGCGGCATGAGCGCCGCGGTGGAGACGCCCGCAACGACGACTGCGCACGACGCCCGTGGGTTCTGGCGTGTGCTGCTCGCGGTCGTCGTGCCGATCCCGTGGCTGGCCAAGGGCGTCCAGTACATCGTCCTCGAGGCTGACTACGACCACAGTGCCGACCAGATCAGAGCGTGGACGAGTGACCAGGCCTGGAGCTGGTTGCAGTGGCTCGACGTCCTCTTCGTGGTCCTCGTCATCCCCTCCATCGTCGCGATGGCCCTCGTCTGTCGCCGGGGTGCACCTCGGCTGACGACCTGGGCCACGATCGTGATGGGTGGTGGCTTCCTGATGGTGTTGCCGCTCAACCTCGGCAGCGACCCGCTCGTCTGGGTGGCGGCTCGCAAGGGCTACGACCCGACGTCGACCGGGAAGTTCATCGACGCCCTCGACACCGACCCGCGGGTGGGCCTCGGCGGGCTCGGCTTCATCTCCGCGATCCTGGTCGGCTCGATCCTCCTCGGACTCGCGCTCTGGAAGAGCGGGGCAGTGTCCCCGTGGGCGGCTGCCGTTGTCGGGTTGGGTGGCTTCACGCACCCGTTCCTGTCGTTCGAGCACCACGTCCATGGCGCCGGGCTCGTCGTGCTCGCCCTCGGATGTGTGGCCGTCAGCGCGGCCCTGCTGCGGATGAGCAACGATGAGTACGACCTGCCGCCGACGACGTCGTAGCGAGTCCCGGGCGGCCGGGATCCCGTCGAGGGGCTGCTTGGCGGCCGATCGAGCGGCCTCGATCATGGCGCCGGTGGTGCGCCCGCCGATCAGACGTTGAAGTGGGCCCGTTCGACTCTGGTGGTTGTCCCGCCGACGTGGTGGCGTGGAGTCGTGCTCATCGTCGACAGCACGAGGAAAGAGGACAGTCACATGTTGGTCCAGATCAACTCCGACAAGAACGTGTTCGTCAACGCAGACATCAGTTCCCGTATCGAGGCGGAGGTCGGCACGGCGTTGGCGAGGTTCGCGGGCGACCTGACCCGAGTCGAGGTCCACCTGCGCGACGACAGCGCGGGCAGGAGCACGACTGACGACATCCGGTGCCTGATCGAGGCCCGCCCCACCGGTCAGCAGCCCGTCGCCGTCACCGAGAACGCCCAGAGCGTGACGGCCGCGGTCACAGGCGCGGTCGAGAAGCTGGAAGCCATGCTGGGCAGCAAGTTCGGACGCCTCGACGACAAGGACCTCCGGCACACCATCCGGGGCAGCTGAACCGGGCGGCTCCCGGTGACCTGGGAGTGGTCATCGGGAGCCCTGTCGGTCCGTACGACGGGCGACGACTCAGCAGCAGCCGGGTTCGGGCCCTTCGCCCCCGGAGAGCCGGGTCACCACCGCGTCGGCCGGTGCCCGGTGCGGGTGCTGGTAGTCCCAGGCTCCGGAGAGCCGCCAGGCGCCGACCCCATCGGACACGCCGGCCCACGGTGTCCTGCGCACTGTCACGGAAGCGCCCTCGCCACCGTTGACCTGGGTCCCCGGGTAGGCGGCGTGCAGCTGTTCCCAGGTGTCGCCGAGCCCGATCCCCGTGCCGGCCAGGCGGATGTCGCTCGCGCTCCCGGTCGTACCAGTCCCGGCGTCGCTCGGTGCGAGCACCCAGCCACGCAGCTTCAGGCTGTCCACGTCGTCCCCGCCGAAGTGCAGGCACAGCGTGCCCCAGCAGCTGAGCGAGGCGGCCCGGTACTGCCAGCTCGGGGAGATGGGATCGCCGGCGGTCTCGTAGAACCCGTCCTGGCCGGGGATCCGGACATAGGCCGTCGGGACCAGGACGCGGTCCGGTGCTCCGAAGCGGGCGTCGAGCGCCCCCTCGACCTGGCCCGCGTCGGCGCCGAAGGGGAGGGTCCCGACTCCGGTCCCGGAGACCTCGAGGGTCCCCGCCGCGAGGGTGGGTGACGCCGAGGCCGAGGGGGACGGCGAGGGGGCACGGGTGGCGATCTGGGGGGTGCTGCGTCGGGCGTCGTCCGTGAAGAGTCGACCGACCCCGACCGTCCCGACCACCACCGCCGCGACCGCGGCGGTCACCGCGACGAGGACCTGTGCGCGGCGGACCGTGCGGCGCCGCCGTCCGCCCGTCAGGATCGCGTCGAAGGGAGGCGGCGGGACCTCGATCGGCTGGGCCTCGTCCCGGAGTAGGTCACGCAGGTTGTCGCTCATGACGGGATTCCTTCGATGCTGGGGATGACGGACTCACCGAGAAGGAGTCGGAGCTTGCCGAGGGCCGCGGAGGTCTGGCTCTTGACCGTGCCCTCGCTGCACCCGAGGGTGTGGGCGACCTGGGCCACGCTCAGGTCCTCGTAGAAGCGCAGCACCACGACCGCGCGCTGCCGGGGTGGTAGCTGCCGGAGCGCGTCGAGCAGCGCCGGCCGGGTCGAGTGGTCGGGTGAGTACGGCGTCTCGGGCAGCCGGTCGGTGAGCTGCTCGCGCAGCCGCACCTTCGAGCGGAACCACGAGGCGACCGAGCGTACGACGGCGGTGCGGGCGTAGGCATGGGCTGCGCCCACCTCACGCACCTGGTGCCAGGACGCGTAGGTGTTGGTCAGCGCGGTCTGCACCAGGTCCTCGGCGAGTGCCGTGTTGCCGACCATGAGGTATGCCGTGCGATACAGCGGCCCCCACGAGGCCGCCACGAATTCGGAATACTCCGCGTCCGTCGGTTGCTTGCTCATCCAGTCCTCCTCTGCCTTCACTACCAAAGACGGCGCTGCGGTGCACGCGGTTGGATCGCACGAGGCAGATTCTTCGCGGGGACTCCTGGTCAGGCTGGTGCGGGGGTCGTCGGCGACGTGGCACGTCCCCGCGGGTCTCGCTGTCGGGACCGGGCGGATCCGACATGCTGGTGGCATGCGATTCACCGAGCACGAGCTGACCTCGGCGCTCACCGGCGCCACCAAGGCGATCCTGGCGACCCAGCGCAAGGACGTGCGCCGGGGGCGGGCCGACATCGACACGGTGTGGGAGGAGATGGACCGCTACCAGCGCTTCCAGCTGCTCGACCAGCTCGGTGGCCAGATCCTGCCCGTGCTGGTCGCGCTCCCGGACAAGCCGGTCGTCCCGGGCACCCGGCCGACGTACACCGACCAGGAGGTGAGCGACACGGTCGAGGCGTTGGTCGACGATGCCCAGGGCAAGCTGCGTCGCGCCGTCCTGGTCAGGTCGCGCACCGCGCTGGTGCAGTCGGCACTCAGCCACCTGCCGCCGCGCAGCGATCCCGACGCATTGACGGTGCCCGACCACCTCTGACTGGGTGTGTCCCTATTGAGATCGAAGCGCACTCATCTGGCTCCCCTCTGTGTCAAGAAGCTGCCGGAAGCGGTGTCTTAGGCTGGGTCCTGGCGGGTCCGGGAAGTGGCTTGTCCGAAGAGTTGGTGTGGGGCTGTGAGCCGGCCGCGCTGGAGTCAGAGTCGTTGCCCCGTTGCCC
>JBBQRV010000201.1:0-6866 GCA_038214475.1 Propionibacteriales bacterium | reverse complement strand
ACTTGGAGGCGCCGTCCATCGCGCCGTAGAAATCGGCCTCGGCGTGCACCTCGGCGCGGCGTTTGCGGGCCTGGTCCTCGTCGATGAGCCCCGAGTTGAGGTCGGCGTCGATGGCCATCTGCTTGCCGGGCATGGCGTCGAGGGTGAACCGGGCACCCACCTCGGCCACCCGTCCGGCGCCGTTGGTGATCACCACGAACTGGATCACCAGCAGGATCGCGAACACGATCAGCCCCACGATCAGCGAGCCGCCGACCACGAAGTGCCCGAAGGTGTCGATCACCTTGCCGGCGTACCCGTGCAGCAGCACCAGCCGGGTGGCGCTCACGTTGAGGGCGAGCCGGAAGAGGGTCATCACCAGGATCACCGCGGGGAACGCGGCGAAGTCGAGCGGTCGGGCCACGAACATGGCGACCATCAGCACCAGCAGGGCCCCGGTGATGTTGAACGCGATCAGCAGGTCGAGCATGATCGCCGGCAGCGGGACCACCAGCATCACGACGATCATCACGATGCCGACAGGGACGCCCAGCTGCGACATCTTCTTGAGCATGATGGTGGCTTCCTCAGGGGTCGGCGTTCGGGGCGCCGTCCCTGGCACCGCATCGACTCCGTCCTGGTGTCGAGAGGACTATCGGCCGGCGTCGGGCACAGTTGAGCGTTTGGGGCGACGTCGCCCCACGGGCACCGCGGGCAGGTCGGGACCGGCGCGGGGGGTGTCGTGCTCGCCGCCGCCCTGTCCGCGGGCCCGGCGACTCAGCACGAACGCCAGCACCTGGGCCACCGCCGCGAACAGCTCGGGCGGGATCTCCTGGCCGACCGTGGTCGAGCTGTAGAGGGCGCGGGCCAGTGGGACGTCGCGGACGAGAGGCACCTGGGCCGCGCCGGCCCGCTCCCGGATCGAGGCGGCCACCACGCCGGCCCCGCGCGCCACCACCCGGGGGGCGCCCCGCTCCGACTCGTAGCGCAGCGCCACCGCCACGTGCGTGGGGTTGACCAGCACCACGTCGGCGGTCGGTACGTCGGCCATCATCCGGTTGCGGGCCGCGGCCAGCTGGCGGGACCGGATCGCGCCCTTGACCTGGGGGTCGCCCTCCGCCTGCTTGTGCTCCTGCTTGACCTCGTGCTTGCTCATCCGGGTCTGCTTGCCCATCTTCTTGCGCTGCACGGCGTAGTCGATGGCGGCCATCACCAGCCCCGCGATCGCCACGTTGCGGATCAGGCCGCCGGCTTGCTGAGCGACCGCGTCGAGGACCATCGGGATCGGCACCATGCCCCCCAGCATCGGCATCAGCCCGCGGACGGCGGACCAGACGAGGCCGGCGACCACGGCGCTGCGCACCAGCATCTTGGCGCCCTCCCAGAGCGCGTGCAGCCCGAAGATCCGCTTGGCGCCCTTGATCGGGTTGAGCTTCGTGAGCTTGGGCTTGACGGTCTTGGGGGACAGGAAGAACCCGCCCTGCGCGAGCGCGCCGGTCACCCCGACCACCATCACGCCGGCACCGAGCACCACCAGTGCGGTGAGCGCGTGCCAGAACCCGAGACTCAGCAGCTCGAAGGCGTGGCCGGTGCTGGCCTCGCCCGCGGACGAGAGACTCGCGGCCATCAGCTCTCGCAGTGCCGAGAGCTCGCGGCCCAGCAGGTGCGGCAGCAGCAGGCCCACCAGCAGGACCGCCGACCAGGCACCCAGCTCGGGTGTGCGCGGGACCTGGCCCTCCTTGCGGTTCTCCTTGCGCCGCTTGGGAGTGGGCTTCTCGGTCTTCTCCTCGCTCATCCGGCACCCGACAGCGCGGCCATTGCCTGGGTGGCCAGCTCGACGAGCCGCGAGACGGCGGTGGGCAGCACCGGGAAGGACAGCCCGAGCAGCAGCAGGGTGAGCCCGATCTTGGCCGGGAACATCACGTTGATCGCGTTGAGCTGTGGGGCCACCTTGGTGAGCAGGGCCAGGCCGAGATCGGCCATGAACAGCACCGCGACCATCGGCAGCGCGATCTGCACGGCGCTGACGAAGAACATGCTGAAGGCGGTGACCAGCACGTCGGGTGCCCCGCTCCAGTCGGGCGTGGTGCCGAGCGGCAGGAAGTGGAAGGTGCGCAGCAGGCCGCCGATCACGATCAGGTGCCCACCACTGACGAACAGCAGCACCACGGCGAGCATCTGGTGGAACTTGCCGAAGACCGTGTTGGTGTTCATCGACAACGGGTCGAAGCCCTGGGCCAGCGAGAAGCCGCCGAAGACGTCGATCAGGCTGCCGGCGGCGGCCACCGCTGCCAGCAGCAGGTGGGTCACGAAGCCCAGGGCCAGGCCGACCAGCACCTGGGTGCCGACGTTGAACAGCAGGCTGACGGTGTCGAGCGGGATGGCATCGCCGTCGGGCACCACGGCGAACGCCAGCCCGACGGCCAGCACCACCTTGGCCGTGGCCGGCACCGACCGGCCCGCGAACGGCGGTACGACGGCAAGCCAGGCCACGATCCGCACCGAGGCGAGCAGGAACGCGACCAGCGGCTCGCCGGCGACCGTCAGTGTCATCGACGCGAGCTCAGAGCATGCCCGGGATGGACTCGAACAGGTCGACGGTGAAGGCGACCAGGGTGTGCAGCATCCAGTTGCCGCAAAGCAGCAGCGCCAGCCCGACCCCCAGCAGCTTGGGCACGAAGGCCAGCGTGAACTCCTGGATCTGGGTCATCGACTGGAACAGCGAGACGGTGAACCCGATCACCAGCGAGGTGAGCAGGATCGGCGCGGAGAGCTTGAGTGCGACCAGCATGGTGCGCAGCGCGATCTCGATGATGGCGGTGTCGGTCATGGCAGCTACCCGTAGCTCGCGACGAGGGACTTGATCACGAGGGCCCAGCCGTCGACCAGCACGAAGAGCAGCAGCTTGAACGGCAGCGACACCATCACCGGCGGCATCATCATCATGCCCAGTGCCATCAGCGCCCCGCTCACCACGATGTCGATGACCAGGAACGGGATGAACACGATGAAGCCGATGATGAAGGCCGCCTTCAGCTCGCTGAGCACGAACGCGGGCACCAGGGTGGCGGTCGACACCTCCGAGCGGTCCTTGGGCAGGTCCTTGTCGGCGACGCTGGTGAGCAGCACCAGCTCGTCGTCGTCGGTGTTGTCGAGCATGAAGCCGCGCAGCGGCTCGAGGCCGTCCTCGAACGCGACGCTGGCGGCCTTGTCACCGTCGAGGTACGGCTGGAGACCCTCGTCGTTCACCTGACTGAGCACCGGACCCATGATGAACAGGCTGAGGAAGAGCGCGAGCCCGACCAGCACCTGGTTGGGCGGCGTCTGCTGCAGGCCCAGGGCGTTGCGGGTCAGGCCGAGCACGACCAGGATCTTCGTGAACGACGTGCAGGTGAGCAGGATCGCGGGCAGCAACGAGATCAGGGTGAGCCCGATCAGCACGGTCACCGAGGTGCTGGGCTTGTCGGTGAGTCCGCCCAGGTCGATGGTCACGCCGTCACCACCGCTCGGACCCTGCGGGCCCCTGGGGCCGCCCGGACCCGCGTACGCCGGCGCGCCCGCCGTCACCAGCACGGTGGCGCCCGCCACGGCCAGGAGCAGGGTGCGCGCGCGCAGCCGTCCCAGGCTCACGACACCCGCCGGGTGGCGGCTGTCAGCGCCTGGCGCCAGGTGTCGGCGCTGAGCACGGATCCGGCGAGCGGGCCGTGGGTCGACACGGCGCCGGGGGTCTTCGAGGTGCCCGGGGCCGGCACCAGGGTCGGCGCCCGGTCGGGGGCCGCGGCGATCTCCGCCTGCGGGTGCGCAGCCTCGGTGTCCAGGCGCAGGGGCTCGCCGACCTCGTCGGGGTCGAGCTCGGTCAGCACCCGGATCTGCTGCTCGGTGGTGCCGAGCACCAGGATCCGGGAGCCGACCGCCACCACGCTGACCGACGTACCGCGGGTGAGGGGCTGGCGGTGCAGGACCCGCACCAGGGCGCCGTGCTGTCCCCGGAACCGGCGCGCGCCGAACTTGGCGAGCAGCAGGAGCAGGCCCAGGACGACGGCCAGGGAGAAGACCAGCCGCAGGGTGAGCTCGAGCACCGCTCAGCCCACCGCGGAGTCGGTGACGATCTCGGTGATCCGCAGGCCGAAGTCCTCGTCGACCACCACGACCTCGCCGCGCGCGATCAGCCGGCCGTTGACCAGGAGGTCGGCGGGGCTGCCGGCGGCGCGGTCCAGCTCGAGCACCGCACCGGGGGACAGGTCGAGGAGCTCTCGCACCGTCATCCGGGCCCGTCCGATCTCGACGGTGACCTCCATGTCGACGCCGTGCAGGAGCTCGATGCCGCCCCGGGCGGCGACGGGTGCCGCGGCGACCGGCACCGGGGTCGGCACGGGTGCCACGGCGGCCACGGGGGACAGGAAGGGCGGCGTGCCGGGAGCCTCCCCGCCGACCGCGCGCAGCGCGGCGTCGGGCACCAGCAGCGCGGCGGCCGAGGCGCCTCCGGACAGCGGGACCACGGTGAACGGTCCGGTCACCTCGGTCCGCACCTGCTCGAGGGCGAGCTCCCGAGCGGCGCCGGCCCGGGCGCCCAGGGCGCCGGCCATCGCGTCGACGGTCGGCTGGAGTGCCGACGCCAGGTCGAGCTCCCCGATCGGGCTGGAGGCCAGGGCGGCGACCAGCTGCTCGCCGACCAGCACCACGACCTGCTGACCGGCCGATCCGTCGAGCTCGGCCACCACGGCGGCCGCGAAGCTGCCGGTGACCTCGGCGGTGCCCGGGTGCGGCGTGGTGGGGGCGAGCGGCTCGGGCGACGGCAGGACTGCGACAGCAGCGGCGCCCACGGCCAGGGCCAGGCGGGACTCGTCAGCGGTGAGGGGCGGGTTCATGCGTTCTCCTGGGGTGTGCCGACGATGAGGGCTGCGAGCTGGGGCCCGCGGGCCCCAGCGGTGGCGTGGGCGAAGATGGTGCCGTCGACGACGACCTCGAGCGGGGCGGCGGCGGGGTGGGCGAGCCGGACCACGTCGCCGGGCACCAGCCCACTGAGCTGACCGGGACCGAGGGTGGTGGGACGGACCCGGACCGCGACCTCCACCGGCACCTGCTCGAAGGACTGGTGCAGCTCGTGCGAGGCGCGGGCGCGCTGGGCCCGCTCACGCTCCGAGACCGGGACCGGTGCCGACGCCCGGAGCAGGTGGGGGAGCAGGCCCGCGAACGGCAGGCAGACCGTCATCGGGAACGCCCGCTCGTTGATCCGGAGCTCGAGGCTGGCCACCACCATCACGTCGGACGCGCCGGCCACCTGGGCGAACTGCGGGCTGTACTCGACGCCCTGCACCGTGGGCTCGAGGGGGAGGATCGCGGCCATCGAGTAACGCATCTCGCCGAGCAGCCGCCCGACCAGGCCGCTCACCACGCCGGACTCGATCTCGGTCAGCGGCCGTTTCGGCTGCCGCTCGTGACCGAGCCCGCCGAGCATGTGGTCGATGCAGGTCATCGTGGCCAGCAACGGGATCTCCAGCACACCGGGGCTGTCGAGGGGCTCGGCCGAGAACAGGGTGAGGTACGTCGTGGCCTCGAGGCTGTCGACGTACTCGGCGTAGCTGCGCTGGGTGATCGAGGTGAGCGTCACCGAGCAGACCGTGCGCAGCGACGAGGTGAAGACCGTCGTGGTCTGGCGAGCGAACCCGTCGAAGGCGAGCTGGAGCATCCGGGAGTGCTCCCGGCTCAGCTGGATGGGTCGCCGGAAGTCGTAGGCGACCGGGTCGACACGGGTACGCCGACGGGCCCGGGTCGCCGAGGCGTCGGCGCCGGGAGGCGCGGTCGATGAGGCGGAGGGGGGCACGATCCTGCGAATCGGCCCCTGCACCGCGATCCTGAGCGAAATCAGGTCATTGCGTGACGAACTCCGTGAAGTAGACCCCCATCACCTCGCCCTCGTACCGCTTCTCGAGCTCCTTGGTGAGCTCCTCCTGGAGCTGGTGGCGGGCCCCGGCCAGGGTCACCTTCGACAGCGACAGGCCGCTGAACAGGTCGATGGTGGCGTCCAGCGCCTTGCTCCCGTCGACCTCGGCCGCTGCGGTCGTCAGCTGCAACGCGATCCCGATCTTGAGGTAGTGCCCGCCGGCCAGGTTGATCTGGGTGGCGTCCAGCGCCACGATCGCCCCGGGTTCCGGCGCCGCGTCGCCCGAGGGTCGCAGGAAGGTCCAGTAGCCGCCGCCGACGGCCAGCAGGGCCACCAGCGCGATGACCAGCTTCTTCTTCTTCGAACCCCCTTCCTTCGTGGGGGCCTGCTCCTCGACCTTGGACGGAGCCAGTGTGGTCACGGTGTTCACGATCCTTCCTCAGCGCCCGGGGTCTGCCGGGCGGCGGTCTGCAAGAGCTCACTCGACTCGGCGGGGAGATCGGAGAGCACGATGATGTCGACGCGTTTGTTGATCTGCTGCGACCCGGGCAGGGCCGGGTCGACCAGGGGCCGCTGGTGGCCGTACGCCGCCATCGACAGCCGGGCCTCGGGCAGGTGCCCGACCTCGTGGAGGCGCCGCAGCACGGTGGTGGCCCGGGCGGCCGACAGCTCCCAGTCGGTGGGGTAGTACTTGGGCTGCACCGCGACCTGGTTGGTGTGCCCGTCGATGCGCAGCGGGTCGGTGAGGTCGTCGAGCACGGGGGCCAGTGCGTCCACGACCCGGCGACCGCGCGCGCTGAGGTCGGCCACGTCGGCGGAGAACACGACGTGGCGTGAGACCAGGCTGAGCACCAGGCCCCGCTCGTCGATCGAGGTGCGCACGTCCTTCTCCAGGCCTGCCTTGCGCAGGGCCTCCTCGACCTTGCGCCGGATGTCGTCGAGGCGTCGTACCTCGGCCTGGGCCTCCGCGTAGGAGTGCTGCGTCTGGAGCCGCTGCCGGCTG
>JBBQRV010000200.1:0-6901 GCA_038214475.1 Propionibacteriales bacterium | reverse complement strand
CCCGCCACTTGTTCTCCTGCACGTGCCAGGGCGGCAGGGTGGGCAGCGTCTCGCCGGCCGCCAGCCGGCAGTCGAGGTCGACGACCAGGCAGTGCATCAGCGCGACCAGGCCGGCCATGTCGGTGAGGTTGGTGACCCCGTCGCAGATCCGGTTCTCCAGGGTGCCGAGCCGGGGCACGGGGCGGACGTCCCAGCGAAGCTCGGAGATGTCGTCGATCACGCCGGTCTTGAGCTGGTCGGCCACGAAGCCCTCGAACTCCGCCCAGGTGGCGAACTGGAAGGGCAGCCCGGCGGTGGGCAGCTGCTGGAACATCAGCGCCCGGTTGGAGGCGTAGCCGGTGTCGAGGCCACCCCACAGCGGTGACGACGCCGACAGCGCCTGCAGGTGCGGGTAGGAGTTGAGCAGCGCCGACAGCACTGGCACGACCCGGTCCCGTTCGGGCATGCCGACGTGCACGTGCACGCCCCAGATCAGCATCTGCCGGCCCCACCACTGGGTGCGGTTGACCAGCTCCTCGTAGCGGTGCCCCTCCGACAGCAGCTGGCGCGACCACTCCGCGAACGGGTGCGTGCCGGCGCCGTAGAGGTCGACGCCGAGACCGTCGGCGATCGGCAGCACGTGGTGCAGGGTGCCGCGCAGGTCGGCCATCGCCTCGGCGACCGAGCCGCAGACGCCGGTCACCACCTCGACGGTGTTGCGCAGCAGCTCCTGGTGCAGCCGGTCCGCACCGAGCACGTCGTGCGCCCGGTCGAACACCTCGGAGGCAGAGTTGGCCAGGTCGCGGGTGGTCTTGTCGACCAGCGCGAACTCCCACTCCACGCCCAGGGTCGGACGCGGCGAGGCCCGGAACTCAATCTCCACGCGACCAGCGAAGCACATCGAACCACCGCGCCGAGGTCTCGATGTCGAAGGGCGCGGGTCCGTCCTCGACCTGCCGGGCCAGCCGGGCACAGGTGGTGAGCGCCAGCTCGACGACGTCGGCGGGGTAGTGGAAGCGGGCCCGGTGCTCGGCGAACTCGTCCTCGTCGTCGACCCACACCCGACCGGTGCTGCCGCGCACCACGTCGAGGTCGAGGTCGACGGCTCGCAGGACGACGCCGTCCCACACCGGCGGCGTGGTCATGTCGACGTAGACACCCACCGGGCCGCCCGCTGCGTGGAACGTCGCCAGGAAGCCGCGCGCGGCGTCAGGTCCGGGCGCCGGCACCAGCCCGACCTGGTCGACCGGTGCGACGTACGACGCCCCCGGCCGAGCCATCGCGGTGCCGGCGGGGAAGCCCAGCCAGTCGCCGTGCCCGTCGCTGCCGAGCAGCAGCCCCTCGAACTCCCAGTGCGGGCGCGCGCCCCACTTCGTCATCACCACGCGCACACGGGTGCCGGGCAGGGGAGTCACGGACCAGTTCTACCGCTTGCCGACGACTCTCGGGCTGAGCCGCGCCACCACGTCCTGGTAGCGCGAGCCGGCCAGCTTCGCGGCGTGGTGGACCAGGTGCGCGTCGAGACCGACCAGCAGCCGGGCCCGCCCCTTGAGCATCCCCTCCACGATGGTCTCGGCGGCCTTCTCCGGCGACATCCGGGCCAGCTTCTGCTCGAAGAGCGAGTCGATCGCCTCGGCGTCCTGGCCGGCGGTCTTCCGGCCGTGCCGGGAGATGCCGGTGCGGATCCCGCCGGGGTGCACGCAGGTCACCTGCACCGGGTGGCCGCTGACCAGCATCTCCTCGCGCACCGCCTCGGTGAAGCCGCGTACGGCGTACTTGGTCGCGTTGTACGCCGACTGCCCGGGCATCGACACCAGTCCGAACAGCGAGGAGATGTTGACCAGGTGGCCGTCACCCGACGCGATCAGGTGCGGCAGGAACTCCTTGGTGCCGTGCACGACCCCCATCAGGTTGACGCCGACGATCCAGTCGAAGTCCTCGTAGCTCATCTCCTCGAAGTCGCCAGTCACCGTGACGCCGGCGTTGTTGACCACCACGTCGACGCGACCGAACTGGGCCGCCACCGCGGTCGCCCAGGCGGCCATCGCGGCCCGGTCGGACACGTCGACCTGGTCGCCGCGGAGCTCCGAGACGCCGGCCGACTTGAGCAGGTCGACGGTCTCGGCGAGGCCGTCGGCGTCCCAGTCCGAGATCGCCACCAGCCCGCCACGGTGCGCTGCGTTGAGTGCGAGCGCCCGGCCGATGCCGGAGCCGGCGCCGGTGACGGCGACGACCTTGCCCTCGAGTGACTTCATGCGGAGATCTCCTCGCTGGGTCGGGTGCTGCGCCGGGCGCCGGTCTCGTAGGCCTCGGGGTCGAACCGTGCCAGCAGCCGCCGGAAGGTGAAGGTCGTGCGCGGCCAGAGCGTGGTGTTGCGGCCGTGGTCGTCGAGGTACCACGAGGTGCAGCCCCCGGTGCTCCAGACGGTACGACGCATCCGGCGCTGCAGGTCGTCGTTCCAGGTCTGCTGGGCGTCGAGGCGGGCCTCGAGGACCTGCTGGCCGGTCAGCTGCTGGTGCCGGATCGCGTCGACGATGTAGGCGATCTGCGACTCGATGATGAAGATCATGCTGGAGTGGCCGAGCCCGGTGTTGGGCCCGACGATCTGGAACAGGTTCGGGAAGCCGTGGATGGTGGTGCCCTTGTAGGCGGCCATCCCGCCCTCGGCCCAGGTCTCGGCCAGGCTGCGCCCGTCGCGCCCGGTGAGGTGGTGCGCGATCGGCTGGTCGGTGGTGTGGAAGCCGGTGGCCACCACGAGCACGTCGACAGGCCGCTCGGTGCCGTCGGCGGTGACGATCCCCGACGGCGTGACCCGGGAGATCGGGTCGGTGACCAGGTCGACGTGGGCCTGGGCGAGGGTGGGGTAGTAGGTGTTGGAGATCAGCACCCGCTTGCAGCCGATCGCGAAGGTCGGCGTCACCCTGGCCCGCAGGTCGGGGTCGCTGATGCCCTTGCGGAGGTTGGCCAGCGCCACCCGCTGCACGGGCGCGGCGAGCTTGGGCTGCCAGGTGAACCCGGGGACGTAGGTCTCGCGCAGCCAGTAGATGCCGCGACGGTAGAGGCTGCGCAGCGCCGGCAGGTGCCGCAGTGCGCGCCGCTCCCAGTGCGAGTAGGTGCGGTCGTTGCGGGGGATCACCCAGGGCGCGGTGCGCTGGTAGACGTCGAGGTGGCTGACCACCTGGGCGATCTCGGGGACGATCTGGATCGACGAGGCGCCGGTGCCGATCACGGCGACGCGGAGGCCGGTGAGGTCGAGGTCGTGGTTCCACCGCGAGGAGTGGAAGACCTCGCCTGCGAAGGAGTCGATGCCCTCGAGGTCGGGCAGCTTGGGCTCCGAGAGGCCCCCCGAGCCGGTGATCAGGTTGTCGGCGACCACCTCGCCCGACGAGGTGCGCACCCGCCACACCTGGTCGTGGTCGTCCCAGGTCGCGCTCTCGACGGCGGTGTCGAAGACGAACCGGTCCAGCACGCCCGAGTCGCGCGCGACCGCACGGAGGTAGGACTGGATCTCGGACTGGGGGGAGAACGACCGGGTCCACTCGGGGTTGGGGGCGAACGAGAAGGAGTAGAGCTGGCTGGGGACGTCGCAGGCCGCTCCCGGGTAGGTGTTGTCGCGCCAGGTCCCGCCGACGTCGGCGCCCTTCTCGACCACCACGAAGTCGCGCTCGCCCGCCTTGTCGAGCTTGATCGCCATGCCTAGGCCGGCGAAGCCGGCCCCGATCACGAGGTGGCGCACGCGCGCCGGGGGAGTGCTCATGGTGCCAGCCTACGAACGATATTGAACAAGGGTCAATAGATCTGGTGACGGACGGCGGTGTCAGTAGGCTGAGTCCCATGACCACGGCTCCCCGGGTGCGGATGGCCCCGGACACCCGACGCGAGCAGCTGCTCGAGCTCGGCGTGCGGCTGTTCGCGCACCGCTCCCTCGACGAGCTGTCGATCGACACCCTGGCGGAGGAGGCCGGCATCTCGAGGGGCCTGCTCTACCACTACTTCGGCACCAAGCGGGAGTTCCACCGCGCCGTCGTACGTCGGGCCGCCGACGACCTGATCGCGGTCACCGCGCCCGGCGACGGTGGCACCCCCCTGGAGCGGATGACCGGCTCCCTCGAGCGGTACGTCGACTACGTGGTCGCCAACCGGGAGGGCTACCTCTCGCTGGTCAAGGGGGCCGCCGGCGGCAACGAGGACATGCGTGAGATCTACGAGGAGTCCCGGGCCGCCCTCACCGACCGGATCTTCGCCAGCAGCTCCGAGGCCGAGCTCGCCGAGCTCGGGCTGGACGACACCGCGTCGGTGCGGCTGATGGTGCGCGGCTGGGCGGCGCTCACCGAGGAGGTCGTGCTGTCCTGGATCGCCGACCCGGGAGGGCTGAGCAAGCAGCAGCTGCTGGCCTCGCTGGCCAGGTCGCTACCGGCGCTGGTCAACACGCTCTGACCCGCGCCGCGCGGAAGATCCACACCCGCATCGCCACGAACCGCATCACGGTCACCACCAGGTTGGCCAGGGTGAGCACCACGACCTCCGCCCAGTGCGGAGCAGAGCCCAGCAGCCACAGTGACCCGCTGGTGAGGGCCAGGCCGAGGCCGAAGACCAGCAGGCCCTGGGCCTGGTGGCGCAGCGCGCCGCCTCCCCGCACCCCGAACGTGAACCGGCGGTTCAGCGCGGTGTTGCCGACCGCGGTGAGCAGCAGTGCCACCAGGTTGGCCACCTGGGCCGGCCACACCTGGCGCAAGCCCAGGAACAGCGCCGCGTAGGCCACCGTCGAGAGCACCCCGACGCAGGCGAAGAGGGCCACCTGGGTGGGCACCCGCCCGGACGCCGCGGCCACGCCCAGACGCGACGACACCTCCTCCAGGGGCAGCCGGCCGGTCAGCAGCGACCACCCGAGCCGGCGGATCCCGCGCAGGTCGTCGAGCGCCGTACGCACCAGGTCGACGCGGGAGTCGGGATCGTCGACCCAGTCCACCGGCACCTCGTGGATGCGCAGCCCGGTCCGCTCCGCCAGCACCAGCAGCTCGGTGTCGAAGAACCAGGTGTCGTCTCGTACCAGCGGCAGGAGCTCCTCGGCCACCGGCCGGCGGATCGCCTTGAACCCGCACTGGGCGTCGCTGAACCGGGCCCGCAACGTCGAGCGGAGCAGCACGTTGTAGGAGCGCGACACCAGCTCGCGCCTCGGGCCACGGACCACACGGGAGGCCCGGTGCAGCCGGGAGCCGATCGCGATGTCGGAGTGCCCCGAGACCAGCGGCGCCACCAGTGGCAGCAGGGCCTTGAGGTCGGTCGACAGATCGACGTCCATGTAGACCAGCACCTCGGCGGTCGAGGCCGCCCAGACCTGCTTGAGCGCCCGACCCCGGCCCTTCTCGGGCAGCCGGACCGAGACCACTGCGTCGTGGGTGCGGGCCAGGTGCCGGGCCACCACCGCGGTGCCGTCGGTGCTGGCGTTGTCGGCGATGGTGACCTGCCAGGTCCAGGGCAGCCGGTCGAGGGCAGCGGTGACCCGCTCGATGGCGATCGGCAGGGCCAGCTCCTCGTTGTGCACCGGGATCACGACCTCGAGCATCGGCGCCGGGGCGACCGCCTCCAGGGCGCTCACTGGACACCGCCCGAGAGGTCGTAGAGGGTGACGCCGTCGACGGTGGTGGCGGTGAAGTGGGCGGCCACCCAGGTGGCGATCTCGGTGCCCACCGACGAGCCACCCGTCTGGCCACCGGGCCCGCCGAAGCCACCCCCGCCGTCCATTCCGCCGGCGATGAAGTAGTGCACCTCGCCGTCGGCGACGTACTGCTGGAACTGCTCCACGGTCGGGCTCGGGTCGGAGCCGTTGAACCCACCGATCGCCATCACCGGTTCCTCGCTGGCCAGCTGGTAGCCGCTCGCGGAGCTGGAGCCGACCGCCGCGGCCGCCCAGGTGTAGGACGACGCGTTGGTCTGCAGCAGCGCGGTGATCGCAGCGGACGAGGTGGACCCGTCGAGCAGCGAGCCGGCGCCAGTGCCGGTCGTGCCGGGCGTGCTCGTTCCGGCCGTGCCCGGACCCGTGCCGGTGGCGCCGGGACCGCCCATGCCTCCAGGCCCGCCGAGTCCACCGACCGGGACGCCGAGACCACCCGGTCCGGACGCGCTGGCCGGACCCGCGCTGGGGATCGAGCCGGTGCGCGGCGTGGCCGCGGTGGCCAGCGAGTAGGCGGCCGGAGCGGCGAGTGACGCGACGAGCGCGGCGGCGGCCACAGCCCGGCCGGCCCGGGCCGGCAGGTGCCGCACACCGGCCAGCAGCAGCGCGGCCGGGAATCCGACCGCGGCGACGGCGTACTTCAGCCAGGGCTGCCAGTCGGCGCGCCCCAGCATCTCGAAGGCGAGCGAGGTGGTGAGGGCGGTGCTGAAGGCCAGCACCCCGGAAGCGACCAGTGAGTCGCGCCGACGCCACAGGGCGAGTCCGCCCAGCGCAACCAGGGCGCCGATCGCGGGAGCGAGCGCGACGGTGTAGTAGGCGTGGAAGATACCGGCCATGAAGCTGAAGGTGAGCGCGGTGACGACCAGCCAGCCCAGCCAGAGCACCAGGGCCGCCCGCATCATCCGTTCCCGGGCGAACCAGAGGCCTACGCCGCCGAGCACCAGCGCGGCTGGGAGCAGCCAGGCGACCTGGGAGCCGATGTCGGAGCCGAACATCCTCAGGATGCCGGTCGATCCCCACCCACCGCCGCCGCCCACGGAGCCGGCCTCGTCACCGGTGAGTCGTCCGAACCCGTTGTAGCCGAGGGTGAGCTCCAGGATCGAGTTGGTCTGCGAGCCGCCGATCCAGGGCCGCGACGAGGCCGGCCAGAGCTCGACGATCGCGATCCACCAGCCGGCCGCTGCGATCATCGCCGCGAAGGCGATCAGCAGGTGCCAGATCCGGCGGCCCACGGGGACGGCGGCGAAG
>JBBQRV010000199.1:0-7033 GCA_038214475.1 Propionibacteriales bacterium | reverse complement strand
CTCGCAGGCTCGACAGCGCGCGTGCCTCGGTGGTCTCCGGCCACAGGGTGCCGGCGATGTGGGCGCGCGGGCGGGTGCCGCGCAGGGCGACCAGCGCGGCCAGTCGCTGCTCGCGACCGGCCAGGTCGACCTGCTGCCCCTGCCCGGTCAGGCTCCACCAGCCGAGCAGCTGCAGACTCCAGCCCTTGCGGGTCGTCAACACTCGTTCGCGCAGCATGAAAGCCCCACCTTGGCGCGCTGCGAAGAGTTCGGTAAAGAAAGTTCTCTACCCGAAATGGCCCTGTCCTCCGGGTCTGTCAATCCCGTTCTTGCGCGGGCCCGCCCAGTGAGGTCAGCCACCGGTCCACGGCGTCGTGCAGCTCTCGTATCGATCCGACGACCTCGGTGAGGGGCAGCTCGTCGCTCGCCGCGGGGGCGCACGTACGCCGTCCGGCGCCCGTCGACCACGGCGAACGCGGGGATGTGGACGCCGTACGTCCGGGCACGCAAGCGCGGCTACTACGCCTGGGCGGCCTGGCTGGCGTCGTCCTCCTTCTCGCGAGCGGCCACGTCGGTGTGCCGCTCGGCCGGGTCGATCAACCGGGTGCGCTGAGCCCGAGCGACCCCGACCTCGCCGGGATGTGGGTGGCGGCGTCCGTGTGCGTGGTCGTTGCGCGCGTGGTCGTTTCGCGCCAATTGGTCGACGACGACGCGTCGAGGGACGGCGGCCGGTGTCACCACGCACCAATTGGTCGATTGCGACACCACCAGGGACCGGGGCCGACGTCACCACGCACCAATTGGTCGACCACGACACCACCAGGGACCGCGACCCGCGTCACAACGCACCAATTGGTCGATTGCGTCACCGCGACCGGGTAGGCGGAGCATCCCCCACCCTCGACCAGCGGCACTCAGCTGTCGAGGTAGGCCCGCACGTTGGGGGGTACGCCGAGCACCAGCTCGTGGTCGTCGTGGGTGACCCGCAGACCGCGCGGACACCAGTCCACCTTCCAGCCGTGCGTCTCGATCAGGTAGGTGACCGCCTCCAGCATCGCGGTCGCCCGCTCGGCAGGCGTCCGCGGATCGCGGTTGGTCTCGAGCGCGACCCGGTAGACCAGCTCGTCGCCGGACAGCGGGGCCAACTCGTCGAGCCGATGGTCCAGGTGCAGCACCACCGGGGCCAGGTAGAGGTCGCCGACATCGTGCGGGCGGGTTGTCATCGCATCCTCCTCAGGAGACGCCTCCACGCTAGGACGCGCGGCACCCGGGTGGCAGGGCCGGATGGCCCGAGCTGCTTGGGACCCTCCGGTGTCGACCTACTGCACGGCCTTGGCGATGCTCACGCACCTGGTGAGGTGGTCGTCGGTCGAGGTGACCCGCACCGTTCCCGGCTCGTCCTGGAGTCGCCACAGGGCCAGGTGCAGCATCCGCACCACCACCCAGTCCCGGGCCCGGTCCTCGTCGAGTCCGGCCACGTCGACGAGGGCGTGGAACCGGCGCCGCAGTCCACCACGCACGTCACCGGCGAGCTCGTCGAACCGGTTCCACAGCATCGGGGCCGGCTCGTAGTGCGGATCCCCGCTGAGCGGCTTGGGGTCGATGGCCAGCCACGGCTCGCGATCGGCGGCGAGCACGTTGCCGTAGTGCAGGTCGGCGTGGATCAGGGTCCCCGCGCTGGCCGGGTCGGCCACCAGGTCCCTCGACAGGCTGACCGCCTGCTCCACCAGCCGACGGGGCACGGGAGCGCTGCGGGGCAGCCCGGCCAGGGCCGAGGTCCAGCGGTCGACGTACGACGGGAGCGTGCGCAGCTGCGGCGGGGCGGGCACGTGCAGGCGCGGGTAGAGCCCGCCGACCACCTCGCAGGCCTCGAGGTCCCACAGCTGCGCGAGGTCCTCGCGGTGCAGTCGCTCCAGCAGCAGCGCGCGACGGCGCGGGTCGGCGCGCAGCAGCTGGACGGCGCCGCGGCCATGCCAGTGCTGCAGGGCCAGGTGCTCGTGCTCGGACTCGTCGTCGGGGAAGCCGAGCTTCAGCATCGCCGGGCGGCCGCCCGCCGTACGCACCGGCAGGACCAGGGCACAGAACCCGTGGGTGGCGGCACCGTCGCGGGTCAGAAGCCACTCCTCGCACAGGTCCCGCGCCAACCCGGGGAGCCGGTCGACGAAGTCCGCCCACTCCGCGCCCCGGCCGGCGAACCGCTGCACCCCTGCGGGCAGGTCAGCCGGCTTCACGCCGAGGCGGACCCGGAGACGAGGCCGGCGCCGGGCGCGACGATCCAGTGGTCGTCCGGCACGTGCGGCTTGCCGGGCACCGGGCGTCGCTCCTCGACCCAGTCGTCGCCGAAGGCCGCCCGGGCCACCCGGCGCCAGAACTCGCCGGCACCGGTGCTGTCGTGCTGGAAGGCGAAGGTCCAGGGGCCGGGGTAGCGCCCGATCACGTCGAGGGCCAGGGCCAGCCCGGTGCCGCCGCGGCGCGCGGCCGGGACCACCCAGAACCCGCCGATGCTGCGCGAGCCGGACCGGACGCCGTCGACGAGCGCGAAGCCGACCGGGGCGGGGCCGTGCTCGCCCTCCACCCAGAGCAGGAACCCGGCGTGGTCGGGCGAGCCGGGATACGCGTCGAGGACCGCGTGGTGGTAGCGCCCGTCGGCCCGGGGCAGCCCACCCACGATCTCGGAGAGGTCGTTGCGGAACGCCTGCCACAGCCAGGAGACGACCGTCCAGTCGTCCCCGGCCACGGGCCGGACGTCGATCACTTCTTGGTCTTCTCCCCGGTGGGCGCGTTGGACAGGGCGGCGATGAAGGCCTCCTGGGGAACCTCGACCCGGCCGACCATCTTCATCCGCTTCTTGCCCTCCTTCTGCTTCTCCAGCAGCTTGCGCTTGCGGGTGATGTCACCGCCGTAGCACTTGGCGAGCACGTCCTTGCGGATGGCCCGGATGTTCTCGCGGGCGATCACCCGGGCGCCGATGGCAGCCTGGATCGGCACCTCGAACTGCTGCCGCGGGATCAGGTCCTTGAGCTTGCCGGCCAGCATCACGCCGTACCCGTACGCCGCGTCCCGGTGCACGATCGCGGAGAACGCGTCGACGGTCGCACCCTGCAGCAGGACGTCGACCTTCACCAGGTCGGCGGCCTGGTCTCCGGTCGGTTCGTAGTCGAGTGAGGCGTAGCCCTTGGTGCGCGACTTGAGCGCGTCGAAGAAGTCGAAGACGATCTCGGCCAGCGGGAGCGTGTAGCGCATCTCCACCCGGTCGGCGGACAGGTAGTCCATGCCCAGGAGGGTGCCGCGCTTGGCCTGGCAGAGCTCCATGATCGTGCCGATGTAGTCCGACGGCGACAAGATGGTGGCCCGGACCACGGGCTCGCGGACCTCGGCGACCTTGCCGTCGGGGTACTCACTCGGGTTGGTCACCTCGTGCACCGTGCCGTCGTCCATGGTCACGTGGTAGACCACGTTGGGCGCCGTCGAGATCAGGTCGAGGTCGAACTCGCGCTCGAGCCGCTCCCGGACGATCTCCATGTGCAGCAGCCCGAGGAACCCGCACCGGAACCCGAACCCGAGGGCGCCGGACGTCTCGGGCTCGTAGGCCAGCGCGGCGTCGTTGAGCTGCAGCCGTTCCAGGGCGTCGCGCAGCGTGGGGTAGTCGTCGCCGTCGATCGGGTAGAGCCCGGCGAAGACCATCGGGTTGGGGTGCTTGTGGCCGCCCAGCGGCTCGGTGGCCCCGTGGTGCTGGCTGGTGACGGTGTCGCCCACCCGGGACTGGCGGACGTCCTTCACGCCGGTGATCAGGTAGCCGACCTCGCCGACGCCGATCTCCCCCGCCTTGACCGGCTCGGGGCTGATCACGCCGACCTCGAGCATCTCGTGCACGGCGCCGGTGGACATCATCTTGATCCGGTCGCGGTGGCTGAGCTTGCCGTCGACGACCCGGACGTAGGTCACCACGCCCCGGTAGGTGTCGTAGACGGAGTCGAAGATCAGCGCACGCGCGGGCTTGTCGGCGTCACCCACGGGGGCGGGGGTCTGCTTCACGATCTCGTTGAGCAGCGCCTCGACCCCCATGCCGGTCTTCGCCGACGTGCGCAGCACGTCGGACGGGTCGCAGCCGATGATGCCCGCGAGCTCCTCCGCGTACTTCTCGGGCTGGGCGGAGGGCAGGTCGATCTTGTTGAGCACCGGGATCACGTGCAGGTCGGCACCGAGGGCGAGGTAGAGGTTGGCCAGGGTCTGGGCCTCGATGCCCTGGGCGGCGTCGACGAGCAGCACGGCGGCCTCGCAGGCCTCCAGCGACCGGGAGACCTCGTAGGTGAAGTCGACGTGGCCGGGGGTGTCGATCATGTTGAGCACGTAGTTGCCCGGCTCGGCGCCCTGCGCGTTGTCGGCGGGCACCGTCCAGGGCATCCGCACGGCCTGGCTCTTGATGGTGATGCCACGCTCGCGCTCGATGTCCATCCGGTCGAGGTACTGCGCGCGGGCCGCCCGCTCGTCGACCACGCCGGTGAGCTGCAGCATCCGGTCGGCAAGGGTCGACTTGCCGTGGTCGATGTGCGCGATGATGCAGAAGTTGCGGATGATCGCGGGATCGGTGCGGCCGGGCTTCGGCGTGTGGGGCTGGGACACTGACTGCTTTCCGGGGACGTCGAGGGCGGTCGGCCCATTCTTCCATGCAGGCCGGGCTGCGACTGATTCGACGGGTTCGGCCAAGGGCGGGAGGGCCAGCCCCGGTCCGGGCTCAGTCGTGGCTGTCGAGGAACTCCTTGCCCTTGGCGATCGCGAACCCCCAGCCCTGCGCCAGGGTCGGGTTCGGCGGGATCGCCACCTCGTCGGCGTTGGTGAGCACGTCGAGCAGCACCGGCCCCTCCGTGGCCAGGGCGCGACGTACGGCGTCGTCGACCTCCGCCGGGTCGGTGACCCGGAAGCCGGTCAGCCCCATCGCGGTCGCGACCGCGGCGAAGTCGGGGTTCGCCAGCTCCGTGCCGTACTCCGGCAGCCCGACCTGTTCCATCTCGAGCTTCACCATGCCCAACCGTGCGTTGTCGAACACCACGAGCTTGACCGGCAAACGGTAGGACACCGCGGTGATCAGATCCCCGAGCAGCATCGACAGGCCGCCGTCACCACAGAACGCCACCACCTGGCGACCACGGTCGAGCGCGGACGCGCCGAGGGCCTGGGGCATCGCGTTGGCCATCGACCCCAGGTTGTAGGAGCCGACCAGGCGCCGCTCACCCCGCATCCGCACGAAGCGCGAGAGCCACACCGTGGACATCCCGGTGTCGGTCGTGAAGACGGCGTCGTCGGCCGCGTGCCGGTCCACCGCGGCCGCGAGCAGCTCGGGTCGGATCCGACCGTCGGGGTTGTCCACCCTGCGACGCAGCAGCCCCTTCGGCCTGTGGTCGTACGCCGGATCGGTGAACTGCTGCTGGCGCTCACGCCAGGACGCGTAGGAGTCGCGCGCCTTGTCGAGGTGGCCGGTGTCGGTCTTCTGCTCGAGCAGCGGGAGCAGCTGGCCCAGTGTCGGAGCTGCCTGCCCGACGAGCGCGTGGTCCACCGGGATCCGTCTGCCGATGTGCGCTCCCCTGACGTCGAGCTGCAGCACGGTCTTCCCCTCGGGCAGGAACTCCGAGTAGGGGAAGTCGGTGCCGACGAGGAAGAGCGCGTCACAGTCGTCGAAGGCGAGCTTGGTCGCCCGGTTGCCGATCAGCCCCGACTGGCCGACCTCCTGCGGCAGTCGCTCCTCGAAGCCCTCCTTGGCCTTGAGGGTGAGCACGGTCGGCGCGTTCAGCCGGTCGGCCAGCTCGAGCACCTCCGCCTGCGCCTCCCGGGCCCCCGTGCCGACCAGCAGCGTCACCCTGGGCGCCGCATTCAGCGCCGACGCGGCGTCGCGCAGCACCTCGGGCTCCGGGGTGGTCACGACGCGGGGCCGCACGAAGCGGGGCACGGCGGCACCGTCGGGTGCATCGAGGCCCCCCACGTCGCCCGGGATGGACAGCACGGCCACGCCCCGCTCGGCGAGCGCGGTGTTGACCGCCTGCTCGAGCATCCGGGGCAGCTGCGCCACGGAGGTGAGGGTCTGGTTGAAGACCGCCACGTCGGCGAACACGGCGTGGTTGTCCACCTCCTGGAAGAAGTCGCTGCCCATCTCGGCGCTCGGCACCTGACCCACGACGGCGAGCACGGGGGCGTGCGACTTGGCGGCGTCGTACAGGCCGTTGAGCAGGTGCACCGCCCCGGGCCCGACAGTGCCCATGCACACGGCGAGGTCGCCGGTCAGCTGGGCCTGGGCGCCGGCGGCGAAGGCGCCGGCCTCCTCGTGCCGGACGCCGATCCACTCGACCCGCTCCTCCCGGCGGATGGCGTCGGTGAGCGGGTTCAGGGCATCGCCCACCACGCCCCACACGGAGGAGACCCCGTGGTCGGCGAGCGCGGTGACGATCAGGTCTGCAACGGTGGGCATTCGGACTCCTCGAGATCGTTTCCGGATGGATCGGGTCGTCGGGTCGGGTTGCCGGCCCAGGTCCTCTGCTCAGGGCCGGAAGGCGTCCGGGTCCGCGCGCCGCCAGTCCGCGGCCCAGCCCGGCGGCGGCTCGGCGAGCAGCTGGCCCGGCGCCACGTGCTCGAACAGGTCGGCGTAGCTCTCCGTGCGGGTGTGGTCGATGCGCCGGCGCAGGTGGTGCGGCGCGAGCTGGTGCGGGCCGTCGAGGCCCATCGAGGCGATGATCTGCACGGCCTGCTTCACCGTCTCGCCCTGGTAGCGCTGCACGCGCGCCGTCTTGTCCGGCACGTCCAGGGCCCGCATCCGCCTCGGGTCCTGGGTGGCGACCCCCACCGGGCAGGTGTTGGTGTGGCAGGTCTGGGCCTGGATGCAGCCGACAGCCATCATCATCGCCCGGGCCGCGTTGGTGTAGTCGGCTCCCTGGATGATCCGCTTGACGATGTCGACCCCGGTCGAGACCTTGCCGGACGCCCCGAGCCGGACCCGGGAGCGCAGCCCGACGCCGATCAGGGCGTTGTGGACCGTCACCAGGCCCTCGGTGAGCGGCATCCCGAC
>JBBQRV010000198.1:0-7060 GCA_038214475.1 Propionibacteriales bacterium | reverse complement strand
CAGGCCCGACATCACCGCGCGCATCGGCCGCGGGACCCACACCAGGTCCTGGCGCTCCGCGACCGCGGTGACCATCGCCGCGGCCACCTGCTCGGGGGTGACCGACAACGGCGCCGGGTCCCGGCCCTCGGTCATCTTGGTGTGCACGAACCCCGGCCTCAGCACGCTCACCTGCACGCCACTGCCGCGCAGCGCCTCACCCAGCCCGAGGAAGAAGCCGTCGAAGCCGGCCTTGCTCGAGCCGTAGACGAAGTTGGAGCGGCGCACCCGCTCCCCCGCAACCGACGACAGCGCCACGATGGCACCGTGGCCCTGCGCCTGCATCACCTCGGCGAGCAGCACGCCGACGCTCACCGCGCCGACGTAGTTGACGGTGGCAAGGCGCACGGCCAGCTCGTGGTCGTGCCAGGCCTGCTCCTCGTCGCCGAGGACACCGAAGGCGACGACGGCGACGTCGAGGTCGCGTTCCGCTGCGAGACCCGCGACCAGGGCCGGATGGGCCGCGGTGTCCTCGGCGTCGAAGTCGACCACGTCGGCCTCGAGCCCGAGCCCGGTCACCTCGGCAAGAGCCGCGTCGCGCCGGGGTCCGGGACGCGCCGCCAGGGTGACGTGCGGACGGCAGGTCGTGGCCCACGCGCGAACGGCCGCGAGCGCGATGTCACTGGTGCCACCCAGCAGCAGGACCGACTGGGGCTCGCCCAGGGAATTGATCACGTCGCTCCTCGCCCTCACAGGGACAGTCGTCTGGACAGGTCTGATTGGAACACGCCGACCGGATCGATCGCGTGACGGATCCGGCGGAACTCGGCGAGCCGCGGGTACATCGCGTGCACGGTCTCGGGCGCCGAGCGCGAGTCCTTGGCCAGGTAGACCCGGCCGCCCGCCTCCAACACTCTGCGGTCCAGCTCTGCGAGCAGGCCTCGGAGCGCCGGGCCCGTCGGCAGGTCGAGGGCGAGCGTCCAGCCCTGCACCGGGAACGACAGCAGCCCGGCGTTGCCCGGCCCGAAGCGCTTGAGCACGGACAGGAACGACGGCTGCCCACTGCGCGCGATCAGCTCCAGGAGCTCGGGAAGCGCGGCCTCGGCCGCGTCCGGGACCACGCACTGGTACTGCACGAAGCCGCCGCGGCCGTAGAGCCGGTTCCAGTGCCCGACCCCGTCGAGGGGATGGAAGAAGGTGGACACCGACTGCAGCTCGTCGACCCGGTCTCGGGGCGCCTTGCGGAACCAGAGCTCGTTGAAGGCCCGCACCGTGGGCCGCGAGACCAGCCCCGGCGGGACCAGCCCGGGCACGTCGAGGAGCGGCTCCCCCGGCACCAGCCACCGGTCGGCCGACGCCGGCAGCCGGTCGGCGACCGCGTGCTCGCCGGAGGTCAGCACCGACCGGCCCAGCCGCCGGCCGGTGGCGAGCGTGTCGATCCACGCCACCGAGTACGTCGCCTCGAGGTCGGCCTCCCGCATCCGGTGCATGACCGCGGCCAGGCCGTCGAGTCGCTCGGTGTGCACCCGCATCCACCCCGACTCCACGGGCAGCACCCGCAGCACCGCAGCGGTGACCACGCCGGTGAGTCCCATCCCGCCGACGGTCGCCCAGAAGAGATCCGGCTCGCGGTCGGGACCGAGGGTGCGGGTCTCCCCGTCGCCGCCGACCAGGTCGAGCGACACCAGGTGGTCGCCGAGGCTGCCGACCCGGTGGTGGTTCTTGCCGTGCACGTCGGCTGCCACCGCGCCTCCCACCGTGACGAACCGGGTGCCCGGCGTGACCGGCACGAAGAAGCCGGCGGGGAGCAGGGCGCGGATCAGCTCGTGCAGGCTGGTGCCTGCCGAGACCCGCACCTCCCCCTGCTCCCGGCGCAGCTCGATCGAAGCCGGGCCGGCTCGGAGCACGTCACCACCGGCGTTCTGGGCGGCATCGCCGTAGGAGCGGCCGAGTCCCCGGGCGATCAGGCCACGAGGTCCGGCCGCACGCACGGCCGAGGCCACCTCACCGTCGGCCATCCGGCGCGCCACGGTCGGGGCAGTGTGCCCCCACCCGGTGAGCTCGCGACGCGCCTCGTCAGACACCGAGCACCCCCAGGGACACCAGCACCAGCCAGCTGACCCCGATGCCCTGCAGCATCCAGTCGCCCCAGACGATGTCCTCGGGCTCGGCGGCCCGCCCACCGTCGATGTCGACGGCGTAGCGCAGCAGGCCGAGCACGAACGGCGCGATCGAGAGGGTGTGCCAGGGGACCCCCGTGCCGGGTGCCATCTCGAAGGCCCACAGGCTGTAGGACATCACCGTCGCGGTCGCCGCCACGCTCCACACGAAGCGCAGGTAGGTGTCGGTGTAGCGCACCAGCGACCGGCGGGTGCCCGCCTCGCTGCCGAGCGTGTGCAGCTCGGAGTAGCGCTTGCCGCTCACGATGAAGAGCGACCCGAAGCCCGCCACCAGCAGGAACCACTGCGAGATGACCAGCTCGGCCGCGAGACCACCGGCCACCGCGCGCATCAGGAAGCCCGTGGTCACGATGGCGAGGTCGATCACCGGCTCGTGCTTGAACCGGTACGCGTACGCCGCCTGCAGGGCGGCGTACCCGAGCAGGAGGTACATCAGGCCGGGACTGGCCAGCCAGCCGAGGACCAGGCCCACCACCAGGAGCAGCGCGGCGCCGGTGAGCGCGGCCGGCACCGACAGCTCCCTCGCCGCGACCGGGCGGTGGCGCTTGGTCGGGTGCAGCCGGTCGGACTCGCGGTCGGCGCAGTCGTTGAGGGCGTACACCGACGACGACACGGCACAGAAGCCGACGAAGGCGAGCAGCGTGGGCACCAGCACGTCGGCGTCGAAGAGCCGGCCTGCGGCCAGCGGGGCTGCCACCACCAGCAGGTTCTTGACCCACTGCCGCGGCCGCATCGTGCGCACCATCGGCCCCAGGATCTCCACCGGCGAGAGTCTAGGGTCAACTCGCCGCGGCGGGGGCAGGTCGGCACCGACGCGGGTCGCGCCGTCCGATCCGGACCCACCCCTTAGGCTCACCCAGTGACTTCTGGGACCGAGGGCGGCTTCCGCGCGCTGCTGCGCAGCGGATCGGTGGTCGCCGTGGCCATGGCCGTGATGAACGTGGCCACCTACGGCTTCCAGTGGGCAGCCGCACACCTGCTCGGCCCCCCGGCGTACGGCGCACTCGCCGCGCTCATGAACACCCTGCTGGTGATCACCGTGCTGCAGCTCGGGCTCCAGGCCACCGCCGCCCGCCGGATCTCGGCGGACCCCGACCACGTGCAGCAGATCGAGCGGGTGATCCTGCGGGTCACCTACCGGGCCGCCCTCGCCCTCGGCGCCCTGCTGCTGCTCGCCAGCCCGATCATCAACGAGGTCCTCCGCCTGCACAGCCTGCCGACCGCGGCGCTGATCGCGGTCGCCGTCGTCCCGCTCACGGTGATGGGCGGGCAG
This sequence comes from Propionibacteriales bacterium, assembly GCA_038214475.1. Classification (GTDB taxonomy): domain Bacteria; phylum Actinomycetota; class Actinomycetes; order Propionibacteriales; family Nocardioidaceae; genus Nocardioides. The sequence continues at coordinate 3,628 of JBBQRV010000198.1, read as the reverse complement.
GCCGGCATCCTCCAGGGCGAGCTGCGCTGGCGCGCGCTGGCCGCGGTCTACGTGGCGGCGGGAGTGCCCCGGCTGGTCATCGGCATGGTCTGCGTGCTGATCTCCCCCACCGAGACCAGCGCCATGCTCGGCGTCGCCCTGGCCGCCTTCGCGCCGGCGATCGTGGGCTGGTGGTCGCTGCGCGGGATGCGCACCGACGGTGGCGTCCGCGCGGAGCACGGCGTGCGCATGATCATCGGCGAGACCGTGCGCAACTCGCAGGCCCTGTTCGCCTTCTTCGCGCTCTCCAGCGTCGACGTGGTGCTGGCGCGCAACGTGCTCGACGGTCACGACGCGGGGCTCTACGCGGGCGGGCTGATCCTCGCCAAGGCCACCTTGTTCCTGCCGCAGTTCGTGGTGGTGGTGGCGTTCCCCGCGATGTCCACGGCCTCCGAGCGGCGGCACGCGCTGACCCGGAGCCTGGCGCTGGTGGCCGGCCTGGGCGTGGTGGCGACCGCCGGTGCGGCGCTGCTCCCCGACCTGGCCCTGATCTTCGTGGGTGGCGACGGCTACTCCGAGATCGCGGGCCGGCTGTGGCTCTTCGCCGTCCTGGGCACGGTGCTGTCGATGCTGCAGCTGCTGGTCTACGCGGTGCTGGCCCGGCAGGGTCGTCGCTCGACGCTCCTGGTCTGGCTGGCGCTGGTGGTGCTCACCCTGGGCGGGTTCACCGTGCACACGCTGGGCGCGCTCCTGGTGCTGGTCCTGGGCGTCGACGTGCTGCTGCTGGTGGTGCTGACCGCGGTCAGCCTCCTGCTGGTGCGCGCCCCGGTCGCCGAGGAAGCCTCGTCACCGCCTCAGTGAGCAGCCTCGTGCCAGCTGCGGCCGGTGCCGACCGACACGTCCAGCGGCACCGTGAGCTCGGCGGCCGCGCCCATGCCCGCACGCACCAGCTCGGTGAGCGCCTCCCGCTCCCCCGGCGCGACCTCGAACACCAGCTCGTCGTGCACCTGCAGCAGCATCCGTGAGCGCAGCCCGGCCTCGTGCAGGGCGCGCTCGACGTCGAGCATCGCGACCTTGATCAGGTCGGCCGCCGAGCCCTGGATGGGTGCGTTCAGCGCCATCCGCTCGGCCATCTCGCGACGCTGCCGGTTGTCGCTGGTGAGGTCGGGCAGGTAGCGGCGACGACCCATGATGGTCTCGGTGAAGCCCGACTTGCGCGCCTCCTCCACGACACCGGCGAGATAGTCGCGGATGCCGCCGAAGGTCTCGAAGTACTCGTCCATCAGGCCCTGTGCCTCGGACGGGTGGATGCGCAGCTGCTGACCCAGCCCGAACGACGACAACCCGTAGGCCAGCCCGTAGTTCATCGCCTTGATCTTGGCGCGCATCTCGAGGGTGACGTCGTCGGCGTCGACCGAGAACACCCGGGCCGCGGTGATCGAGTGGAAGTCGCGCCCCGAGCGGAACGCCTCGATCAGGAGCTCGTCCTCGGAGAGGTGGGCCATGATCCGCATCTCGATCTGGCTGTAGTCGGCCGTCATCAGGGACTCGTAGCCGTCGCCCACCACGAAGCCCTCGCGGATCCGGCGACCCTCCTCGGTGCGCACCGGGATGTTCTGCAGGTTGGGGTCGGTGCTGGAGAGCCGGCCGGTGGCCGCGATCAGCTGGTTGAACGTGGTGTGGATGCGTCCGTCGGGCTGCACGGTCTTGAGCAGCCCCTCGACGGTCTGCCGCAGCCGGCTCACGTCGCGGTGCCGTAGCAGGTGCAGCAGGAACGGGTGCTCGGTCTTGACGAACAGCTGCTGCAGCGCGTCGGCGTCGGTGGTGTAGCCGGTCTTGGTGCGCTTGGTCTTGGGCATGTCGAGCTCGTCGAAGAGCACCACCTGCAGCTGCTTGGGCGAGCCGAGGTTGATCTCCTTGCCGATCACGTCGAACGCCTCGTCGGCCGCCTTCTTCACCTCGCCCGCGAAGTGCGACTCCAGGCCCTCGAGGTGGTCGAGGTCGACGGCGATGCCGATCTGCTCCATCCGGGCCAGGCAGCGCACCAGCGGCAGCTCCACGTCGGCGAGCAGCCGGCTGCCGCCGTGCTCCTCCACCTCGGTGTCGAGCACCTCGGCCAGGTCGAGGACCGCCCGGGCGTGCAGCATCGCGGACTCGGCCGCGGTGTCGTCGTCGAGGGTGTCGAGGGCGAGCTGGCCGTCGTCGACGCTCTCCTGCTTCAGCTCGCGCTTGAGGTAGCGGACGGTGAGGTCGGCCAGGTCGTAGGAGCGCTGGTCGGGACGCACCAGGTAGGCCGCCAGTGCGGTGTCGCTGACCAGGCCCTTGAGCTCCCAGCCGCGCGCGGCCAGGGCCAGCATCGGCCCCTTCGCGTCGTGCATCACCTTCGAGGCTGAGGGGTCTGCCAGCCACTCGGCCAGGGCCGTGTCGTCCTCGGGGGTGACCTCGGCGGCGTCGACCCACGCGGCGTTGCCGTCGGCGGCGGCCAGGGCCACCGCGCGCACCTCGCCGGTGCCGGCCCGCCAGCTGCCGCGCACCTCGACGCCCACCCGGTCGCCGGCACCGTCGCCTCGGGCGTGCTCGTCGAGCCAGGGCCTCACGTCACCGGCACCGAGCCGGCTGGCCTGCAGGTCGAAGCCGGAGCCGTCGACCTCCTCCTCCGACTCCAGGGTCTCGAACAGCCGGTCGCGCAGGACCCGGAACTCGAGCCCGTCGAAGAGCGTGTGCACCTCGTGCCGGTCCCACGGCTGGAGCACCAGGTCGGTCGGGACCGCCTCGAGGGGCAGGTCGCAGATCAGCGCGTTGAGGTGCCGGTTGCGGATCACGTCACCCAGGTGCTCGCGCAGGCTCTCGCCCGCCTTGCCGGTGATCTTGTCGGCGTGGGCGATGACGTTGTCGAGGCCGTCATAGGTGTTGATCCACTTGGCCGCGGTCTTCGGGCCCACCCCGGGCACCCCGGGCAGGTTGTCGGAGTCCTCGCCGACGAGGGCGGCGATCTCGGGGTAACGGTGCGGGGGTACGCCGTACTTCGCCTCGACCGCGACGGGGGTCATCCGGGCCAGGTCGGAGACCCCGCGCATCGGGTAGAGCACCGTCGAGCGATCAGTGACCAGCTGGAGCGAGTCGCGGTCCCCGGTGAGGATGAGCACGTCGAAGCCGGCCGCGACGGCCTGCGTGGACAGCGTCGCGATGATGTCGTCGGCCTCGAAGCCCTCCTTCTCGAGGTGCCGGATCCGCAGCGCGTTGAGCACCTCCTGGATCAACGGGAGCTGGCTGCCGAACTCGGCGGGGGTCTTGTTGCGCTTCGCCTTGTATTCGGGGTACTCCGCGAGCCGGAAGGTCTGCCGGGACTTGTCGAACGCCACCGCGACATGGGTGGGCTGCTCGTCGCGCAGCACGTTGATCAGCATCGAGGTGAAGCCGTAGACCGCGTTGGTGTGCTGGCCCGTGGACGTCGAGAAGTTCTCCACGGGCAGGGCGAAGAAAGCCCGGTAGGCCAGCGAGTGGCCGTCGAGCAGGAGCAGGCGGGGTGGACGGTCGGCGGCGGTCGAGGCGGTCACCCGCCGACTCTATCCGGGCGCACGGACACCGCTGTCCCGGCCCGACTCCGGGCCGGAGCCGGGCCTGCGACGCCGAACAGGAGTCTTGCGGC
>JBBQRV010000197.1:0-7069 GCA_038214475.1 Propionibacteriales bacterium | reverse complement strand
CGAGGTCACCGCCATCAACGAGCACAGCCTGCTGATCACCGGCTCCGCCGACCACCACACGCTCGCCAAGGTCGGCGCCTGGTGCGAGGAGCACGGGGTGCTGCCCGAGTCGATGAGCCTGGGCCAGCGCACCCTCGAGGACGTCTTCCTGCAGCTGACCGGGCGGGAGCTGGTCCCGTGAGCACCTTCACGCCAGCACCGGGGGCGGCGCCGTTCGTCCGCCAGGTGCGGGCCCAGGCCGTGATGGAGACCCGGCTGCTGCTCCGCAACGGGGAGCAGCTGCTGCTCGCGGTCGTGATCCCGGTGCTGGCCCTGGTCGGTGGCGTGCTCGCGTCGCGACACCTGGACCTCAAGCTGACCCACCGCGCCGTCGACGTCCTGACCCCCGGCGTGCTCGCGCTGGCGATCATGTCCACGGCGTTCACCTCGCTGGCCATCGCCACCGGGTTCGAGCGTCGCTACGGGCTGCTCAAGCGGCTGGGGGCCTCCCCCCTGCCGCGCGCGGGGCTGCTCGCCGGCAAGGTGGGCGCGCTGCTGGTGGTCGAGATCGCCCAGGCGATCGTGATCGTGGCCGTCGGCCTCGCGCTCGGCTGGCACCCCGCCGGCCTCGGGTTCGTCCTCGCCCTGCCCGTCGCCCTGCTCGGGACGGCGGCGTTCGCCTCGCTCGGTCTCCTGCTCGCCGGCACCCTGCGGGCCGAGGCCACCCTGGCGGCCGCCAACCTGGTCTACCTCCTGCTGATGGCAGGGGGCGCCGTGGTCCTCCCGCGCTCGTCGTACGGCGGCTTCGGGAGGGTGCTGGGCCTGCTGCCCTCCGGTGCGCTCGGCGACGCGCTCCGGTCCGGTTTCCTCGACGGCCGGCTGGCCGTCGGTCCGCTGCTCGTGCTGCTCGGCTGGGCGGTCGTGGGTGGCGTGCTCGCTGCCCGGTACTTCAAGTGGGAGTGAACGTGTCCGCACCCTGGCTGCACCGCGCCGCAGTGGCCAACCTGGTCGCCAACATCGCCATCGTCGTGACCGGAGGAGCCGTCCGGCTCACCGGCTCCGGGCTCGGCTGCCCCACCTGGCCCCGCTGCACCGAGGAGTCGTACGTCGTGCACGGCGCCCTCGGCTTCCACGGGGCCATCGAGTTCGGCAACCGGATGCTCACCTTCGTGCTCACCGCGGTGGCGATCGCCTGCTTCGTCGTCGCCCTGCGCTCGGGCCACCGGCGCGCGACCCGTCTCGCCGCGGGAGTCGCGCTCGGCATCCCCGCCCAGGCCGTGATCGGCGGCATCACCGTGCTGACCGACCTCAACCCGTGGATCGTGGCCCTCCACTTCCTGGTCTCGATGGCCATGATCGCGCTCTGTGTCTGCCTGTTGGCAGCGGTCCGCGCGGGACCCGGGCGAGCGCACGACGGGGTCGAGCGCGCACCCGCAGGCGCGCTTGCCGTCCGACTGGCCTGGCTGGTGTTCGCAGCAGGCTGGGTGGTGCTCTACCTGGGCACGGTGGTGACCGGCAGCGGACCGCACTCGGGCGACGTGGAGTCGCGGCGCACCGGGCTCGACCCGCAGGTGATGTCGCACGTGCACGCCTCCGCGGTCTACCTCCTGGTCGCGCTCAGCGTCGGGCTGCTGGCGGTGGCCCGCCGCAGTGGCGACTCCGCGCTGGTCCGCGCTGCCGGCGCGCTGCTGCTCGTCGAGATGCTCCAGGGCGCCGTCGGGTTCACCCAGTACTTCCTCGACCTGCCCGAGCCGCTGGTCGCGGTGCACATGCTCGGCGCCGCGCTCAGCAGCGCGGCCCTCACCTGGGTGCTGCTGCGGGGCCGGGCGTCCGCAACGACGGCGGTACCCGCCTCGGCGGCCGTCGACGCGTGAGGTTCAGCGCTTCAGCAGCGGGTCGAGGGCGACCGCGACGAACAGCAGGCTGAGGTACAGGTTGGAGTGGTGGAAGAGCCGCATCGGCTTGATCACCGACAGGTCCTCGGTGTCGCGGGCCCGGTGCCACATCCGGTGCGCCTCGACGAGGAACACGGCTCCCAGGACGGTCGCGGCCACCGGGTAGAACCAGCCTGTCGCGGCCACCGGCCACAGCAGCAGCGAGACCGCCACCATCACCCAGCTGTAGAGCACGATCTGGCGCCCCACCTCGCGTGCCGGAGCCACCACCGGGAGCATCGGCACGTCGACCGCGGCGTAGTCCTCGCGGTAGCGCAGCGCCAGCGCCCAGGTGTGCGGCGGGGTCCAGAAGAAGACCACCGCGAACAGGATCACCGGCACCCAGGAGAGCGAGCCGGTGACCGCGGTCCAGCCGATCAGCGCCGGGAAGCAGCCGGCGAGGCCACCCCACACGATGTTCTGGGTGGTACGGCGCTTGAGCACCATCGTGTAGACCAGCACGTAGAACGCGTTCGCGACCACGGCCAGCAGCGCGGACAGGCCGTTGACGAAGACGGCCAGCACGACCGTGGAGACGACTCCCAGGGTGAGGCCGAAGAGCAGGGCCGCCCGGGGGGTGACCATGTGACGGGGCAGCGCCCGCCGGCGGGTACGCCGCATCTGCTCGTCGATGTCACGGTCGTAGACGCAGTTCAGCACCGAGGCCGATCCGGCGGACAGGGTGCCGCCCACGACGGTGGCGAACACCAGCCCCAGTGCGGGGATGCCCTTCGCGGCGAAGAACATCACCGGCACGGTCGTCAGCAGCAGCAGCTCGATGACCCGAGGCTTGGTGAGCCCGACGTACGCGGCGACGACGTCTCGCCACGAGGTCGACCCGGCGGATCCGGCGTCCCCGGTCTCGTCGGAACCGGCCGCAGGCGCGGCGCTGGCCGAGTGGCCGACGTAGGTCACGGAATGTCGTCCTTTGGGGAGGTGTTGAACCGAGGTCGAGTCTAACGTCCCGGATGAGTAGGCTCGGCGGTGAGGCCGACGGACCTCCCTGAGGAGCTCCGCAGCTACCTTCGCACGAGCATGTGCACGACCCCGTGCACCGACCCCCGCACCCACTCCGAGAGGAACCCGGTGAGCACCGAAACCAAGCTGGACTGGACCGAGCTCGACGACCGCGCCGTGGACACCGTGCGTGTCCTGGCGATGGACGCCGTCCAGAAGGTCGGCAACGGTCATCCCGGCACCGCGATGAGCCTGGCGCCCGCGGCGTACCTGCTCTTCCAGAAGGTGATGCGGCACAACCCCGCGGACCCGCACTGGCCCGGCCGTGACCGCTTCGTCCTGTCCTGCGGGCACTCCAGCCTGACGCTCTACATCCAGCTCTACCTCGGTGGCTGGGGCCTGGAGCTCGAGGACCTCAAGGCGCTGCGCACCTGGGGCTCGAAGACCCCGGGCCACCCCGAGTACGGCCACACCGCCGGTGTGGAGACCACCACCGGTCCGCTCGGCCAGGGAGTCGGCAACGCGGTCGGGATGGCGATGGCCGCCCGGCGCGAGCGCGGCATGCTCGATCCCAACGCCGCCGAGGGCGCGTCGCCGTTCGACCACCACGTCTACGCCATCTGCAGCGACGGCGACCTGGAGGAGGGCGTCAGCGCCGAGGCCTCATCGATCGCCGGCACCCAGCGCCTGGGCAACCTCACGCTGATCTACGACGACAACCAGATCTCGATCGAGGACGACACCAACATCGCCTTCACCGAGGACGTCGGGGCGCGCTACGAGGCCTACGGCTGGCACGTGCAGACCGTCGACTGGACCAACGGTGGCACCGAGTACGTCGAGGACGTGCCGGCGCTGCACCGGGCCATCGAGGCCGCGGAACAGGTCACCGACAGGCCGTCGTTCATCGTGCTGCGCACGATCATCGCCTGGCCGGCGCCGCACGCACAGGGCACCGGCAAGGCCCACGGCTCCGCGCTCGGCGCCGACGAGGTCGCCGCCACCAAGAAGGTGCTTGGCTTCGACCCGGAGCAGACCTTCGAGGTGCCCGCCGACGTCCTCGCCCACACCCGCACGGCCGTCGAACGCGGCAAAGCGGCCCAGGCCGCCTGGGACGACGAGTTCCAGCACTGGACCACGAAGCCCTCCGCCGACCAGGACCTCTTCGACCGGATGCAGACCCGCACCCTCCCGGACGGCTGGGCCGAGGCGCTTCCCAGCTTTCCGGCCGACCCGAAGGGGATGGCCACCCGCAAGGCCTCCGGCGCGGTGATCAACGCGATCGCCGGCGAGCTGCCCGAGCTGTGGGGCGGATCGGCCGACCTGGCCGAGTCGAACAACACGACCATCGAGGACGCACCGTCGTTCCTGCCCAAGGACCGCTCCACCAAGATGTGGCAGGGCGACCCGTACGCCGGCCGGGTGCTGCACTTCGGCATCCGCGAGCACGCGATGGGGGCGATCATGAACGGCATCGCCGTCCACGGCGGCACCCGGGTCTTCGGCGGCACGTTCATGACCTTCTCCGACTACATGCGCGGTGCGGTCCGGCTGGCCGCCATCATGCAGCTGCCGGTCACCTACGTGTGGACCCACGACTCCATCGGCCTGGGCGAGGACGGCCCGACCCACCAGCCCGTCGAGCACCTCGCCGCGCTGCGCGCGATCCCGGGCCTCGACGTGGTCCGGCCGGCCGACGCCAACGAGACCGCAGCCGCCTGGCACGCCGTGCTCGACCACACCGACCGGCCGGCCGGCCTGGTGCTCACCCGCCAGAACGTGCCCACCTTCCCCCGCGGGGAGCAGGGCTACTCCGACACCTCCAACGTGCACCGCGGCGGCTACGTGCTGCTCGACGCAGAAGGAGGCCTGCCCGACGTGGTCCTGGTGGGCACCGGCTCGGAGGTGCAGCTGGCGGTCGCCGCACGGGACCTGCTCGCCGAGCAGGGCGTGCGGGCCCGGGTGGTCTCCATGCCGTGCCGGGAGTGGTTCGACGAGCAGGAGGCGTCGTACCGCGAGACCGTGATCCCGCCTTCGGTGAAGGCCAGGGTCTCCGTGGAGGCCGGCGTGGCCCAGGGCTGGCGCGAGATCGTCGGCGACGCCGGGCGGATCGTGTCGCTCGACCACTACGGCGCCTCGGCCGACTTCGAGCGGATCTACCGCGAGTTCGGCCTCACCGCCGAGGCCGTCGCCGCCGCGGCCCGGGACAGCATCCGGGTGACGACCGGCTGAGTGGGTACCCACTCAGCGGACCACGCCCACCCGCTCCGTACAACCCATCCGAACCGTGCAACCGGGAGGTAGCAATGAGTGACCGACTGAAGGCCCTCGCCGACGCAGGTGTGTCCATCTGGCTCGACGACCTGTCCCGCGAACGCATCGAGACCGGCAACCTGGCCGAGCTCGTCAAGGACTCCTCGGTCGTGGGAGTCACCACCAACCCCACGATCTTCGCCTCGGCGATGGCCAACGGCGAGCGCTACGACGACCAGCTGCGGGCGATCGCCGCGGACGGCGGTGACGTCGACCGGGCCATCTTCGAGCTCACCACCGACGACGTCCGCAACGCCTGCGACATCCTCACGCCCGTCTACCAGGACGATCCGCACGACGGCCGGGTGTCGATCGAGGTCTCCCCCAAGCTGGCCCGTGAGACCGAGGCCACCAGCGCCGAGGCCCGCCGGCTGTGGGAGACCGTGCGCCGTGACAACGCCCTGATCAAGATCCCCGCGACCGAGGAGGGGCTGCCCGCGATCACCGACGCGATCGCCGAGGGCATCAGCGTCAACGTAACCCTGATCTTCGGCCTCGACCGCTACCGCGCCGTGATGGACGCCTACCTGAGTGGCCTCGAACGCGCCCAGAACCACGGCGGGAGGCTCGACCTGATCCACTCGGTGGCGTCGTTCTTCGTGTCCCGGGTCGACAGCGAGGTCGACAAGCGGCTCGACGCGATCGGCACCGACGAGGCCAAGGCGCTCAAGGGCAAGGCCGCCGTTGCCAACGCCCGGCTCGCCTACGCGGCGTACGACGAGGTCTTCGGCGGCGAGCGCTTCGCCAGGCTCAAGGAGGCCGGTGCCAACGTCCAGCGGCCGCTGTGGGCCTCGACCGGGGTCAAGGACCCCGCCTACCCCGACACGATGTACGTCACCGACCTGGTCGTCGACGGGTCCGTCAACACCATGCCGGAGAAGACCATGCAGGCCTTCGCCGACCACGGCGAGGTGTCCGGCGACACCGTCAGCGGCCGCGCCGCGGAGGCCCAGGCCGTCCTTGACGGGCTGGCCACGGTCGGCATCGACCTCGCCGACGTGCTGGTGGTGCTCGAGAACGAGGGCGTCGACAAGTTCGTGGCCTCGTGGGACGAGCTCGTGGGCACCGTCGGCGACCAGCTCGAGGCGGCACGCAAGTGACGTCCTGGAACACCGTGTCGACCGGGGCGGTGGAGCTGGTCTTCGGCTACCGCGACGAGAAGGCCTTCGCCGACGCGGTGGGACGGCTGGTCGACGACAAGGTGGCCAGCGGCATCGCCGGTCAGGACGCCACCCTGTGGGGCCCCGAGGCCGAGGCGGAGGCCGGCAAGCGGCTCTCCTGGGTCGACCTGGGCACCACCTCGCGTCCGCTCGTCGAAGAGATCCTGGAGCTGCGCGCGAACCTGCAGGGCCAGCGGGTCACCCGGGTCGTGCTGTGCGGCATGGGCGGCTCGTCGCTGGCCCCCGAGGTCATCTGCGAGGCCGCCGGGGTCGAGCTCACCGTGCTCGACTCCTCCGACCCCGACTTCGTCCGCGCGGCCCTCGAGCACGACCTGGAGCGCACGGTCGTGGTGGTCTCGAGCAAGTCGGGTGGCACCGTCGAGACCGACAGCCAGCGCCGCACCTACGAGCACGCCTTCACCGAGGCGGGGATCGATCCGGCCGGCCGGATCGTCGTCGTGACCGACCCTGGCTCACCGCTCGACTCCGCCGCCACCGAGGCCGGCTACCGGGTCTTCCGGGCCGACCCCGCGGTGGGTGGGCGCTACTCGGCGCTGACCGCCTTCGGCCTGGTCCCCAGTGGCCTCGCCGGCGTCGACATCGGCCAGCTGCTCCAGGAGGCGGCAGCCGTCGCCCCCGCCCTGGGCGCCGACGACGCCGACAACCCGGGCCTGCGGCTGGGAGCCCTGCTCGGCGTGGCCAACCTCGCCGGTGTGGACAAGGTCG
>JBBQRV010000196.1:0-7114 GCA_038214475.1 Propionibacteriales bacterium | reverse complement strand
ACCGACGTGGCGCAGGCCGTCCAGGTGTCGGCGTACTCGCTCAAGGCGCTGGCCGGCGCCTGCCGACCGCTGATGTCGTCCGGCGGCTCCATCGTGGGCCTCACCTTCGACGCCACGGTGGCGTGGCCGGCGTACGACTGGATGGGCGTGGCGAAGGCCGGCCTGGAGTCGTGCTCGCGCTACCTGGCGCGTGACCTCGGCCCCGAAGGCATCCGCTGCAACCTGGTTGCCGCCGGCCCGCTGAAGACCCTGGCCGCGAAGGCCATCCCGGGGTTCGAGGACCTCGAGACGGCCTGGAAGGACCGCGCCCCGCTGGGCTGGGACGAGTCCGACCACACGCCGACCGCCAAGGCCGTCGTGGCGCTGCTCTCCGACTTCTTCCCGGCCACCAGCGGGGAGATCGTGCACGTCGACGGCGGCTTCCACGCGATGGGGATGTGAGCCCGGCTCCCGTCGCTGCGGGCCGCGTGGGTAGCGTGCCCGCGTGACGTCTTCCCTGGTCGAGCTGCGGGTCCTGGAGGGGCCCAACCTCTACTTCCCTCGCGCCGCCATCAAGCTCACCCTCGACCTCGGCCAGCTGTCCGCGGCGTCGGACGAGACGGCCGCGCGCCTCGCCCGTCGGATCGGGCTGCGCAACGCCCGCCCGGGCGCGCCCGAGTCGGGCTTTCGGCAGAGGTTCGCCGCGCGCGCCGTCGAGCGACTGGTGCGGTCCGTCGCGTCGGAGTCGGGCACGGCGCGGCTCGCGGTGCGGGTGCGCCCCACCAGCGACCCGCACCTCCTGGTCGTGGCCTTCCCGTGGCGCGGCCGCGACCGCGCCCAGGCCCTGGGTCGGGAGGTCGCCGGCGTCCTGGACGCACTGCTGACCGCGGACGTCGAGGCAGCCGTGGGGCTGGCCGCCCAACGAGTGGCCGCCACGCCTCCCGGGCCCGGTCCCACCACCATCCGGCCACGGATTCCTGTGGTGGCCGTCACCGGCACCAACGGCAAGACCACGACCTCGCGGATGATCGCGCACATCGCGCGCACCGGCGGGACGCTCGTCGGCTGGTCGAACACCGACGGCATCTACATCGACGGCGAGCTCGTCGAGGAGGGCGACTACTCCGGGCCGAGCGGCGCCGGGCGGGTGCTGGCGCACCGGCAGGTGGAGCTGGCGGTGACCGAGACCGCACGTGGCGGCATCCTGCTCAAGGGCATCGGGCTCACCCGCAACGACGTCTCGGTGGTCACCAACGTCTCCGCCGACCACCTCGGCCAGCAGGGGATCGACACCGTCGACCAGCTGGCCGAGGTCAAGGGCGTGGTCCCGCACATCACCCGTGCCGGTGGCTGGGCGGTGCTCAACGGCGACGACCCACGGGTGTTCGCCATGCGCCAGCACACCAAGGCGCAGCCGTGGGTGTTCTCCCGGGACCCCGACTCACCGGCGCTGCGCGAGATCCTCAGCCACGGGAGCGGTCGGGCCACCACGGTGATCGACGGCTGGGTGTCGGTGCTGGTGCCGGGGAGGGACCCCGATCCGCTGGTCGAGCTGGTCGACGTACCGATGACGCTGGCGGGGCTGTCCCGCTTCAACGTCGAGAACACCCTGGCCGCGGCCTCCGCGGCGCTGGCCATCGGGATTCTCCGAGCGGTGGTGATCGAGGGACTGCGGACCTTCCGCCCGGACGCCGAGCACAACCCCGGGCGGATGAACTTCTTCTCTCTCGGTGAGACCAGCGTGGTGATCGACCTGGCCCACAACGAGGAGGGCCTCGAGGCGCTGCTGGAGATCATGAACGGCGTACGCCGGGCGGGAGCCCGGTTGCTGCTCGGTCTCGGTGCCGTGGGCGACCGTCAGGACGACCTGGTCGACAAGCTGGGCGAGATCGGGGCCCGGGACGCCGACCTGGTGGTGATCGCCCACAAGGAGCGCTACCTGCGCGGCCGGACCACCGAGGAGCTCGACGCCCTGCTCCGCGCCGGTGCGGCCCGGGTGGGGGTGGAGGACGTCGCGGCGTACCCGGGCGAGGTGTCGGCGCTGGCGGCGCTGGTGGCCCAGGCCGGCCCGGGCGACGTGGTCGGACTGATGTGCCACGCCGACCGGCAGGGCGTCTACGACTGGATCAGCGCACAGGGCGGCACGGCGGACTCGCCGGACACGTTGCGCGAGAAGGTCCGCGCCGCCCGCTGACCTGTCGCAGATGTACAGGTTCGCACGTACATCTGCGACGGGTCAGCGCGGATCAGGCGTACATCTACGACGGGTCAGGGCTGAAGTCCGGGTCGGCGGCCGGGGCGTCGTCACTGGCACCGGCGCCGGCCTGGGCCTGCTTCGACCAGGTCTCGAGCTCGCCCATCACCGCCGGGTGCTGATCGACGCAGAGCACCACGAGGTCGCCCTTGTTGGCGCGTCCCATGGCGTGGCGTACGGCGGCGATCTCCTCGACCACCACCTCCAGCTGCTTGCAGCGGGTGCCTTCCTCCATCGCCGCGCGGACTCCCTCGGCCACCAGGGCAGAGGTCTCCCCGCGCTCTCGGCCCCGGACCGAGACGTCCTCGCGGACCACGACCACGTCGAAGTGCTTGGCGGCCACCGCCCCCAGCTCCCGCATGTCCTCGTCGCGCCGGTCACCGGCGGTGGCGATCACCGCGATCCGGGACGGCCGGGCCAGGTCGTGCGACGACTGCATCGACTCGCCGACCCGGTCGACGAAGTCGCCCAGCATCCGCATGCCCGGGGCGTTGTGGCAGTAGTCGACGATCACGTTCACGCCGTCGACCTCGACCTCGTTGAGGCGGCCGGGGGAGAGGTAGTAGCTGGTGGAGAAGGTGCGCAGGCCCTGCCTGATGTCGTGCAGAGGCGCCCCGGCGGCGAAGGCGGCGGCCGCCGCGCCGAGGGTGTTCTGCACGTTCATCCGGGCCCGCCCGCCGAACGTGGCCGGCAGCAGGTGCGTCCACGCCAGCTGCATCTCGCGACGTCCATGCTTGACCACGATCATCTCGCCGCGCTCGGACGGGTTCAGGACCAGCGCCTTGCCACCGCGCCGGCAGTGCGCGTCGATCATCTCGCGGGTCTCGGAGCCGGGCTCCTCCATCGAGAACCAGACCACCTCGCCGGAGCAGCGACGCCGCATCGCGCGCACCAGCGGGTCGTCGGCGTTGAGCACGGCGTGCCCGTCGCGCGGCACCGCCTCGACGAGCACCGCCTTCACGTCCGCCAGCTGCTCGACGGTGTCGATGCCGCGCAGCCCGAGGTGGTCGGGCTGCACGTTGAGCACCACGGCGACGTCGTTGCGCTCGTAGCCGAGGCCCTCGCGCAGGATGCCGCCCCGGGCGACCTCGAAGACCGCGAAGTCGACCCGCGGGTTCTGCAGCACCATCCGCGCCGAGCGTGGGCCGGACGCGTCGGCCTTGATCAGCAGCCGCTCGTCGATCACCACGCCGTCCGTGGAGGTCATGCCCACCTTGCGGCCCATGCCCTTGAAGATGTGGCTGATCATCCGGCTGGTGGTGGTCTTGCCGTTGGTGCCGGTGACGGCCACGATCGGGATCCGCGAGGCCGTGCCGGGCGGGAACAGCATGTCCACGACCGGCTTGGCGATGAACTGCGGCTCGCCGATCGTCGGGTGGGTGTGCATCCGGAACCCCGGTGCCGCGTTCACCTCACAGATCGCCCCACCTGTCTCCCGCACCGGCTCGGTGATGTCGGGGCAGATGAAGTCGATGCCGGCGATGTCCAGCCCGATCATCCGGGCCGCCTCCTCGGCGATCTCGACGTTCTCCGGGTGCGCCTCGAACGTGCGGTCGATCGAGATGCCGCCGGTGGACATGTTGCCGGTCAGCGCCAGCCTGATGGTCGTCCCCTCCGGCGGTACGTCGGTCATCGCGAAGCCCTGCTCCCGGACCAGCTCGATCGCGGCGTCGTCCACCTTGATCCGGGTCAGCACCTTCTCGTGGCCCACTCCGCGGCGTGGGTCGGCGTTGGCGGTGTCGACGAGCTGCTCGACGGTCGCCGTGCCGTCGCCGACGACCGACGCGGGCACCCGTTCAGCCACCGCCGCCAGCCGGCCGTCGATGATCAGGCAGCGGTAGTCCTTGCCGGTGACGAACGACTCCACGATCACGCCGCCGCGACGGGACTCGCCCTCGGCCACGTCGAACGCCGTCCGCACCTCCGCCTCGTCCTGGAGGTCGAGGCAGACGCCGCGCCCGTGGTTGCCGTCGAGCGGCTTGACCACCACGGGATACCCGATCCGCTGGGCCGCCCGCACCGCCTGGTCGGCACTGCGGATCAGCTCCTGCTTCGGCACCGGGAGCCCGGCCGCACCCAGCAGCCGGGTGGTGAGGTCCTTGTCGGAGGCGATGTCGACCGCGATCGAGCTCGTCTCCGAGGTCATGGTGGCCCGGATCCGCTTGGCGTGCACGCCCTGGCCCAGCTGCACCAGCGAGTGCTGGTTGAGCCGGATCCACGGGATGTCGCGCGAGACGGCCTCGTCGACGATGGCCTGGGTGGACGGCCCGAACGCGGTGCGCTCGGCACGCCGGATGAAGGCCTCCAGCTCGTCGTCCCAGTCGAGCTCGGGATCGGCCTCGACGAGGTGGTTGACCAGCCGTACGGCGAGCCGGGCCGCCGCCAGCCCGACCTGCTCGTCGACGTAGCCGAAGATCACGTTGTAGTGCCCGGGGCGACCCTTGACCTGGCGGGTCTTGCCGCGCCTGATGTCGTGGCCCACGACCTGCTCGAGGGAGAGGGCGGCGTGCTCGGCCACGTGACCGAGCCAGGTGCCCTCGTTGAGCCGCTCCACGAAGCCCCCGCGGCGGCCCCGCGAGCACGAGTGCTCGCGCAGGCCCGGCAGCAGCTCCAGGATGTTGTCGGTGAAGCCGGGGAGGGTGTTCGTGGGGTACTGCTCCAGGCTGCCGAGATCGACGACCAGGTGGATGGCGCGGTCGTAGGACCAGATGTTGGGTCCGCGGTAGACGCGGGTCTCCACGATCTCGAGGTCGGGCGAGGGCCGGCCTCCGGCCAAGGGGGTGTCGTTCATGAATGGTCTCCGTTCGGCCGCTCGGTGGGCTTGCTGCGTCGGGTGCGGGCCAGGCGGCGTCGCAGGGCTGAGGGGGAGGCGTCCGCGGCGGCGATGTCGCGGGCCATCTTGCGCAGGTCGCGACCTGCGTCGGCGATCTCGGCGGCCTCCGACAGGTCGACCGGTCCCGGGCCGGGCACCAGCTCTCGGGCGTCGAGGTCGAAGCGGGACCCCGCCGGCAGGACGTGCAGCACCACGCCACTGGCCAGCAGTGGGTGCGACCGTGGGGCCTCGTGGGCGTTGGTGACCACGCGGGCTGGGTCGAAGAGCGTCACGGCGCCCCGCCCGATCACCTCGAGGACCTGCCGCCCGCCCTCGGATCGCACCACGGCGGCGGTGTCCTCGTCCACGCCCATGCCGAGCAGCTGTGGCGACTGGGCGACGATCATGAGCAGGCGCCCGTACCGGTTGCGCTGCTCGAAGTGCTGGTCGATCACCGTGGAGTCGAGCAGGCCGAGACCGGCAGCCACCTGGGTCATCCGCTGCTTGGGGGTGGCGCCGCCGACGCCGAAGGCCACCATGTGGCTGGACTGGATGCTGGCACCCGCGCTGGTGCCGCCGACGATCACACCCCGGTCGTGGGCGGCCCGGATCGCGTCGCCGAAGGGGGTCCCGCAGATCACCCCGCTCAGCTTGAGCTGGTTCCCGCCGGTCATGAAGATGCCGGTGACGTCGGCGAGCAGGTCGACGTACGCGGGGTCGTTGGCCTGCTCCCGCGACTCCGGTCGCGCACTCACGACCTCGGCCGCCCCGAGCTTGCGGAACAGCGCGTCGTAGACCTCCACGACCTCGGAGCCCAGCGACGAGGCGGTGGGGATCACCGCGATCCGGGCCCGTGCGCCACCCGCGGCCCGGACGAACTCGGCCAGCACGCTGCGCTTGCGCAGCTTGTCCTCGGCGCCTCCGACGATCATCAGCGGGCCCCGGAGGTCCTGCCCGGCCGGGGTCTCGTCGAGGTGGTCTGCTCCGACTGTCGGCGTAGGCATGACAGGCAGGCTAGCCGGTGCCATTGTGGTCCCGTGCAGAAGCATCGTCGAGTGCTGGTGATCATGCGCCATGCCAAGGCCGAGCAGTTCGCGGACAGCGACCACGAACGACGGCTGGAGGCGCGAGGGACTCGCGACGCGGTCGATGCCGGGTCGTGGCTCGCGCTCCAGGAGGTGCCCGTCGAGCACGCCCTGGTCTCGTCGGCGGCCCGGGCCCTGGACACCTGGGAGGCCGTGCGGGAGGGCGCCGCCTGGGACTTCGACCCCGATGTCGACGCGTCCCTCTATGCCGCCGGCACCGACACCGCGCTCGACGTGCTGCGCTCGCTGTCGGACGAGGTCGGCGGGGTTCTCCTGGTCGGTCACAACCCGACCGTGGCGTCGTTGGCCCAGCTGCTTGACGACGGCGAGGGCGACGAGGACGCCGTCGCGGAGATGTCGCAGGGCTTCCCGACCTGCGCCCTGGTCGTCCTGGCGTACGACGGCGACTGGGTCGACCTCGACCTCGGCTCGGCGCGGGTGACCGGCTTCCACGTGGGCCGGGCTCGCTGACCGGCCCGGTCAGCCCTCGATGAGGGGCGCGGGCGTGACGATCCCTGCCTCGGCGTCGGCGGCCTCGACCTCCTCGCGGGAGATCCCCAACAGGTAGATGATGGTGTCGAGGTAGGGCACGTTGACGGAGGTGTCGGCGGCCTCGCGGACGACGGCCTTGGCGTTGTAGGCGATGCCCAGCCCGGCCGCGTTGAGCATGTCGAGATCGTTGGCCCCGTCGCCGATGGCGATCACCGCCTGCTCGGAGACGCCGCACTCCGCAGCGAACTCGCGCAGCGCCCTCGCCTTGCCGGCCCGGTCGATGACCTCGCCCACGATCCGTCCCGTGAGGCGGCCGTCGACCACCTCGAGCTCGTTGGCCCGGTCGAAGTCGATGCCGAGCTCGGCAGCCAGCCGGTCGGTGATCTGGGAGAAGCCGCCGGAGACGATGGCGAAGCGGTAGCCCAGCCGCTTGAGGGTCCGCACCATGGTGCGGGCGCCGGGCGCGAGCACGATGTCGTCGTACACCTGGTC
>JBBQRV010000195.1:0-7185 GCA_038214475.1 Propionibacteriales bacterium | reverse complement strand
GAGGACGTCGGTGTCGGTGAATCCGATGGGGTTGCTCATGATGGTCCGAGTTTAGTTCAGGCCCGGGTCGACCGGGCGGGTGGAGACCCAGGCGAGTTCCCCGGGCTGGCGGCGCAGCACGTCGCGCCACAGGTCGGTAGGGTCGGTGCGGAACACGTCGGTGGGCTCCGAGGGCACGACGTACCAGCTGCCCTCGTCGATCTCGCCCTCGAGCTGCCCGGCGGCCCACCCGGCGTACCCGGCGAAGATCCGCATCGAGGCCAGGCTGCCGTCCACCAGCTCGACGGGGGTGTCGAGGTCGACGATGCCGAGGTCGTCGACCACCGCCCGCCAACCCACCGGCTGGTCGGCCAGGTCGGCCAGCCGGCCCACCGCGAGCGCGCCGTCGGTGCTCACCGGTCCGCCGCGGTAGAGCACCACGGGCTCGGTGACCACGTCGCTCCAGTCGCCGAGCACTTCGATCACGGGCACCCCGGTGGGCCGGTTGAGCACGATCCCGAGGGCGCCGTTGTCGTCGGCGTCGAGGATCAGCACCACGGTGTCGGCGAAGTTCGGGTCGATCAGGACGGGAGCCGCCACGAGCAGTGCTCCGGGCCTCAGGTCGTCCATCACCCCATGATGCACGACCGGGTGCGCCGTGGGGAATCGCGCCCGGCCCGGCTTGCCGGGAGCTACTTGAAGGTGACGTCGCCGCCGTCGACCGGCACCAGCTCGATCCACACGTGACCGGCCGGGATCAGCACCTCGCCGGCTTTCGTGGAGATCGTCGGAACGGCGTCGAGACCCGGCTTGTCCCAGGTGCCGCGGACGACCTGGCCGCCGTGGAAGACCAGCGCCTCACCCTTGCCGGTGAAGTGCGTCTCGGGCACGGGGTTGCCGGCCGGGTCCTTGTAGGGCGCGATCGAGGTGCGCACCCGCAGCACCAGCACGGTGTCGGGCTGGAACGTGTCGCCCTTCGGCGCGTTGCCGTCGAGCAGCTCGTAGTGGTCGCCGGCGTACTTCCACCGCGAGGTGTGCGAGCCGGAGAAGGTGGCGCTGAAGGTGCGGGCCGGGCGGCCGCTGAACTTCTCGTCGACGGCACCCCAGTGCAGGTAGTCGGCCGGGCGGGCGGTGTCGGTCTTGTCGGCCTTGGCCACCTCGGCGAGGTCGGCCATCAGGTTGTACGGCGCGTGCCGGCCGCTGTCGCGGCTGAACCCGCGTGCACCCTCGGCGAAGAAGGTGATCCCGGCGCCGGTGATCCGCTTGGTGGTGATCGGGGCGGCACCCGAGGTGACGATGTCGCCGCCGGTGGGCTTGACGATGCCGATGTCGCTGAACCGCATCGAGCGCATCGGCCCGGCCTCCGCGGGCAGCTGGGAGTAGAACATGGCCGCCAGCCGGGTGATGCCGCCCTCGACGAGCTCCTCGACGACCAGGTCGGCCTTGCCGAGCCCGGCCTGCGGCTCCGAGCCCGAGTTGTCGATCTTCGCCACCATCACCGGGTGCGCCTGCGCGGAGTCCTCCCCCTCGGGCACCGGCAGGCCGGTGAGCGGCCAGGTGCTGGCGAAGGTCGACCCTGCCGTGGTGCCCTGGCTCTCCGGCGTGGTGTCGGCGGGCTTGTCGTCACCGCCTCCACAGCCCGCGAGCAGCAGGCTCGCGGCGGCGAGGGTGGCAACGGACCAGCGGGCGCGACGCACGGGGGTGCTCCGATCGTTCGGGGAGGGGTGTGGAGATCTTCTCCCACATGGTGAAGGCGCGCCCCACCGGATCCGGGGAGGCGCGCCTTCGGGTGCTGCGTCGGGTCGCTCAGCGCAGGGTGCGTCCGAACCACTGGCTGGTCCACGGCAGCCGCCGGTGCACCCGGGTGCCGGGGCGCTGGGAGTCGAGCATCACGGCGCGGCCGTGCTTGTTCCACTTCAGGAAGATCGCGGCGTGGTAGACGCCGCCGGAGTCGTGGAAGAACATCAGGTCGCCGCGGTGCATCCGGCCCTTGCGGACCTTGTGCAGCCACCGGGCCTGGCCGCCCGAGGTGCGGGGCATGTGCCGGAAGCCGGCCTTGGCGTAGCTGAACCTCAGCAGCCCCGAGCAGTCGAAGGAGCGCGGGCCGGCGGCGCCGTACCGGTAGGGGTCACCGATCTGGTCGAGGGCGACGTTCACGGCACGGTGGATCTTGTGCTGGCGCACGGCCGTGGCCGCGTCGGCCGTCGGGGTGGAGCCGAGCTGAGAGACGGCTAGCAGGCCGACGAGCAGGACCGGCAGCACGAAGAGGCTGGCCAGTCGCGGGACGATGCGTGAGATCGCGGGCATGACGAAGCGCTTTCTTTCCCACGCCTGTGAGGTCAGCTGTCGGGTTGGAGCTGGAAAGTGCTCCGGCACCCCGCGTACGGGCGGGCGCCTTCACCCCGAGTGGCCGCGCTGGTGCGGCCACGTGGAACCTGTGGGTCCCCCACTCCTGCCCCAGAACACTTTTCACGGGGCCGCTCCGGGCGGGCAGGACTCGGCGAATCCGGAGCGGTGTCGGTGGTGACCGACCGCAGGAGCGTAGGCAGGTGTCCCCCAGCAAGACCAAGTCGAGGACGCCGAAATCGGGCGCGAAGTGACGCAACACACCTGATTCCAGGCGTGTCGGGGTCAGCTGACGAGCTTGGCCCCGCCGTCGACGTAGAGCGTCTGGCCGGTGATGTACGACGCGTCGTCGCTGGCCAGGAAGGCGGCCGCGGCGGCGATGTCCTCGGGGAACCCGACCCGGCGCACCGGGTTGCGCTCGGCGGCGGCGGCGCGGAACGACTCCACGTCCATGCCGACCCGGGCGGCGGTGGCGTCGGTCATGTCGCTGGCGATGAACCCGGGGGCGATCGCGTTGGCGTTGACGCCGTACGGGCCGAGCTCGATGCCCAGCGTGCGGGTGAAGCCCTGGATGCCCATCTTGGCGGCCGAGTAGTTGGCCTGGCCGCGGTTGCCGAGGGCGGAGACGCTGGAGAGGTTGACGATCTTGCCGTACTTCTGGGCGACGAAGTGCGCCTGCGCGGCCTTGGTCATCAGGAAGGCGCCCTTGAGGTGCACGCCGATCACCAGGTCCCAGTCGTCCTCGGTCATCTTGAAGAGCAGGTTGTCGCGGGTGATGCCGGCGTTGTTGACCAGGATGTGCACGCCGCCGAGCTCGGCGACGACCCGCTCCATGGCGGCCTCGACGCTGGCGCCGTTGCTCACGTCGCAGCCGATGCCGACCGCGGTGCCCTCGAGCCTGGCTGCTGCCTCTGCGGAGGCCCCCTCGTCGAGGTCGAGGACGGCGATGCTGGCGCCCTCGGCGGCGAAGCGCTGTGCGCACGCGAAGCCGATGCCGCGCGCTGCTCCGGTGACGACGGCGACCCGTCCGTCAAAGCGACCCATGTTCAGTTCCTTCTCTCGTCGGACGTGTCGCCCACACCTTAGGCCAGCCCCCCAGTCACCCCGCGACGTACACCTTGCGCAGGGTCTCGGTGACCGTCCAGCGGGTCCGCTCCCCCGCCGCGAGTCGGACGGCGGTGCCGGCACGCAGGTCGAGCACCTCGCCGTCCTCGAACTCGACGCGACCGGCGCCGGCCAGCACCACGAACACCTCGTCGACCTCGGTGTCGCGGGCGGCCCCGCGGGTCATCTCCCAGATCCCGACCTCGACCTCGCCGAGCTCGGCGAGGGCATGCACGGCTGTCGTGGGGGCGCCGTCCTCGACCTCGTCGGACGGCAGCGGCTGGTGGTCGAGCGGGCCGCCGAGGAGGCCCTGGGCGAGGAGGCGTGCGCTCATGGCTGCACTGTGACACGAATGAGCGGCACGTCTCAGGCGAGGGCGGCGCGCAGCCGGGCGGCGTACTGCTCGGCCTCGCCGTCGGCGTAGGTGGTGCGCGGCCAGAAGAAGCCGCGCAGGCCGTCGCCCTTGGTGCGGGGTACGACGTGCAGGTGCAGGTGGGGCACCGACTGGCTGACGGTGTTGTTGACCGCCAGGAACGAGCCCTGCGCACCGAGGCCGTCCACCATTGCGCTGGCCAGCCGCTGGCCTGCGGCGAGGAACCCGGTCCCCAGCTCGGCGGGCAGGTCGGGCAGGGTCACCACGTGGGTGCGGGGGACCAGCAGGGTGTGACCCTTGAACACCGGGCGCCGGTCGAGGAAGGCGACCACCTCGTCGGTCTCGAGCACCACGTCGGCCGGGGTCTGCCCCGCCAGGATCGAGCAGAACATGCAGTCGGTCACGGCGCCGAGACTAGCCACCCTCCCGGACCCGGTCGGCCAGGCGGAGCCGGCACCAGGTGTCGGCCAGCCACTCCTCGAAACGCTCGGACGTCCCGCCACGCCGGCCGACCATCACGCCCCGGCCCCCGCTACGGACTGCAGGTCGTCGGACCGCCGATCCCTGCCCGGGGTTGAATCCCGGCCTACGGCCACCCACCCATGCCCTAGCGTGGCCAGCATGGTCACCCTGCGGATGTTCACCCAGTCCGACCTCGGCTACTTCGACCACCTGCCGGGGGCCGAGGAGGATCCGTTCAGCTTCTACGGCTTCCGTGAGTCCGGGGGCCGGATACGGGCGCAGTTCGCGGAGAACCAGCTGGTCGGCGAGGCCGGCGGCACGTTGGCTGTCGTGGTCGGCGGCAGCGTCGTCGGCGACGTGCAGTGGCACGTGGTGCCCTACGGGCTCGCCCCGATGTCGAACTCGTTCAACATCGGGATCAGGGTGCTGCCCGCCCATCAGGGCCAGGGCCACGGGACCGCTGCCCAGCGGGCGATTGCCGACTACCTGTTCGCGACGTACCTGGTGAACCGCGTCGAGGCCTGCACGGACGTCGACAACGCCGCGGAGCAACGTGCACTGGAGAAGGCCGGCTTCACCCGCGAGGGCGTGCTGCGGGGCGCCCAGTGGCGGGCCGGGGCATGGCACGACCTGGTGGTCTTCTCGCGGGTGCGCTCCGACCAGCCGGGCTGACGACACCGGCCGTCGTGGTCGCCATGTCGGCACGCCCGCCGGACCCGGAGGTGGCCCGCCAGACGGGTCACCTGACGTCCCCGGCGAAGAGCGTGCCGAGGTCCGTCACCACGTGCAGGACCATCGCCGAGGACGCGGTCGCATCAAGCCCGTCCACCACCGCGGAGTCGAACAGGAAGCCCAGCACCTGGGCGACGGCTTCGTACCCGTCAGGCGGTCTGAGCAGCCACAGCCGACCCGTCGGCCGGGCGCTCACGCCACACTCGGCGAGCAGCCGGTTGGTGTCCTCCTCGAAGTCGAAGTGCTCGAAGAACGACCACGGGCGTCGCCGCGGCTCCTGCCCGACACAGGTCTCGGTCAGGTAGTAGGTGGACCGGTCACGCACCCACGCCCGCGCCTCGGGCGGCCACACTGCCGGCAGGTAGCACCAGACCGGCGCCTCCGGTGCGGGCTCGAACCCCTGCTCCGCCGCCTGCAGCACCTCGGGCAGGTCGTGCGCCTCCAGTGCGCTCAGCGGCGCGGTCAGCTGGCCCGGGAAGAACTCGTACTCGGGGAGGTCCCATCCCCAGTCGGCCGTCGGCACCTGCACAGGATGGCACCCGGGGCTCACGCCCGCACGTGCATCCGTTCACCCTGTGGCCCGTAGATCGCCAGCAGCTCGGCCGGCTCCGGTCCGGGGTTGCTGATCCAGTGCGGTGTCCGGGTGTCGAACTCGACCACCTCGCCCGGCGCCAGCAGCAGGTCGCGCCCTCCGAGGACCAGCCGCAGCCGGCCCGAGAGCACGTAGAGCCACTCGTAGCCCTCGTGCGTGCGCAGGTCGGGCACCCCGGCGGGTCGTGGTGGCAACACCTGCTTGAAGGCCTGGAGCCCGCCCGGTCGACGGGTCAACGGCACGAACGTGATGCCGTGCCGCTTCACGGGCCTCGACCGGACCCGCGGATCACCGGTCTCGGGCGCGTCGACCAGCTCGTCGAGCGCGACCCGGTGCGCCTTGGCGAGCGCGAGCAGCAGCTCCAGGGTGGGCTTGCGGCCGCCGGACTCCAGCCGCGACAGCGTGCTCACCGAGATCCCCGTCTCAGCCGCCAGGTCCGACAGCGTGGCCTCTCGCTCCAGACGGAGCTGGCGTAGCCGTGGGCCCACCCGCTGCAGGGTCGCCTCGAGGGCGTCGTCGTCCACCATGTCCCCATTTGCCAACATGGCAAACATGTTTGTCAAATGGCGCAACCTGTCTGCAGACTCGTGCACATGACGCAGGCCGGCGCACCAGAGGACCAGCACTACGACGTCGTGATCGTGGGCGGCGGGGCCGCGGGACTCGCGGGCGCGCTGACGCTGGGCAGGTCGCGGCGCTCGGTGCTGGTCGTCGACGCGGGCAGCCCTCGCAACGCCGCCGCAGGTCACGTCCACAACTACCTGGGCCGTGAGGGCACTCCCCCACGCGAGCTGCTGGAGATCGGCCGCGCCGAGGTGGCGCAGTACGGCGTGCAGGTCAGCCAGGGAAGGGTGGTGGACGTCCGCGGATGGGAGCGCCCGGGCATCGGCTTCGTCGTCACCCTGGCCGACCAACTGGCCGACCACCGCGAGGTCACGGCCCGGCGGCTGCTGGTCGCCTCGGGTGTCACCGACGTGCTTCCCCACCTGCCCGGGCTGGCCGAGCGCTGGGGCCGCGACGTCCTGCACTGTCCCTACTGCCACGGCTGGGAGGTCCCGCGACCGGGCCGTCGTCGTGCTGGCCACCGACGGCTTCGCGGCGCATCAGGCGCTGCTCTTCCGCCAGCTCACCGACCGGGTGGTCGTGGTGCTGGGCGGGGACGCATCCGCACCCGGTGCTGACGACCTCGAGCGGTTGGCTGTGCGCGGCGTGCGGGTCGTCGACGATCCCCCGACCGGCGTGCAGGTCACCGACGACGTCCTGACCGGGCTCCGGCTCAGCTCGGGCGAGGTGCTGGAGTGCGACGCGGTCGTGGTGTCGCCCGGCTTCCGGGCCAGCGCGGAGTTCCTCTCCCCGGTCGGCCTCGAGCCCGAGCCCTTCGAGATGCACGGGGAGCTGCTCGGCACGATCGTGCCTGCCGACCCCCACGGCGCCACGTCCGTGCCGGGCATCTGGGTCGCCGGCAACGCCGTCGACGCGATGGCACCGGTGGTGTCGTCGGCGGCCAGTGGTCTGCGTGTGGGCGCACTGCTGAACGCCGACCTGGTCGAGGCGGACACCCAGCTCGCGCTGGCCGCGCATCGCGACGGGGTCGCCG
>JBBQRV010000194.1:0-7252 GCA_038214475.1 Propionibacteriales bacterium | reverse complement strand
GAGGCCACCCTTCTGCACCAGCCACTCCGGCGGCGCCTCGATGTGCAGCAGGCCGCTCCCCGCGGTCATCCACTGGGTGTCGCCGTTGGTGATGGTGCCGCCGCCGCCATGGCTGTCCTGGTGGTCGAACTGGCCGTCGATGATGTAGGTGACGGTCTCGAAGCCACGGTGCGGGTGCCACGGGGTGCCCTTGGGCTCGCCCGGCGCATACTCCACCTCACCCATCTGGTCCATCATGATGAACGGGTCGAGGTGGCGCATGTCGATGCCTGCGAAGGCGCGGCGCACCGGGAACCCCTCACCCTCGTAGCCGGTGGGAGCGGTGGTCACCCCCAGCACCGGGCGGGGGACGTCACCCAGGCCGGGCTCGGGCAGGCGGGGCAGGACGGTCAGGTCGTCCACGGTGATGGCGGGCATGTGGCACCTCTCTCAAGTCGTAAAACATTAAACCACTTTGCCGGTGACGGCATTCCCGATCGGGCACACCCGAGCGGGAACCACCACGCCGCTGCTCCCAGCCTGCCCGGGGTCCCGCCGTAGGGGAAGTGCGGGCGATACGTTGGGCGCCATGAAGTCTGAGCAGGACCACTACGACGTGGTGATCGTCGGCGGCGGGCACAACGGCCTGGTCTCCGCGGCCTACCTGGCCCGCGCCGGGAAGTCCGTGCTGCTGCTGGAGCGGCTGCCGCAGACGGGCGGCGCCGCGGTCTCCCGCACCGCGTTCCCGGGGCTGCCCGCGCGGCTCTCCCGCTACTCCTACCTGGTCAGCCTGATGCCGCAGCAGCTGATCACCGACCTCGGGCTGGGCCTGGAGCTCCGCTCACGTACCACCGCGTCGTACACGCCGTGGCTGCGCGACGGCCGGTCCGGCGGCCTGCTGGTCGAGCGACCCGAGGGTGAGGGCACCCGCGCCTCCCTGCGCGAGCTCACCGGCGATGACAGGGCGTACGACGCCTGGCACGACTTCTACGAGCGGATCCGCCAGCTCGCCGAGGTGGTCTCCCCCACTGTCCTCGAGCCACTGCCGCTGGAGCGCGCGATCCGCGACCAGGTCGACGCGTCGATCTGGGAGGACTTCGTGGCGACGCCGATCGGCTCGGTCATCGAGCGCACGTTCTCCGACGACGTGGTCCGCGGTGTGGTCGCGACGGACGCAGTGATCGGCACCTTCGCCTCCATGCACGACGCGTCGATGGTGCAGAACCGCTGTTTCCTCTATCACCTGATCGGCAACGGCACCGGCGAGTGGAAGGTGCCCGTGGGCGGCATGGGCGCCGTCACCGACGCGCTGCTGCGAGCCGCCGTCGAGGCCGGCGCCGAGGTCCGCACCGAGGCCGGCGTCAGCAGCATCCGCTCCGACGGCGAGCAGGCCGAGATCACATGGGACGACCAGGGCAGCACCCGCTCGGTGACGGCCGGGCACGTGCTGTCGAACGTCGCCCCCTGGGTGCTGGGCATCCTGCTCGGCCACCCGGAGGCACCGGAGCTGAAGCCCTCGGGCTCCCAGCTGAAGATCAACTTCCTGCTCGACCGACTGCCGGCACTGAAGTCGGGCATCGACCCGGAGGTGGCGTTCGCCGGCACCCTGCACCTGGCGGAGACCTACACCCAGCTGGAGACCGCCTACCAGCAGGCGGCAGCCGGCCAGGTGCCCAGCGTCGTCCCGGGCGAGGTCTACTGCCACAGCCTCACCGACGACTCGATCCTCGGCGGCTACCCCGGTCACACGCTCACCTACTTCGGGCTGCACACCCCGGCCGAGCTGTTCACCCAGGAGCACGCGCGCGAACAGGCTGTGAGCGGCGCCCTCGCGGCGATCAACCACTACCTGGCCGAGCCCCTGGAGTCGTGCCTGGCCACCGACGGTGACGGAAACCCGTGCCTCGAGGCGAAGATCCCGCAGGACGTCGAGGCCGACCTGGCGATGCCGGGTGGGCACATCTTCCACGGTGACCTCGACTGGCCCTGGGCCCCCACCCGCTCCCTGCTCGAGACGCCCGCACAGCGGTGGGGGGTGGCGACCGACCTTCCGAACGTGTTCCTCTGCGGCTCGGGTGCGCGGCGCGGCGGCGCGGTGTCGGGCATCGCCGGGCACAACGCGGCACAGGCGGTCCTCGAGTCCACCTGACCGAGCACCTCGATTTTTCCGCCCGGTCACCCGCTGGTAGAGTTCCTCTCGCTTCACCGCACGCGCCATTAGCTCAATTGGCAGAGCAGCTGACTCTTAATCAGCGGGTTCGGGGTTCGAGTCCCTGATGGCGTACCACCGAGACAGCCCCCGACGTGATCACACGTGCGGGGGCTGTTGCGTGCGGTGCAGCTCGGAGAGCCGCTGCGCCGCCTGCACCGGGTCGCCGGGCACGCAGACCGCCCCGATCGCGGCCGCCAGCCGCGCGCTCGCGGCAGGCCCGGCCAGCACCAGGCTCGTCGTGGTCGCGAGCGCGCCGAGCGGTCGGCGCTGCACGCGCAGCACGTCGGGATCGCGGCCGGCGACCACCACCAGCGCGGGCCGCACGGCCGCGCAGGCGCTCACCAGATCCGCGACCGGCGTGTCGGCGCCGAGGAAGCACGTGCCCCAGCCCGCGCGGCCGAGCACCACGGCCAGCGCCAGCAGGCCGAGGTCGTGCTGCTCCCCCTGCGGGCACGCGAGGACGACGCGGGGCGCGTCCGGCTTCGGGGAACCGACCGCCAGGGCGCCGAGGCGGACTCGGATCAGGTGGCTGGCGAAGTGCTCCTGGGCGACGTCGAGCTCACCCTGCGCCCAGCCGTCACCCAGGGCGTGCAGGCAGGGCATCAGCACGTCGGTGATCGCGGACTCCACGGAGAGGTCACGGAAGACCTCGTCGAGCAGCGCGTGCGCACCAGCCTCGTCGAAGGCCGTGAGCCGGTCCCCGAGCCGGACCACCAGGTCACCCCCGACCGCGCCGACGCGGCCCCGGGCATCGGGCTCCACCTGACGCCGATCGGCCGAGAGCACCTCGGCCGCGGCGGTGTGCGCCGCCACTCCGCGGGCCCGCAGCGCCAGCATCGCGCGGACCCGGCGCTCGTCCTCGCGGCCGTAGCGGCGGTAGCCCCCGACGGTCCTGGTAGGGCGCAGCAGCGAGTAGCGGGACTCCCAGGCCCGGAGCAGATGGGTGGTGGTGCCCACCTTGGCAGCGAGCTCTCCGATACGCAGGGAACGAGACGGTGTCGGAGAATTCATCACCGGAAGTATCACCCTTCGACAAAGCTTTGACAAGCAGCGCCGAGCGAACTACTTTTCATGCCTGCAGCACGCGACGCTCTTCGACCTGCCGCATCGGGCGGCCAGCAACGGAGACTCGAGGACGGTCCCATGACGGCGCAGCGTAGCGAGAACCCGACAGAGCCCCGCGACTCCGACGGTGCTGCATCGGACGGTGGTTGCTGCCGGCCGCTGACCGTGGCGCTGGTCGACAGCCACGAGCTGATCAGGCTCGGGCTGGGCCGGCTGCTGGATCCGCACCCGTCCCGGATCCGCCTGGTCGATCCGGCGGCCGAGCGGGACGGAACGCGCCCCGACCTGCTGCTCCTCGATCCCTTCACCGGCCCGCAGCCCGATCTCGGGTCGCTGGCGAGGCTGGCCCGCTCGGGCGACGACGGCCGGGTCGTGGTGTTCACCAGTGCCACGGAGGAGCGGGCCCGCAACCTGGTGACCCAGCACGGCCTCGCGGGCTGGGTGAGCAAGGAGCACGACGGCCCCGGGATGGTGGCCGCGTTCGAGGCGGTGCATGCGCGCACCCGCGCGGGGGCGACACCTGCTGAGTCCCCCGCGGAGGCGCACGGACTGACCGGCCGCGAGATGGAGATCGTGGCGCTGATCGCCTCCGGGATGACCAACCTCGAGATCGCCCAGCAGCTGTTCCTGAGCATCAACTCGGTCAAGTCCTACATCCGCTCCGCCTACCGCAAGATGTCAGTCACCTCTCGCTCGCAGGCGGTCCTGTGGGGTGTCACGCACGGGCTCGGCTCGGTCTCCTCCTGACCGCGGGGGAACCGGTCAGTGCTCACCGGTAGGCCAGGTGGACGGTGTCGGTCAGGCCGTCCCAGGTCAGGTCGAGACGCCAGCAGCCGGGCGCGGGCAGGTCGATGATCGACGGTCCCGGCCCGCCGGGCACCGTCCGTTCGACCGTGCTGTCGCCGCCCTCGAGGTGTGCCCGGATGCTGAGGTCGGTCGGGGTGGGCCCGTAGTCATGGGCCACCCAGAGGATCTTGTTGTTCACCTCCGGTGACGGCGGCGAGGACAGCCGGCCCCACAGGATCGCGATGATCGAGCCGTCCGCGCTCTCGACGTACGGCATCCGGGGCTCGGGGTCGCTGAACCCCGCCCGCGCCCACGACGGCAGCACCCGCGGGGTCACCTGGTCGGTGCACCCCACGACTGCGGCCGCTGGACCGGGGTCGGGCCCGGTGCGCAGGGAGTCGACTCCCAGCGCTCCCGCGCCGAGGGCGGCGACCGTGGCCACGAGCGCGGCGCCCCGGGCCAGTCGAGTGGTACGGCGGCGGCGGCGGCCACGGTCCGCGAGCTCGCCGGGCCGTACGTCGACCACCTCGATGGTGTCGCCGGAGCGGCGCAGCAGCGTGCTGAGGTCGTGCTCGTCCATGTCAGTCCTCCTGCCGGTGCAACGTGGAGCCGTCGGTGGCCAGGCCGTCCAGCGACCGGTCGGCGGCGAGCTCGGCCAGGGCCCGAGCGGCGCGGCTCTTCACCGTGCCGGCCGGGATGCCCAGTGCCTGGGCCACCTGCCGCTCGGAGAGGTCGGCGTAGTAGCGCAGCACGACCACGTCGCGGCGTTCGTGGGCCAGCCGGCCCAGCGCCGCGACCACGGACTCGCGCAACGCCACCTCACCGGCCGGGTCCGCGGTGGAGCCGGACTCCGGGACCTCGGCCCGTGGGGTCTCGCGGTTCCAGTGCCGGCGGGCGGCCCTGCGCAGGCCGTTGACCAGCATCCGGTAGACGTAGGCCTCGCGGTCGTCGGCTGCCTGCACCCGCGACCAGGAGACGAAGCAGCGCACCAGGGTGTCCTGGACGGCGTCCTCGGCAGCCTCGTGGGAGCAGCCCAGGAGCACCGCGGCCCGGACCAGGGTGCGGTAGCGGGCCGCGGCGAACTCCGCGAAGTCGTCGTCACGCCGCACTGACGCCACCGGGCCTCCTTCCGCTGCTCCCACCCATGATGAGTCCCCAGCAGGGCGGATCGGTTCCGCGGAGGGCGAACGGCGTCGCGCAGTGGGCCGGCGGCGGCCCCTGGAGTGGGTGCTGGGGCCACCGCCGGTGGTCTGGCCGGTCTGTCGCCCGTCGGTCCGACTGTCGGGCTCAGGGAATGTCGAAGGCGTCGAGGTCCTGGTTGTTCGCGGTCAACCCGTGCGCGGTCCCGTCGAAGTACGTCGACCAGGTGCCCGTCGAGAACCCGACCACGTCCTCGTCCTGCACCGTGCCCAGGCCCGGCACCGCCGTCGTGACGGGGCTGAAGGACAGGTAGAAGTGCGTCGCGTCGACCCGCACGTAGCCGTCCACGTTGGCCGCGCCCGCCAACCCGTTCGCGGTCGCGTCCCACACCCGAGCGAAGTCCGAGCCGTTCCAGCGGTAGATGTCCGCATTGTCAGCCCTGCCCGCCACCCCGGGCAGGCTGCGGTTCCCGATCGTGGAGAAGTACAGGGTCGTGCCCTGGATGTTGAAGGCGTCGATGTCCTGCTGGTCCGCGGTCAGGCCGTGAGCGGTGCCGTCGAACCACAGCGACCAGGTCCCCGCGTCGTAGTAGACGACGTCCTCGTCCTGCACGGCACCCAGTCCCGGGACGGTGGTGCTCGCCCCTCTGAAGGAGAGGTAGAAGTGCGTCGAGTCCACCCGGTCGTAGCCGTCCACGTTGGCGTTGCCCGGGAGGCCGAAGGCCGAGGCGTCGAACGACCGGCTGAAGGCCGCCCCGTCCCAGCCGAACAGGTCGGCGTCGTCGCCCACACCGTTCACCCCGGGCGGCTTCGAGCGGCCTGCCAGGGAGAACACCAGCTCGCCCGCGGGCGGCGCGGCGGTCACCTCGAGGAGGGTCGAGGCCACGTCGCTCCAGTTGCCGACTGCGTCCCGGGCCCGCACCGTCACCGGATACGCCCCGCTGGCCCAGCCGGTCACGTCGACGGTCGCGGCCAGGCTCCACGGCCCTGCCCCGGAGACCGCCATCGACGTTGCGTTGCCGACCCCCGGATCCGCTCCGGTGAACCACTCCGCCCGCGTGACCGCCGTCAGGTTGTCCGACACGGACGCCGAGAGCGCCACGTCGGGCTCTCCGGAGGTCGGGTTCGGCGTCGCCGCCACCCCCGAGACCACCGGCGAGACGGTGTCCACCACCAGGTCCACCGACACCGGGGGCCCCCAGTTGCCGGCGGCGTCCTGGGCGTGCACCCACACGGCGTGGGTGCCGGAGCCGAGCGCCGTCACCGTCGCAGCGGCGAGAGTGGCCCTCGCCTGGGCCGTCGGTCCGGAGCCGGTCAGGTCCATCGCCGCTCCCGCACCGTCGGGGCCGATCGCGTCCACGAAGTACTCCGCAGCCAGCACGTCGGACCCGCCGCCGGCCGTGTCATCCGCCGTGGCGAGCACCTCGACACCGGCCGGATCAGCCCCGTTGGTCAGGCCGGGCGAGACCGAGACCGCCCCGGTGGCCGGCCCCACCGTGTCGGGCACCCCACCGAGCGCCGCCAGCGCGGCCGCCACGTCGAGCAGGCCGTTGCCGTACGACGGGTCCGGGCCCAGGACGCCGAGGTCGGCGGCCGTGCTCGTGAGTGCGGCGAGCTGGCTGTCAGGGGTGAGACCCGGGTGGGCGCTGAGCAGCAGGGCCAGCGCCCCGGCGGCGTGCGGTGCGGCCATCGAGGTGCCGGAGGCGACCTGGTAGAGCCCGTAGCGGTCGGTGGTGAGGATGTCGACGCCCGGTGCGACCAGGTCCGGGAACGCCCGCGTGCGGCCGCCGCACGACGACGGGCCGCGGCTGCTGGAGCCGTAGACGAGGCCGGTGTTGCTCACCGCGCCGACCGACAGCGCCTCGGGGTAGTTGCCCGGGCTGGTGCTGCTGGAGGCGCCGGCGCCGAAGTTGCCGGCGGCGAAGACGGGCAGGATCCCCGCGGCGCGCAGCGCCTGGAGGTCCGGCTGGAAGGACAGGTCGCAGCCCGGTCCGGCCCCGATCGACCAGGAGCCGTTGACCACCTGCGGGGCGTCCTGGGTGGCCGGGTCCCCGTCGGGGTCGAGCACCCA
>JBBQRV010000193.1:0-7263 GCA_038214475.1 Propionibacteriales bacterium | reverse complement strand
GAGGCCACCAGCACCGCCGTCTTGGCCGCCTCTCTCTGGCCACCGGCGAAGGACAGGTCCGAGACCAGGAGCGACACCGTGAACCCGATGCCGGCGAGCACCGCGACCCCGATGACGTCGCGCCAGGCCAGGTCGTCGTTGAGCTCGGCGCGCGTCCACCGCGTCACCAGGAAGCTGCCGCCGAGGATGCCCAGCGGCTTGCCGACCACGAGTCCCAGCACCACGCCGATGGCGACCGGGTCGCGGAGCAGCTGTGCGCCACCGTCGATGACGACTCCGGCAGAGAGCAGCGCGAAGAACGGGACCGCGATCCCCGACGACAGGGGGGAGAGCGCGTGCTCCAGGCGCTCGGCGGGGCTGGAGCTCTCGGTCTCGTCCGGGCGGACCCGGGTCAGCAGGCCGAGCAGCACCCCGGCGACGGTGGCGTGGATCCCGCTCTCGTGCGTGAACCACCAGGCGGCCAGGGCCAGCGGCAGGTAGACGAGGGGACTGCGCACCCGCAGCCGCTGGGCCACCGCCCACCCGGCCAGGGCGACCGCCGCCAGGAGGAGGGGCCCCACGTGCAGGGTGTCGGTGAAGAACACCGCGATGATCACGATCACCACCAGGTCGTCGACGACGGCCAGGGTGAGCAGGAAGGCGCGCAGCGAGGTCGGCAGGTTGGAGCCGACCACTGCCAGCACGGCCAGGGCGAAGGCGATGTCGGTGGCCGCGGGCACCGCCCAGCCCCCGGGGCGGCCGTCGGTCGCGGTGGCGTTCACGGCCAGGTAGAGCAGGGCCGGTACGGCGACCCCGCACAGCGCCGCGGCCACCGGCACGGCCGCGTCCGCGGGACGGCGCAGGGAGCCGACCACGAACTCGCGCTTGACCTCGAGGCCGGCCACGAAGAAGAACAGGGTCAGGGCGCCCTCGGCGGCCCAGTGCTCGAGGTCGAGCGGGCCGACCTGGAGGTGCCGGAAGTCGAGGTAGGAGCCGCCCCAGGCGGAGTTGGCCCACACCACGGCGACGACGGCGGCCACCAGGGCGATGGCGCCGCCGACCATCTCGCGACGCAACAGGTCGCCCAGGAACGTCGTCTCGTGCTGGTCGGGATCGGGCAGGAGGAAGCGGCGGCTCGTGATCACGAAAGGGACCCCTGGGTCGTCGTAGGGAATGACGTCGCCCGCGGGCGACGTGCCGACCAGACTTCCCGGCTCACCATGGCTCATCCTAGCGGGGGAGGGCCCGGCTCCCACCATGCCGGCGAACCTGCCCACCACCGAGCCTGCGCACCGCGCGGACACCGTTGTAGGGTCGGCACGCGGAACCCGAGACGTCCAACAGAGGGAAGCACATGGAACCGGTCAAGGACAGCGACCCCACCATCGGCAGGCTCGTCTCCGACGCCAGCCGCGACATCTCGACCCTGATCTCCAAGGAGATCCAGCTCGCGAAGTCGGAGCTGAAGATCAGTGTCAAGACCGGTGGAATCGGGGCCGCGCTGTTCGCCGTGGCCGCCTTCCTGCTGCTGATCGCGGTGATCCTGCTGTCGGTGACCGTCGCGTACTTCATCAACTGGGGCGGCAAGGGCCTGGCGCTGCACTGGTCGTTCCTGATCGTCACCGGCTGCTACGTGCTCGTCGCCGCCCTGTGCGCCTTCATCGGTCTGCGCAAGGTGAAGAAGGTCCGGGGACCGGAGCGGGCGATCGCGCAGGCACAGGAGACCAAGACCGCCCTCACCAAGCGTTCCTGAGCCGGGGCGCTGTTGGTCAGCCCGTGCAGCCCCCGCTGCTGACCTGGGCCGACGCGGAGGCCCCGCGGGCTGCCGCCGCGTCGAAGTCGTCGGACCCGGCCGCCAGTGCGTAGCCGGTCTGCGCGTCGGTCACCGAGGCTGCGAAGACCACGCCTGCCACGTCGCCCTTCGAGGTGACCAGTGGGCCGCCTGAGTTGCCCGGGCGGACCAGGCCGCGCAGCGAGATCACGTCACGCACCACCCGGCCGTCGCCGTAGATGTTGGGCGAGCGCAGCCGCTGGAGCGCCCGGATCCGGGCTGGCTCGACGTCGTAGGGGCCGTCCTGCGGGTAGCCGAGCACCGCCACGTTCTGCCCGGCCTTGACGGTGTCGTCGAAGGCAAGGTGCGGCTGCCCGTGGTCATCGAGGCTGAGCACGGCGAGGTCCAGCTCGGGGTCGTAGAGGACCACCGTGGCCGGCACCGCCTGCTGTCCGATCAGCACCTCGGGGTCGGTGACACCCGCCACCACGTGGGCGTTGGTCATCAGCCGGTCGTTGGCGTACAGGAAGCCGCTGCCCTCGACGCCGCGGCCGCACGAGTTCTGGCCGTGGATCTTGAACACGCTCGCCGCGTCGGCCTGGACGTCGGGGTCCTGCAGCATCCGGCTGTTG
This sequence comes from Propionibacteriales bacterium, assembly GCA_038214475.1. Classification (GTDB taxonomy): domain Bacteria; phylum Actinomycetota; class Actinomycetes; order Propionibacteriales; family Nocardioidaceae; genus Nocardioides. The sequence continues at coordinate 4,881 of JBBQRV010000193.1, read as the reverse complement.
GGCGGCTTGACCTCGACGATCGTCTCGGGCGCGAAGGGCTCGAGGTAACGGGGGAAGAAGCTGGTGCCGACGACGTTGTTGAAGGCGTTGAGGACGCCGCCCGCCGACTGCGGGAGCACCTCGTTGACCTTCTGCAGCACCAGCGAGTTGCGCACCTGCGGGGTGATGCCGACGATCCGCGATCCGGACACCGCCAGGCCCAGCGCCCACGCCACCAGCAGCACCGCTGCCGCGCTCAACGCCGCGCCGCCGACAGCATCGACGGCCCGCACCGGCTGCCACTTGATCCGGGCCCGGATCCTGGCTCCGGCGTACTGCAGCAGCGCCTGCCCGACGGTGGCGCACAGGATCACCACGAACAGGGCACCGAGGGAGACCCAGACCGACGGGTTCGCGTCGCCCAGGGCCAGCGGAGCAAGCCAGATGCCGACCAGGCCGCCGAGCAGCAGGCCACCGGTCGCGAAGGCACCGGTGATGAAGCCCTGCCAGTAGCCGCTGAGGGCGTAGGCGAGGACGAGGACGACCAGGATCCAGTCGAGAAGGTTCATCGGCCGGGGCCCTCCTGGAAGTTGGTGTTGGGCACGGGCAGGTCGGGGAGCTCGACGCCGTCGTTGTTCCTGCCGAAGATCATCCAGTCCTTGAGCTCGAACTGCACGTCAGGGTCCCACGGTTCGGTCCACCCGACGTGGTCGAAGAGTCTGGAGACGATGCCCGCGGTGAAGCCCCAGAGGATCAGCTCGCCGCCGAGCAGGAAGCCCGGGCCGAAGCGACCCAGGGGGTGCACGGTGGTGACCCGGTGGGCCGGGTCGAGCAGGTGGGACACCGGGACCCGCAGCACCGAGTGCACCTCGTCAGGGTCGACCACCCCGACCGGGCTCGGCTCGCGCCACCAGCCCAGGACCGTGGTGATCGCGAAGTTGCTCGGGGGGAGCCACAGCACGGGGAGCTCGCCGAGCACCTCGACGCCGGCAGGGTCGAGGCCGGTCTCCTCCTCCGCCTCGCGCAGCGCCGCGGCCACCGGCCCGGCATCGCCCGGGTCGACCGCACCCCCCGGGAAGGACACCTGCCCGGGATGGGACCGCATGTGGTGCGCCCGCTCGGTGAGCAGCAGCTCCGGGCCGCGCCCCCCGTCACCGAAGAGCATCAGGACGGCTCCCGGCCGGGGATCGGACCCCTCGGGAGGGACATAGCGCGACAGCTCGTCGGCGGTGATGGTCTTCGTGGCGGCACGGACCGGCTCGAGCCAGTCGGGGATCACGCGCCCACCTCGAGCTGCTGCCCCACCAGGGCGTCGAGCTCGGCGAACGACGTCATCTCCCCCAGCTGGGTGTGCACGACGCGGCCTTCGGCGTCGACCAGGAGGACCACGGGCATCTTGTCCATCTGGGGGAAGGGCTTCTCGGCCGCGATGCTGCCGTCGGGGTCGGCGAGCTGAGGGAACGTGGCACCGGTCTGTGCGAGCAGCTCGAGCGCGCCCTGCGGTCGGACGTCGGTGAAGTCGATCCCGATCACCGACAGCCGGCCGGCGTACTTCTCGGACAGCTGCTCGTAGTAGGGGAGCTCCTGACGACACGGTCCGCACCACTGGGCCCAGACCGAGACGACCAGCGGCCCCCGCAACGTGTCGAGCCGGACCTCCGGCCCGCCGCCCAGGCAGGGCAGCGTGAGCGCGGGCAGGTCGTTGCTGCCGGTGCCCGGCGCACAGTCGGCGATGCCGGCCTCGGCCTTGGCCGCTCGCAGGGCGGGCGTGTCCACGTCCACCTTCGAGGGCCCGACCGCCGGGACCGTGAAGCCGTCGCCCTGCGACGACGGGGCGCAGCCTGCCAGCGCCACCAGTCCCGCCAGGGTCGTGAGGACCAGCAGTCCCGCCGTGCGTGCGCCGAACCGGCTCATGCCCGGCCCTCGGTGCGGACCAGCTTGCCGGCCACCACCGGATCGGTCGGCCCCTCGCCGAACGCGGGGCACCACGCCGCTACCGGGCAGGCGCCACAGGCCGGGTTGCGGGCATGGCAGCGGCGTCGCCCGTGCCAGATCAGGTGGTGCGAGAGCATCGTCCAGTCGCGCTTGGGGAACAGCGCACCCACGGCGTGCTCGACCTTGACCGGGTCGGTCTCGTCGGTCCACCCGAACCGACGGGCCAGCCGACCGAAGTGCGTGTCGACGGTGATGCCCGGGATGTCGAAGGCGTTGCCGAGCACCACGTTGGCGGTCTTGCGGCCCACGCCGGGCAGGGTCACCAGGTCGGCGAGCCGACCAGGCACCTGTCCGTCGTACTTCTCGACCAGCGTCTGGGAGAGCTTCAGCAGGCTCTCGGTCTTGGCCCGGAAGAACCCCAGCGGGCCGACCAGCTGCTCGAGGTGGGCCCGGTCGGCGCCGGCCATCGCCGGCGCGTCGGGATAGGCCGCGAACAGCGCCGGGCGGGCGGCGTTGACCCGCTTGTCGGTGGTCTGCGCGCTCAGCACGGTGACCACGAGCAGCTCGAAGGGGTTGTCGAAATCGAGCTCGCAGCGGGCCTCGGGGTACGTCGCGGCCAGCACGCGGTCGATCTTGCGCGCGCGGCGGACCAGGGACGTGTCAGGCACGGGGCAAGAGTACGTGCTGGCGGCGACACCGCCCGTCCTGCCGATCAGGGCAGCGGGAGCAGCCGGGTGAGCAGCTGGGTGACGCTGATCGCCCCGAGCAGCGAGCCGGTCTTGCTGTCGGACTCGAGCACCGCCACCAGCGGGCTCCGGGTGGCCGCCATCAGCGCGGCGATCTCCAGCACCGTGTCGTCGGGGGACACCACGGGCAGGGCGATCCGGTCCTTGGGCATCAGGTCGGCCACCGTCTTCGCCGCCAGCGCGTCGCACATCTTGTCGGCGTACGCCTCGTCGAGCACCCGGGCCAGCGCCGGATCGTCCTGGACGTAGCCCGGGATCACGAAGCGCAGCACCTCGGAGGCGGGCATGATCGCGATCGGGTGGTCGTTGTCGTCGACCACGATCAGGCCCGGGCGCTGCTCCTCCGTCAGCAGCCGGACCGCGTCGAGGGCGGACGTGTCCATCCGCACCGTGGGGTAGGGGGACGCGAGCTCGTGTGCCTGCACGTCACCGAGCCTAACCCGGACGATAGGGTGGCCGCGGTGTGCCGGGAAGTCTGGTCGGCGATTCCCTTCCCGACCCCCGACCCCTCCGGAGCTGCCCGTGGCCCCCACCGCGATCGTCGCCGTCGCCATCTTCGTCGTTGCCTACGTGCTGCTCGCCACCGAGAAGGTGCACCGCACCAAGGTCGCCCTCGGCGGAGCCGGGCTGATGCTGCTGCTGCACATCAGCAACGCCGAAGGCGCGTTCTTCAGCGAGGAGACCGGGGTCGACTGGAACGTCATCTTCCTGCTGCTCGGGATGATGATCATCGTCTCGGTGCTCCGTCGCACCGGCATCTTCGAGTTCATCGCGATCTGGGCGGCCAAGCGGGCCAAGGGCCAGCCCTACCGGCTGATGGTGATGCTGTGCGTGCTCACCGCGGTGGCCTCCGCCCTGCTCGACAACGTGACCACGGTGCTGCTCATCGCGCCGGTCACGTTCCTGGTCTGCGAGCGGCTCGGTCTGCGGCCGACGCCGTACCTCATCGCCGAGGTGATGGCCTCCAACATCGGCGGCGCCGCCACCCTCGTCGGAGACCCGCCCAACATCATCATCGCGAGCCGCGGCGGGCTGACCTTCAACGACTTCCTGACCAACATGGCGCCGATCGTGGTGGTGCTGATGGTCGTCTTCCTGGGCATGTGCCGCTGGATGTTCCGCAAGGAGTTCGTCTTCGACGCCGAGCGCACCGATTTGGTGATGCAGCTCAACGAGCGTGAGGCGATCACCGACACCCCGCTCCTGCTCAAGTCGCTGGGCGTCCTCGGCCTGGTCGTCGCTGCCTTCGTGCTGCACCCGGTGCTGCACTACGAACCGTCGGTGGTCGCCCTGCTCGGTGCGGGCTTCCTCGTCCTGATCACCAGCGTCACCACGACGCAGGCGCTCGAGGAGGTCGAGTGGCCGACGCTGGTGTTCTTCGCGGGCCTCTTCGTGATGGTCGGCGGGCTGGTCGAGACCGGGGTGATCGAGCACATCTCCAAGGCCGCGGTCGACGCCACCGACGGCCGCCTCGGCCTGGCCACCATGGGCCTGCTCACCGGTTCGGCGGTGCTCTCCGGGATCGTCGACAACATCCCCTACGTCGCCACCATGAGTCCGATCGTCTCGGGCCTGGTCGACAACCAGGGCCCCGGCGGCCACGTGCTGTGGTGGGCCCTCGCGCTCGGTGCCGACCTGGGCGGGAACGCCACCGCGATCGGCGCGTCGGCCAACGTGGTGGTGCTCGGCATCGCCGAGCGGGCCGGACACCGGATCGGCTTCTGGGAGTTCACCAAGTACGGCGCCCTGGTCACCGTGGTGACGATCGGGGTGTGCGTGCCCTACCTGTGGCTGCGCTATCTGTGAGCCATCCGTGATCCGCACCCCGGCGTGACTTCGCGGTGGGGTATCTTCAGCCACGACAGACACGCCTGACCCGGGCCGTCGCAGACGAGGAGGACCCCACGGTGGACGACGACGTGCTTCGCCAGGCTCCCCTGTTCAGCGCACTCGACGACGAGGCGGCGGCGGCACTGCGCTCCTCGATGACCGACCACGCGCTGCGCCGCGGCGACGTGCTCTTCCGTGAGGGCGACTCCGGGGACACCCTCTACGTCGTGCTCGAGGGCAAGGTGAAGCTCGGTCGCACCTCCTCCGACGGGCGCGAGAACCTGCTGGCGATCCTGGGTCCCGGGCAGATGTTCGGCGAGCTGTCGCTCTTCGATCCCGGCCCGGGGGGGGGGGCCCGCACCCCCCCCGGCCACGCCGCCGTGTGCGCCCC
>JBBQRV010000192.1:0-7273 GCA_038214475.1 Propionibacteriales bacterium | reverse complement strand
AGGCGTGCCCCATCACCAGGTGCCACGGGGTGTCGGGGTCGGACAGGGGCGCGCTGGCACGTGCCGCCGCGGCCGCCAACATCACCAGGTAGAGCACGGCGAAGAGGCCGAGCACCAGCCCCTGCAGCTGTCGGTCGCGGGACGGCGCCGCGTCAGCGGGTCCCGGCTGCACGTCGTCACTCACCGCACGAGTGTCCCGGAAGACGAGAAGTGCCACGCCGGTTCGCCGAAATTCGCGGCGCCCGACGCGCCCCTCCCCCACCTGGGGACGGCGCACCGGGTCGCTACGCTGTCGCGGTGACTGTGAGCGAGACCGTCGAGGTCAGTGGACATCTGATGGACAGCGGCGTGCTGAGCCGGATCCTGGACGACATCCGGGAGTACGAGGGCGACTACGCCATCGAGAACTTCGTGGTCGGCCACGACTCGGGTGACATCTCCGAGGCCACGATCACGGTGATGGCCGAGGACGAAGACGCGCTGCAGCGGCTCTTGATGCGGCTGCAGACCCGCGGGGTCAACCAGGTCGACCCCGGTCAGGCCGTCACCGCGGTGTGCACGCAGGACGGCGTGTTCCCCGACGGCTTCTACTCCACCACCAACCTGGCCTCCCGGATCCGGTTCGCGGGCCGCTGGCTCGACGTGGAGAACCCCGAGATGGACTGCGGACTCGTCGTCGAGTTCACCGACCAGGTCGCGACCCGCGTCTACACGCTGCCGATGGCCGACGTCCGGGCGGGCATGCACGTCGTGACCAGCGCCGACGGCATCAAGGTCGAGGTGCCCGAGAGCATCAAGACCGGCAGCTCGTTCGGGTTCATGGAGTCCGACGTCTCCAGCGAGAAGCCCCAGGCCGTGCTCGTGCGCCAGGTCGCCCAGGGCATGCGCGACGCGAAGGAAGCCGGCAAGAAGGTGCTCTGGGTCGGCGGTCCGGGCGTGGTGCACACCGGCGCCGCGCCCGCCATGGTCGCGCTCGTGCACGCGGGGTACGTCGACGTGCTGTTCGCCGGCAACGCGCTGGCCACCCACGACATCGAGAGCGCGCTCTACGGCACCAGCCTGGGCGTCGACCTGGCCATGGGCCGCGGTGTCGAGCACGGCCACGAGCACCACATCCGGGCCCTCAACACCATCCGCAAGGAGGGCTCGATCCGGCATGCCGTGGACAGCGGCGTGCTCACCGGCGGCATCATGCACGCGCTGGTCAAGCACGACAAGGAGTTCGTGCTGGTCGGCTCGGTGCGCGACGACGGACCGCTTCCCGACGTCTACACCGACGTGATCGAGGGCCAGCGCGCGATGCGCGCCAAGCTGACCGACGTCGGGTTCTGCCTGATGGTCGCCACCATGCTGCACTCGGTGGCCACCGGCAACATCCTCCCGGCGTCGGTCCCCCTGGTCTGCGTCGACATCAACCCGGCGACCGTGACCAAGCTGTCCGACCGGGGCTCCTCGCAGGCCCGAGGGATCGTCACCGACGTCGGGCTGTTCCTCGAACAGCTGGCCGTCGAGCTGGTGCCCGGCTACCGCACGTAGCCCCTCCCGGACGCGCAGAAGTAGTCCACCTGGGTCATCCCCCCAGCGTCGATCGGGCCAATTGCGTCCGTTTCCGCCTGCAGGGCAGGCTCGGCGTCCTACGCTCGCCCTGCGATTCCTGGGAATCGTTCGGCAGGGCCTAGGGGAGGAACGTCAATGCGCAGGAGCCGCACGGGGTCGACCCGTCGCAGGAACGAGCGCGGGGCCGTGGTGGTCGAGGCCGCACTGGTCACGCCACTGCTGCTGCTGCTGGTCTTCGGCATCGTTGAGCTGTCACTGCTGATGAAGGACGACGTCGCGCTCACCTCCGCGGTCCGGGTCGGTGGCCGGATGGCCTCCGCCAACGCCGCGGCCGGCCCCGGCGGACTGAACGAGGGCGGCGACTGCGTCGCGCCCTGCTCGCCCGCCAACGCCCCGATGATGGCCCAGCTCGCGGCCAACGCGATCCAGGTCGCCGGCACCGCGCTGCCCAAGGACTCCATCGAGGAACTGTGGGTCTACAAGGCCAACGACAAGGGCTACCCCGGCAGCAACGGCAACACCACCTGGTCGTGCGGCTCCAACTGCGTGCGCTACAAGTGGATCGACTCCAAGGAGCAGTTCCGCTACTACGGCGGCACCTGGGTCTCCACCACGATCAACGCCTGCGCGAACACCCCGCCCGACTCGGTGGGCATCTACATGAAGGCGAAGCACAACTTCGTCACCGGCCTCATCGGTGACAGCAAGGAGATCGACGACCACTCCGTGTTCGCCGTCGAGCCCCTGCCGACATTGACCTGCGCCCCCGGCACGCATCCATGAGGGGGCGCTTCTCCTCGCGGCTGAGGGAGCGCCTGGCCGAGCGCAGCCGCGAACGTGGCTACGCCGCGGTCATGGTGGCGATCCTCGTCCCCACCGTGTTCCTGGGCATGGCCGCACTCGGGGTCGACACGGCCCGCTGGTACCTCGAGATCGAGCGGGTCCAGAAGGCGGCCGACGCCGCCGCGCTCGCCGGTGTCACCTACATGCCCGCCGACCTGCCGGCAGCGCGCGCCAAGGCGCTCGAGGTGTCGTCGAAGAACGGGTACACCAACGGCGCCAAGGGCGGACTCACCACGGTCACCGTCGCCCAGGGTGACGCTCCGAGCGAGCTCAAGGTGACGGTCTCCACGCGCATCGACAACACGTTCGGCGTCTACATCGGCACGCCGCACGCCCGGATCACCCGTAGCGCCGTCGCCGACTTCACCGCGCCCGCACCGATGGGCAGCCCGTGCAACATCTTCGGCAACGAGCCGCCCAGCCAGCCCGGCGCCGCGCAGCCGAGCGGCACCGCCCTGCCCGCCTCGCCGTTCCCCAACTGCACGTCCAACCCGCAGTTCTGGGCGGCCATCGAGGGCCCGGCCACCGACAAGGTGCAGGGGGACCGCTACATGACCAAGACCTGCGTCTCGGGTAGTTCAGCCGGCCCGGTCTACGAGTGCGTCGCCGGCAAGAACGACGAGTTCAAGGAGGAGGGCTACTTCTTCGCCGTCAAGGTCGAGCCCGCCGCGGTGGGCACGCCCATCGACGTGCAGATCTACGACCCGGCCTACGTCTACACGAGCGTGAACTGCACCAGCCTGGCGTCCAGCGGCTTCACCAACAACATGAACGACTACACCACCACCGACGGGCTGGCGCGCTACGACAACGCCTACTCCAACTACTGCTCGGGTGACTACAACCCCGGCTTCGGCTCGATCGGCTCGAACCCGCCCGACACCACCTTCGTGCTCCGTGGCCAGACCGAGACCAACGACCCGCGCAAGGCCACCCCGATCAGCGGCTGCACGAAGCAGTTCCGGGGCGTCGCCACTCCCTCGGCCAACTCGCTGAAGAAGAGCAGCAGCAGCTACAACCAGGAAGTGTCGCGGGTCTTCCACCAGTGGGTCTCGCTGTGCACCTTCACACCCACGGCCAAGGGTGACTACTTCCTCCAGGTGCGCACCAACGTCTCGCTGGGAGGCACGCCGACGCCGAACAACAAGAGCAGCCTGAGCCCGATGGTCTACAGCGGGAACGCGGCGGCCTCTGCGGTCGCGGGCAACGACACGACCGGCCAGGGCCTCAACTCGTTCGCCCTGCGCGCGGTGCCGACGAACACCTCGATGCGCTCCCAGGTCTCCGTCTCCGGGTTCTCGCGGATGCCGATCCTGCAGAACGCGAGCTCCAGCACCGCCCAGTTCAACCTGATCCGGGCACTGCCGGCCTCCCGTGGCCAGTACGTCGCCTTCGACTTCTACGACGTCGCCGACGGTGCGGGTTCCTCGGGCGGCACCGTCAAGGTGATCGCTCCCGCGGACGCCACCGGGTCGATCAAGGCCAGCTCCAACGTCCCTGGCTGCAAGGGCGCCCTCAACGGCGGCAACTACACCAGTCTGAGCAACTGCACCGTCAACGTGAAGAACACCACGCATGACGGCCAGGTGCAGCACATGGTGATCCCGCTGCCCAACGACTACAACTGCAACCCGTCCACGCTGGGCGGCTGCTGGTTCCGGGTGCAGATCACCTTCGGTGGCACTGTCACCGACTTCACCACCTGGGACGCCAACATCGGTGGCGACCCGGTGCGCCTGATCGAGTAGGTCGCGTCAGCTGGACCGACGCGCCAGGTCTGCCGCACCGATCATGCCCGCGGTGTTGCCGAGCTGGGCCTTGCGGATCTCCAGCTCGGGTCGGTGTCCACGTCCGGTGAGCTCGGCGCGGAACGAGGTCCGGATCGGGTCGAGGAGCAGGTCGCCGGCCTCGGACACACCGCCGCCGATCACCGCCACGGCGGGGTCGAGGACGGCCGTGAGCGACGCGATCCCCGCGCCCAGCCAGTGGCCGAGCTGCTCGAGCTGCTCGAGCGCGAACCGATCACCTTCCGCGGCGGCCGCGCTGATCATCGGGCCGGTGATCGCTGCCGGGTCTCCCCCGGCGCGCTGCACGAGCGCCTGGGCCTGCAACGAGCCGCCCTCGGCCGCCTCCCGCGCGTCGCGCACCAGGGCGGACCCGGACGCGTACTGCTCCCAGCATCCGCGGTTGCCGCAGCCGCAGAGCCGCCCGTGCCGCACCACCTGCAGGTGGCCGATCTCCGCGGCGACCCCGAAGGCGCCCCGGTAGAGGTTGCCGTCCAGCACGATGCCGCCACCGACACCTGTGCCCACCGTCACCAGGAGCAGGTCGTCGACGTCCTTGCCGGCCCCGAACTCGAACTCGCCCCAGGCTGCGGCGTTGGCGTCGTTCTCGATCACGACGGGAAGAGCCAGGCGCTTCTCGAGGCGGCTCTTGAGGTCCTCGTCGCGCCACGCGAGGTTGGGGGCGAACATCACGACCGCGCGATTGCGGTCGACGAACCCCGCAGCGCCGACACCCACCGACGAGATGTCGTGCCGGGACTGCAACCGGCGCACCAGCTCCTCGATGGCCTGGCCGATCGCGTCGGCGCTGGTGGCGGGCGACTCCACTCGGGCCTGCTCCAGGATGGTGCCGTCGGCGTCCACCACGCAGCCCGCGATCTTGGTGCCTCCGACGTCGATACCGCATGCGAGTCCACTCACCGCGGGTCCTCCTCCTCGTCGGGCCGGTCGGCGTCGATGTTCCAGTCCGGTCGGGGGTCGTCCCTGTCCAGGTCGATGTGCTCCACGCCGGACCGAGCGGGGCGGTGAGCACCGGGAGCACCAGGAGCACCGGCCGCACTTTCGGCACCGGTGGCACCCGTGGCGCCGGCGAGCAGCCCGGCGGCGGCCTGCACCAGTGACGCAGCGGCACTCGCCAGGTGGTCGCGCACCTCGGGGCTGGTGCTGCGCACCACGTGGGCGACCCGGCACACGGGGCACCAGCTGCACTCGGGCGAAGCACTGCCCAGGTGCTCGTCGAGCTGCTGCACCGCGTCGCCCAGTCCGTCCCCGTGCTCGCGCGCCCACCCCGAGAGGGCGCCGAGGAGCTTGGCCGCCTCCTCGCCGACACTGCCCACGTCGGACGGGCGCGCCGACTGCCCCTGCGGCTCGGTCCCGTCGGGGGACCCCTGCTCGTTCATGCCGTCGTCTCCTCGAACCGCACCTGCAACTCGTCGCACTCCATCCGCGCGGAACCGACCCGGTGCTGGGCCAGGCCCGCCGGGAGCGTCAGCAGCCTCCGGTAGGAGCCGACGGTCACGACCAGGTCGTTCCCGTGCCTGGCCAGGTCGACCTCGGCACGGCTGACGTGCGGCAGCGCGAGACGCAATTCTGCTCCACTTCCGGTGCGGGTCACCCGGAGGGGTCCGTTCCCGGACGGGTCTTCGAGTGGGTCGGAGTCGCCGTACACGGCCTCGGCCAGGGCAGCGAGCTCGACGACACCGACCGGCTCGGTGTCGCGGTAGACCGACTGCCAGATCGGCAGTCCGGCGAACGAGGCGTCGACGTCGGCCAGCACGCCCTCCTGCGCGGCCACCCAGCCGGCCCGCCATGCGTCGCCCGGAGCACCAGGGAACACCCGGTTGGCCACCACTCCGTCGACCCGGTAACCGAAGAGCGACAGCGTGGTGAAGCTGCGCCGGGCCTCGGCCAGCACCATCCGCTCCGGGGTGAGCACGAGGCGGACGCTGGCGCGTGGCCCACAGAGCAGCCCACGGACCTCGTCGAGCTCGGCGTGCAGCCGCTCCACGGCATCGAAGACCGCGTCCCCCGGCATCGGCACACCGGCAGCGCGGGTCAGGACCGGCCTGAGGGCCCGCACCACGGTGCGCTGCACGCCGAAGAGGCGTTGCATGTACCAGCCCAACGCCTCGGGCATGGCAAGCAGCCGCAGCGTCTCGGCCGTGGGGGCGCAGTCGACGACCAGCACGTCCCACTCGCCGGACAGCGCCCGTTCGCGGAGCTCGAGCAGCGCGAAGATCTCCTCGGCGCCCGGCAGGACGGTGAGCTCCTCGGCCGCCAGGGGGTCGACGCCGACCACGGAGAGCACCGAGCGCAGGTAGGCCTGGATCTCTGCCCACGACTGCTCGAAGCGGAGCTGCGCGTCGACCTGCTGGACCCACAGCCCGGGTCGGACCGGGGTCGGGTCGGCCCCGACCTCCTCGTCGAACGCGTCGGCCAACGAGTGCGCCGCATCCGTCGAGAGCACCAGCGTGCGCAACCCGGAGGCCGCTGCCCGGACCGCCGTGGCGGCCGACATCGTGGACTTGCCTACCCCGCCCTTGCCGGTGAAGAGCAGGATCCTCGGCCCGGGGCCGCTCACAGCGACTCGACGCGCTTCTTCAATCCCTTCAGCGCGGCGTCGATCAGGATCTTCTCGCCCTTGCGCTTGAGCATGCCGATCAGGGGGATCGACACGTCGAGAGCGAGGCGGTAGGCCACCTCGGTGGAACCGTTGCCGAGGTCGGAGAGCACGTAGGAGCCGTCGAGGGCGGTGAGCATCTTGCCCTCGACCAGCGTCCAGTCGACCTGCTCGTCGCCGTGCCAGGTGTACTCGAGGGTGTACTCGTCCTTGATCGGCGACACGTCGAGGGCGAAGAAGACCTCTCGGGCACGGCCGTCCTCCAGAGTCGAGACGACCTCGGCCTGGGTGACGCCCTTGGCCCACTCGGGGTAAGCCGCGAAGTCCGCGATCACCGACATCACGGCCCCGGGGGCAGCGTCCACGACGATCGAAGACGTGGTCTGTTCGGCCATCGGAGAACTCCTGGGGGTAGGGGGTCGGCTATCGCTCGGAGGCTACCGGATGAGGACTCCAGGCATGCCGCAGG
>JBBQRV010000191.1:0-7285 GCA_038214475.1 Propionibacteriales bacterium | reverse complement strand
CGTCGACCCAGGGGGCCCCGTCAGGGCCAGTGCACGCGGGCACCGTGAGCAGACCGTTCCTGGTGCGCCCGGTCAGCGGGCCACGCCGGCCCGCGACGTGCACGACCCGGTCGCCCTCGATGCCCTCGGGTGTGAGCCGCGCAGACTCCAGCGACTCACCCCGGAGGGACTTCACGGGGTAGCGCCACAGCTGCGAGACCCGCACGTCGTCCATCACCGCACTTCCTGGTCCCTGCTAGCCGGCCATCGGAGCGGTGCGGCGTACCTGAGAGTCGTAGAAGCGCACCATGGCGTCAGCGATCAGGCTCAAGTTGTCCTCCACCGCGAAGTGACCCGAGTCCAACCGGACCAGCTCGGCATCGGGCAGGTCGCGCAGATAGGCCTCGCCGCCGGCCGGCGTGAAGAAGATGTCGCCTTGTCCCCAGAAGATGATGGTGTGTGGCTGGCGCTCACGAAGCGACGCCTGCCACGTGTCGTACAGAGCGGCGTTGGTTCGGTAGTCGTAGAACAGGTCAAGCTGCACGCGGTGTGCGTGGGGCCGAGCCAGGAAGAACAGGTCGGTGTTCCAGTTGTCCGGGCTGATCCTGGTCGGATCCGGGTGACCGGTGGTGTAGATGGCCTGCACCGTCTCCGGGGTCAGGAACGCCTCCAGATTCGCCTCGTTCTCGGCGCTCCGGTCGACCCACAGGGCGTGACGGATCCCGTCCCACGCCTCGGTGAAGCCTTCCTCGTAGGAATTGGCGTTCTGGATGACCTGCCAGTCCAGCCAGTCGGGGTGGCTGGAGATGAGGCGGTTGCCGATCGGTCCGCCGTAGTCCTGCATGAAGATTCCCATCGGACCGGTGAAGCCGACCTCGAGCAGGAGCCCGTCGACGATCTCGGCGAGATGGTCGAAGGTGTAGTCCCACGTGGACGGGTCCGGCATGTCGGTGTTGCCGAAGCCGGGGTAGTCAGGGGACAGCACATGGAAGCGTTCGGCCAGGATCGGGATGAGGTTGCGGAACTGGTGCGACGAGGCGGGGAAGCCGCCCAGCAGCAGGATCTTGGGGTTCGCAGGATCTCCGGCCTCGCGGTAGAAGACGTCGAGACTCTGGACCTTGGCGCAGTGGAACGTGGTCATGAGGACCTCCGGTTGGGCTCGGCTCGGGTGGATGTCGGGCGGTCACTGTTGGTGTGTCGGAGGTTTGGCGTCGTCTGGGCGTCAGGTCTTACCCCGGTCAGAGCACGGAAATCAGGCGCCTGGCTACCCGCTCAAGCCGTCTGGTCGGAGCGGTCCGACACCCGCCTCAGACTGCGTCGATGGACAGCTCGTAGACGTTCGACCTGACCAGTGTCGTGCCGACCGCGCCAGTCGGATCGATGGCGGGATCTGCTTCCCCTGCGCGGGCGCCTGCCTGGCTGTCCCAGTAGGACACGTCAAGGGCGTGCGCGTTGGCACGGTCGACGAGCAGCCGGAACCCGCGGAAACCCGGTCCGCCGTGCTTCGCGGCCGCGGTGTTGCGGACGTGGCCGATCACGTCGTCCGCGCTGTCGGCGGCAAAGGTGATCTCGTCGATGCGTACCCACATCGCGTCCTCCGGGTGGTGAGGCGGCCTGGTCAGGGGACAACAGGGCGTGCGTCGCCGAACTGCTCCGCAGCCTCGAGAAGGCCGCGGTAGTCCTCACGGCAGGCAGGGCAGCTTCGCAGGTGGGCCGCCAGCCCGGGCTGGGTGCGGACAGGGTCCCCGCCCCCGAGCTCCTCCTCGACGTACTGGTGCAGCACCTCGAAGCCCGCCGCGCACCCCGCGTCGACGGGGTCGGCCGCCAGCAGCTCGTCCAGACCGCGGTCCCCGTTCATCGCGATCCAGAAAGAGAGTAGGGGCGCTCGTAGCCGGCGGCGCCGAGACTGGCCTTGAGCTTGCGACGAGCATCGAAGAGGGACTTGTAGACCGTGTTGCGGCTCGCGCCCACCTCGCGGGCGAACGCATCCATCGGCACCTCGTTCAGGGCAACCGCCACGAACACCCTGCGCTGGAGAGCGGTCAGGTCCTCGTCGATCGCGCGCCGCAGCGCAGCGAAGAGCTCGCGCTGCTCCCCGCTGCGCTGGGGCGAGTCGACGCCGGTGTCCGGCAATCGCTCCCACGCCTCGTCGTCCAGGGACGCACGACGCTCCCGCCAGAAGTGACGACCCATCTTCGTCGAGACCTCGAACATCACAAACCGGTAGGCCCAGGTCGTGAATCGGCTCTCGCCACGGAACCCGGCGACCTTGGTCCTGATCGCCATCAGGGCGTCGTCGGTGGCCTGCTGGGCGAGGTCCTCGAGCTCGGGACCACGAAGCCGCAACGACGCGGCACGACGAGCCACCTCATGTCGCGCAACCCGTACCAGCAGGGCGTGCAGGGCCGTCACGCAATCATCGTGGGCGCGACCCGTTGCCTGCAGACCCTCGACCCACGAGCGGGAGACCTCGTCCAGTGGGGATCGCCCGGGTGGTTCACTGAGGTCTTCGTCGCTCACGTTGAACCCACCTTGGTGAAAGCGGTGCTGCTGGTCTGAAGACTGCTGACGAGGCCGACCCGAACCGACACGAAGCGCAACGCGACACCGGTCACCGACCGACGACGCAGACGCCAACCTACTCCCCGCCCGAGCCGTAGGCGAGCCGATGTAGGACGGATCGGGATTCTCCCGGTCAGCCAACTCGCTTCACCTCCGCCACGAAACTGTGCTCCTGTGGTCCGAGCATGTTGTCGCGACACAGGGCGATGGAGCGCCCGATCCCCGAGGACCCTACGGCGGCAGTCCGACCACGTTTCCCGCTGAGACCGTCGCGGCCGCCGGGCACCGGGTGCACGCCCAGCAGTCAGGCCGCGGGAACGACCGAGCGACCGGTGAGCACAGGCGAGGGCCGAAAGCCCTTGGCGAGGAGCCACACACTTGGCGAGAACTCCCAGATGGCCTCTGGTGCTGTGAGCGCGGCGGTAGGACGTTCCCGCCCTCGTGGTCAGTGTGTTGGTCGATCCACGCCAATGAGCCCCAGCTGGTAGCGGATGCTGCCTCCGACCTGTCCTGCACGCGGCCCGTAGCCGCGGCGGCGGGATCGTCACGTACGCAGGGTGGCGACCGGGACGCCCAGCTGTCGTGCCGCCTCCTCTGGGGTGAGGCGGCGCCGGTCGGCGAGACCCTCCGGCAGACCGGAGGGTGCGGGAGATGCGACGTGAGTCGCACGCGGATGGCGCGCACACGCGTGTACAGCGGGCTCAGGGCCAGGGACGAGCAAACCCGCCTGACCTGTCTACGCAGGTCAGGCGGGTTCTTGGAGCTCCCCCGGTTGGACTCGAACCAACAACCCTCCGGTTAACAGCCGAATGCTCTGCCAGTTGAGCTACAGGGGATCGCTGACAGCCCGCATAGATTAGCAAGGAGAACAGGCGGGTGCGAATCGGGTCGGGTGCCCCGCGATCAGGGCAGGCCGAGCTCGGCGCGCGCCTGGGCCAGTGCCGCCTCGGCGGCCCGCATCACCTCGGGATCGTCGGGGTCGACGCCCTCCTGGAACTCGTAGATCCACTGCAGCGGCGTGTCGCCCGAGGGCGCCCGGCGGGCGATCACGAAGACCCCGTTGCGGCCGACCACCGGCACGTGGCGCTGCATCACGATGCTGGCGGTGATTCGTTCGCGGATCAGCTGCAGCAGCCGGCCCGGCTGTACGAGCGCAAGCTCGTGGATCGGCCGCTGGGCACCCCACGTGCCGACCTCGGCCACTCGGAGCACCTCGTCGTCCTGGTCCCAGTCGGCGCTCTGGACCTGCTCCCAGGGGATCACCCGACCGTCGATCAGCAGCGCGTCGCGGGTGCCGGCGACCCGCTCCCCCGCCGTGGTGAGCGCGTGCGCGAGCTCCTTCGCCGGCGTACGACGACCCGCCGTCGGGCGTGCTGGCGGCCTCATTGGGGGCCCACCGCCAGCTCGCGGAGCTGTCGACGGTGCTGCTCGAGCGCGACCAGCTCGCCGAACATCTTGTTGTACTCGACCGCGTGGTCGACCGGGTTGGTGCGTTGCAGCCGCGACTTCACCTCGGCGATCCGACGCAGTGCGGTGAGCTCCTGCAGCTTGTAGACGTGCGCGGCGACGTACGCCGAGTCCGGCTCGCGCGCGCTCAGCAGCGGCTCGACACCCAGGGCACTGATCGCCGACGCGACTGCGGGGTCGGCGGCCGCCTCGCGCACCCGGGAGGCCCAGGCGGGGTCACCACCGGCCGCGCCGGGCCCACCCTGGGCGGCCACGCCCTCCCACACCGCCCGGAACGTCGGGTGCGTGAAGTCGTTGCCACCCAGGCCCTCCCCGAGTGACCCGATGGCACCGGGGTGCTGGATGACCAGCTTGAGCGTCTCGCGCTCCAGGGAGAACCGCGGGTCGCGCAGGTCGGGTACGGCGGGCCGCTCGGGCTGCGCCTGCACCGGAGCGTCCCGCTGCTCGCGGGCGCCCCGCTGGTCACGGTGCTGGTCGCGCTGGTCGGGACCGCGTCGGGCGGCCCGGCGGACCTCGCTGAGCACCTGGTTGGTGTCGATGTCGGCGCCCACCATCTTGGACACCTCCTGGGCGAAGGCGGTGACCTTCGACTGGTCGCGGATCGACGCGACCAGCTTGGCGGCCTCGCGGACGGCGTCGATCCGGCCGTCGGCCCGGTCGAGGTCGTACTTGGAGACCACGTTGCTGAGCACGAAGCGGTACAGCGGGACCCGGCGGGCCACCAGCTCCCGGACCGCGCCGTCGCCGTCCTTGAGCCGCAGGTCGCAGGGGTCCATGCCGGTGGGCTCCACCGCGACATAGGTCTGCGAGACGAAGTTCTGGTCGCCGCTGAAGGTCCGCAGTGCGGCCTTCTGGCCGGCGGCGTCGCCGTCGAAGGTGAAGATGACCTCGCCGCGGAACTCCTCGTGGTCGTGCATGAAGCGCCGCAGCACCCGGGAGTGGTCGTCGCCGAAGGCGGTGCCGCAGGTCGCGACCGCGGTGCCCACACCGGCGAGGTGGCAGGCCATCACGTCGGTGTAGCCCTCGACGACGACGGCCTGCGACGACCGGGCGATCTCGCGCCGGGCCAGGTCGATGCCGTAGAGCACCTGGCTCTTCTTGTAGATCGGCGTCTCGGAGGTGTTGAGGTACTTCGCGTCGATCCGGTCGTCGTCGAAGATCCGCCGGGCGCCGAAGCCGATCACGTCGCTGCTGGCGTCGCGGATCGGCCACAGCAGCCGGCCGCGGAACCGGTCGTAGTGGCCACGGCTGCTCTGCCCGACCAGCCCGCCGACCACCAGCTCCTCGTCCTTGAAGCCGAGCTGGCGCAGGTGACGGTGCAGCGACTCGCCGTCGCGGGGCGCGAAGCCGACCCCGAAGGTGAGTGCGGCGTCCTGGTCGAAGCCACGCGAGTCGAGGAACTGCCGGGCGACCAGCGCCTCGGGAGTCGCCAGCTGCTCGGCGTAGTAGGCCTGGGCCTTGTTGTGGGCGTCGATCAGCCGGCCACGCGGGGGGCCCGACTGGGCACGCACCGGCCCCGGCCCCTCCTCGTAGCGCAGCTGCACGCCGCACTTGTCGGCCAGCCGCTCGACGGCGTCGGTGAAGGAGAGCCCGTCGATCTTCATCAGGAAGCTGATCGCGTCGCCACCCTCCTGGCAGCCGAAGCAGTGGAAGAAGCCGCGAGACGGGGTGACGTGGAACGACGGCGACTTCTCGTCGTGGAACGGGCACAGGCCCTTCATCGACCCACCACCGGCGTTGCGCAGGGTCACGTAGGAGGAGACGACGTCGTCGATGCGCGTCTTCTCGCGCACCTCCGCGATGTCCTCGTCCTTGATCCTCCCGGCCACGTCGCGGAGTCTACGGCGCCGACCATGCGCCGCTCCCGCCCGCTGCCGGTGCCGTGGCAGTCGCCCTCTCTCTGTGGCATCGTCGCGGCTGACCCGACCCCGAGATCCGAGGAGAACCCATGAAGAAGCTGACCATCCTGGTCGCCGCCGGCATCGGCTACGTGCTGGGCACCAAGGCCGGCCGCGAGCGCTACGACCAGATCCGGGGCGCCGCGCGCAAGGTGGGCAACGACCCGCGCGTGCAGGCACGGGCCCAGCAGGCCGCCGACCTGGCCCGCGACACGGCGCCTGTGGTGAAGGAGAAGCTCGTCGGTGCCGCCGGCGCGGCTGCCGAGAAGGTGCGGCCGACCTCAGACGTGGGCGACCAGCTGAACCCCGAGAGCACCCATTTCCAGAGCGACCCCTATCCCCAGGGGGACCTGCCCTGAGCACCTGACCGACACCGGGCGAGGTCGGCTACGACACCACGTTGGCGAGGGGTTCGCCGGCCGCGAAGCGGATGAGCTGGGCTCGCACCAGGCGCTCCGCACGGGGCTGGAAGGCACTGGTCGGCCCGCCCACGTGCGGGGTCAGCAGCAGGTGCGGAGCACTCCACAGCGGGTGGCCGGGCGGGGGTGGCTCGGGATCTGTCACGTCGAGCGCCGCGTGCAGCCGGCCCGTGTGCAGCGCGGCCACCAGCGCCTCGGTGTCGACGACCCCGCCGCGAGCCACGTTGACCAGCAGCGCACCGTCCTTCATCGCGGCCAGGAAGTCGGCGTCGACCAGGTGCCGGGTCTCGTCGGTGAGCGGGACCACCAGCACCACCACGTCGACCGTGGGCAGCAGACCGGGAAGGTCGGCCATCGCGTGCACCCCGTCGCGAGCGGTGCGAGCCACCCGGACGACGTCGACCTCGAAGGGCACCAGCCGGTCCTCGATCGCGGCGCCGATGTCGCCGTACCCGAGGATCAGCACCCGGCGGTCTGCCAGCGATGACCGGAAGCCCTGGGTCCACTCGTGCCGGTCCTGGGCCCGCACGAAGCCGGGCAGCCCCCGCAGTGACGCCAGCACCAGCGTCAGCGCGAGCTCCGCGGTGGAGGCGCTGTGGATGCCGCGCCCGCTGCACAGGGCCACTCCGTCCGGGATCCGTCCCGCGAGGTGCTCGACGCCGGCGGTGAGCGACTGGACCATCCGCAGTCGCGGCATCCGCGCGAGCATGGCGGTGTCTCCGGGCTCGAAGCGGTAGGGCAGCACGTAGGCCTCGACCTCGCCCACACTCGCCGGAAGGTCGTGGGCAGGGTCGGGCACCACCTCCACCCGCAGCTCCGCGGGCAACCCGTCGACCGGGAACGGCACCCAGACCAGGGGCGCCGTCATCGCACCAGCCGTTCGTGCCAGCTCACGGCCGAGACGTCGGTGAGCGAGGCGACCTGGTCGATCACGACGCGGGTGCGGGCCGGTTCGTCGGC
>JBBQRV010000190.1:0-7290 GCA_038214475.1 Propionibacteriales bacterium | reverse complement strand
ATCACGGTGCGGCCGTCGAGGGTGAGGGTGTCACCGATCGCCACCGGAGTGCCGACACTGTGCGCCGGGTCGGTGGACAGCACGATCTCGCCGGTGCGCACCCACTCGTTGTCGGGCAGCGTGATCTGCACGGGGTGGGCGCTGGCGCTCAGCCAGATCGCGAACGAGGAGTCGACCTGCTGCTCCCCCCGGGGGCCGGGGGAGCGCAGCGGGGAGCCGGACACGAACATCCCGATCGCGTCGAGCCCGGCGTCGGCCCAGTCCTCGGCGGTCATCTCGCGGCCCGAGGGGTGCAGCCAGACCAGGTCCTTGGGCCCGCCCTTGATCGCGGGCCGGCCCTCGAACCAGTGCCGCTGGCGCAGCGCAGGGTGCTCACGGCGCAACCGCAGTGCGGCCCTGGTGATCTCGTAGAGGTCGAGCCACGCGTCGTCAGGGCGCCAGTCGATCCACGAGATCTCGTTGTCCTGGCCGTAGGCGTTGTTGTTGCCGCGTTGGGTGCGACCCCGCTCGTCACCCGCGACGATCATCGGCACCCCGTTGGTGAAGCACAGGGTGGCCATCAGGTTTGCCGCCTGCCGGTGCCGCAGCTCGAGGACGTCGGCCTTGTCCGTGTCGCCCTCGGCACCGCAGTTCCAGGACCGGTTGTTGTCGGTGCCGTCGCGGTTGTCCTCACCGTTGGCCTCGTTGTGCTTGCCGTTGTAGGAGACCAGGTCGCGCAGGGTCAAGCCGTCGTGGGCGGTCACGAAGTTGACCGAGGCGTACGGCGAGCGGCCGTCGTCGGCGTACAGGTCCGACGAGCCGGCCAGCCGGGTGGCCATCGTGCGGATGTCGCCGTGGCCGCGCCAGAAGTCCCGCACGGTGTCGCGGTACTGGTCGTTCCACTCCACCCACGGGGGCGGGAACTCCCCGACCCGGTAGCCGTCCATGGAGGCGTCCCACGGCTCTGCGATCAGCTTGACGTGCCGCAGGACGGGGTCCTGGCCGATCGCGGTGAGCAGGTGGCTGCCCATGTCCACGGCCTGGTGGGTGCGGGTCAGCGCCGACATCAGGTCGAACCGGAAGCCGTCGACGTGCATCTCGTGCACCCAGTGGCGTAGCGAGTCGAGGATCATTCGCAGCGACTGGGTGTGGGTGGCGTCGACGGTGTTGCCGCAGCCGGTCACGTCCCAGTAGGTGTCGGGCAGCACCGGGGCACCGTCCTTGACCACCCGCTGGTAGTAGCCCAGGTCGTCGAGGCCCCGGAAGCTCAGGGTCGGGCCGAGCGGGCTGGCCTCGGCGGTGTGGTTGTAGACCACGTCGAGGATCACCTCGAGGCCGGCCTCGTGGAAGGCCCTCACCATCTGCTTGAACTCCACGACCTGCTGGCCGCGGTCACCCGACGACGAGTAGGCGTTGTGGGGGGCGAAGAAGCCGATCGAGTTGTAGCCCCAGTAGTTGACCAGGCCGTGCTCGGCGAGCCCGGGCTCGGAGGCGAACTGGTGGATGGGCAGCAGCTCGACGGCGGTCACCCCGAGGTCGTGCAGGTAGTCGATCACGGCCGGCGTGGCCAGGCCGGCGTACGTGCCACGCAGGTGCTCCGGAACCCGGTCGTGCAGCTGGGTCATGCCCTTGACGTGCAGCTCGTAGATCACCGTGTCGCGCCACCGGCGGAACAACGGCCGGTCGTCGCCCCAGTCGAAGCGAGGGTCGACCACCACGCTGCGCGGCACGTACGGCGCGGAGTCGACGTCGCTGCGGTCGTCCGGGTTGCCGGTGACGTAGCCGAAGATCGCCGGGTCGGGGGTCAGGTCGCCGGACACGGCCTGCGCGTAGGGGTCGAGGAGCAGCTTGTCGCGGTTGAAGCGCAGGCCCTTGTCGGGGGACCAGGGCCCGTCCGCGCGGTAGCCGTAGCGGGTGCCGACCGGCACCCCCGGGAGCGCACCGTGCCAGACGCCCAACGAGCGCTCGGTCAGCTCGTGGGCGGTCTCGGCCCCGTCGTCGTCAAAGAGGCAGACCTGCACGCCGGTCGCCTGCGGCGCATAGACGGCGAAGTTCGTCGACTCCGGCGACCAGGTGGCGCCGAGCGGGTAGTTCCGCCCCGGCCACACGGTCGCCACTTCGCCTTCGCGGGTCCAGATTCCGGGGGTCACGGCCGACATTGTTGCCGATGCCGACGCTCCACGCCGTCACCGACGGGGGATACGCTCCCCGGAACCGCATCCGCCGACATGAGGAGTGCTTGAACCGATGGGTGAATTCGTCCGACTCGAGGTCGCCGACGGGATCGGCACCATCCGGCTGGACCGGCCGAAGATGAACGCGCTGGACGCCCAGATGCAGGAGGAGATCCGCGAGGCGGCGGGCGAGGCCTCGACCCGCGACGACGTGCGCGCCGTGATCGTCTACGGCGGCGAGCGGGTCTTCGCCGCCGGTGCCGACGTCAAGGAGATGGTGACCATGTCCTACACCGACATGGTCAAGCGCTCCGGCGGGCTCACCTCCGCGTTCTCCTCGGTCGCCCGCATCCCCAAGCCGGTGGTGGCCGCGATCACCGGCTACGCGCTCGGCGGGGGCTGCGAGCTCGCGCTCTGCGCCGACATCCGGATCGCCGCCGACGACGCCACCCTGGGCCAGCCCGAGATCCTGCTCGGGATCATCCCGGGTGCGGGTGGCACCCAGAGGCTCACCCGTCTGGTCGGCCCGAGCCGGGCCAAGGACATCATCTTCAGCGGCCGCTTCGTGCCGGCCGCCGAGGCGCTGGCGATCGGCATGGTCGATCGGGTCGTGCCTGCCGGGTCCGTCTACGACGCCGCGCGCGAGTGGGCCGGCCAGTTCGCGCACGGGCCGTCGTACGCCCTGCGCGCAGCGAAGGAGGCCATCGACAAGGGTCTCGAGGTCGACCTGGAGACGGGCCTGGAGATCGAGCGCCAGCAGTTCGCGGCGCTGTTCGCCACCGAGGACCGCACGATCGGCATGAGCTCCTTCGTGGAGAACGGGCCCGGGAAGGCCCGGTTCATCGGCGGCTGAGCTCGCCCACCGGCTACGGTGGCGCCCGGACTCCCCGCACGGGGGAGGTCGGGCAGCACCGGAAGGACCGCACGTGGCCGAGGACACCGAGTCGGGCAGCACCACCGCGACCGCCAGCGGCAGCGTCCGGGCCCGGATGGGCAAGCAGGTCACCCGGGCCCGGTCGCGGCTGGCCAAGGTGCTCTGGCTGCTGTGCGCGTTCGCGGCGCTGGTGCTGGCCGTCGGCGCGTTGCTGGTCGCGCTCCAGGGCTCCGGCACCAACCCAGACAACGCGCTCTACCAGCTGGTCGTGGACACCGCGGAGCGGCTCGACTTCGGGGTGTTCTCGCCCAGCAACGGGCTCTTCGACTTCACCGGCAAGGACGGCGACACCCTCGACGTGCTCTCCAACTGGGCGCTGGCGGCCATCGTCTGGCTGATCGCCGGGCGGATCCTCGAGCGCGTCGTGCGCCCCTGAGCCTCGTCGCGGGTTCCCCGTGCCGCTGTGAGACACCCCACGCCGGTCTCCGGTTACCAACCAGTCACCTCACGCGTTAGCCTCACGAGACCATCGAGCGCACAGGAGGGGCCGTTCCAGGCCACACCACCATGAACATTGTTGTCTGTGTGAAGTACGTCCCGGACGCCACCGCGGACCGCCGGTTCGAAGACGACTACACCGTCGACCGGGTAGGCGTCGACGGTCTGCTGTCCGAGCTCGACGAGTACGCCGTCGAGCAGGCCCTGCAGATCGCCGAGAAGAACGAGGGCTCCGAGGTCACCGCACTCTGCGTGGGCCCAGAGAAGGCCACCGACGCCCTGCGCAAGGCGCTGCAGATGGGCGTCCACAAGGCCGTGCACGTCGTCGACGACGCCCTGGCGGGCTCCGACGCGCTGGCCACGTCGCTGGTGCTGGCCGAGGCCGTGAAGAAGATCGGCGAGTCGTCGGCCCCCGACCTGGTCATGTGCGGCATGGCGTCGACCGACGCGTCGATGAGCGTCGTCCCGGCGATGCTTGCCGAGCGGCTCGGGCTGCCCCAGGTCACCTTCGCGGCGGTCGTCGAGACCCAGGGCGACCAGATCCGGATCAAGCGCGACGGCGACACCGCCACCGAGGTCATCGGGGCGACCCTGCCGGTGGTGCTGTCGGTCACCGACCAGACCGGTGAGGCGCGCTACCCGTCGTTCAAGGGGATCATGGCCGCCAAGAAGAAGCCGTTTGAGACCTGGTCGCTGGCCGACCTCGGCGTCGAGGCCGAGAAGGTGGGCCTGTCGGCCTCCTGGAGCATGGTCGAGGAGACCACCGCCCGTCCGCCGCGCACCGCCGGCGAGATCGTGACCGACGAGGACGGCTCGGGCGCCACGGCGCTGGCCGAGTTCCTCGCCGCCAAGAAGTTCATCTGAGGAGCGTCGCCCCATGTCTGAAGTTCTCGTCCTCGTCGACCACGTCGACGGCAAGGTCCGCAAGACCACCCTTGAGCTGCTCACCCTCGCCCGCCGGCTCGGCGAGCCGTCTGCGGTGTTCATCGGCTCGCCCGATGCTGCCGACGGTGTCACCGAGGCGGCCAAGAAGTACGGCGCCGAGAAGGTCTACGTCGTCGACGACGCCGCCATCAAGGGCTACCTGGTGGCGCCGAGGGCCGAGGTGCTGCAGCAGCTGGTCGAGCGGACCGGCCCGGCAGCGGTGCTGATCTCGTCGTCCTACGAGGGCAAGGAGATCGCCGGCCGGCTGGCGGTCAAGATCGACTCCGGGCTGATCACCGACGCGGTCGACGTCCAGCCCGGCGACTCCGGTCCGGTGACCACCCAGTCCGTCTTCGCCGGCAACTTCACCGTGCAGGCGAAGGTCACCCAGGGCACGCCGATCATCACCGTCAAGCCGAACGCGGCCACCCCGGAGGAGGCCGCCGGCGCGGCCGCCGTGGAGGAGTTCACCCCCACCATCTCCGACGCCGCGAAGCTGGCCCAGATCGTCAACAGCCAGCCGCGGCAGGCCACCGGCCGTCCCGAGCTCACCGAGGCGGCCATCGTGGTCTCCGGTGGCCGGGGCACCGGGGGCAACTTCGACGAGGTCGAGGCGCTCGCCGACGCGCTCGGCGCGGCGGTGGGCGCCTCTCGGGCCGCGGTCGACTCCGGCTGGAAGCCGCACACCTTCCAGGTCGGGCAGACCGGCAAGACGGTCTCCCCGCAGCTGTACGTCGCCAACGGCATCTCGGGGGCGATCCAGCACCGGGCCGGCATGCAGACCTCGAAGACCATCGTGGCGGTCAACAAGGACGACGAGGCCCCGATCTTCGAGCTGGTCGACTTCGGCGTGGTGGGCGACCTGCACACGGTGCTGCCCGCTGTCACCGCGAAGGTCAACGAGCGCAAGGGCTGAGCCCCGTACGACGACGCCCCGCCACCCTCATGGGTGGCGGGGCGTCGTCCGTCTGGCACTCAGCCGACGAAGGAGATCCCCTCGTCGATGACGCCGACCTTGGTGACCTTCACCCAGCGGGCGCCGGTCGAGCCGCCGATCCAGATCCGCCGCAGCGAGACGTTGTTGTCGAGGTTCGACTCGACCAGGCGATGCGACGGGTTCGCGATCACGGCCACGTAGTAGCGGCCGTTGGGCAGCGAACGCAGGTCGAAGGACTGACCGGCGCGGAACTGGGCGTAGGTGTCGCCCCAGCCCGAGGAGAGCACCTCGCGGATGGAGAGTGAGCCGAGGTCGCCGCAGGCGGTCGACAGGTCGGTGTTCCAGGGGTTCCACTCGGCGTTGGGCACGGTGGTGTCGACGGCGTCGGTGTTGGCCAGGCAGAAGGCCTCCTTGCGCGAGCGCACCGCCTCGACCTTGCTCGCGTCGAGCAGCGAGTAGCGCGCGAAGTCCTCGAAGTGCCAGTGCTGGTGGGTGGCCCGGGCATCCCATTCCATGGTGCCGACCTGCTGGTATCCGGTCTGGTTGCCGTCACCGTCGAAGAAGTACTGGTAGGCGTCCATCAGGTCCTCGCCGGGACGGCGGAAGCCGTCGACCACCAGCGGGCTGTCGCCGGCGTTCCAGACCGTGGCGGCGAACTGCAGGAAGTTCCCGTTCGGGGCCACCTGGATCGCCCAGGCGGGCAGCGCCTGCAGGTCGGGGGTCGGACCGGCCACAGCGCCGGCACTGGGTGCGGTGGGCTCCTGGGCCGCCGGTCGAGCGATCCGGCCGGACCCGCCGGGACGCTGCTGGGGCTTCCCGGCGGCCGTCACCGTCACCGAGATCCGGCGCACGGCGTCGGCGCCCGAGATGTGCAGGGCCTGGGCGTACGGCGCCCGGATCCGGGCGGTCACGGTGTAGTGGCCCGGGCTCATCCGCATCGGGTTGTAGGACCAGCCCAGCGAGGAGGCCCAGCCCGTCTGCACGCCCTGCACCGAGCCGAGCGTGTAGGGGTTCCAGGCGCATTCGCTCGGGTAGTCGGAGCGGGGCGGTGCTTCCGGGTCGACGCGCTGGCTGTCGGCGAAGCAGCCCTTGCGGAACAGCCACCGACTCGGCGCGCCGGTGCGGTCGACGCGCACCGACACGAACCTGTCGAGACCCGAGAAGTCGCTCATGCTCCCCTCGGGGAGGGTGACGTCGCCGTCCGGTGAGCGCCAGACCGTCTGGATCGACTCGTCGTACGACGGGCGGTGCGACCACAGCTCGAACGGCTGGCCCTGGGCGACGATGCGCAGGCCGAGGTCGGACCACACCCGGCCGCTCTCGGCCTGGACAGTGAGGGTGGACGGTGCCCACAGCCGGATCGGTGAGGCCGCCGGGACCGGTGCCGTGGCCCGCGCGGTGGCCGGTGAGCCGGACAGCAGCGGGATCGCGAGAGCCAGGGCGGCCAGGGCGGCCAGGGCGGCCACGGAGGCGGAGCGAGTGCGGTGGGCGTGGTGGACGGCACGTGGCCGGAGCAGTCGAACAGACACGATGGTGGTCCTCTCGAAGGGCGGCCGTGAGCGGCCTCACACCCTACGACGCGCGAGGGCGTCGTTCGGTTGCCTCGAGCGAGGTCGTGCTCTGCCCTCGGACGTCGTTCGTCGGGCCCTGCGGTGCGCACTACCCTCGTCGCATGGACGTGGAGGCACAGGTGCGGGAGGCGGCCGGACGTGCTCGCGAGGCGAGCCTCGAGCTTGCGCTGGCGACCCGGGCCCGCAAGGACGCGGCACTGCAGGCGATGGCCGAGGCCCTGGTCGCGCACAGCGAGGCCATCGTGGCGGCCAACGGCCAGGACGTGGCGAGGGCGGAGGCGTCCGGGACGCCGGAGCATCTCGTCGACCGGCTGCGGCTCGACGCCGACCGGG
>JBBQRV010000189.1:0-7336 GCA_038214475.1 Propionibacteriales bacterium | reverse complement strand
AGCCGGAACGGCTGGCCAAGACCCTGGTGGTCGAGCGGGACGGCGTGGTGATCGGCGACCTGATGCTGGCCGTCGAGGACGCGTGGGCACAGAGCGAGGTGGCCGCCCGGGGCCGCGGGGTGCAGGCCGAGCTGGGCTGGGTCGTCGACCCGGCGTACGGCGGACGCGGCTACGCGACCGAGGCGGTCGCCGGGCTCGTCGACGCCTGCTTCGGGCAGCTCGGGCTGCGCCGGGTCACGGCCGTGTGCTTCGCCGACAACGTGTCCTCGTGGCGGCTGATGGAACGGATCGGCATGCGACGTGAGCAGGAGACCCGGCGCGACGCCCTGCACCGCTCGGGGAAGTGGCTCGACGGCCTCGGCTACGCGCTGCTCGCCGAGGAGTGGCAGGGGTGGCCGGCGCCTGCCGCTACCGGTCCGGGGAGCGATCCGGACCCGGTGGCCCCTCCACGTTGACGGTGGGCACGCCGCCACCGGCCCGGGCGATCACGGCGATCGACGGCTCGTGGCCCGGGTTGCTCTCGCGGTGCACCGTGAAGGCCGGCACGTGGACGAAGTCACCGGCGTGCGCGTCGACGAAGCCGTCACCGCCGTCGAACTCCAGCCGCAGCACCCCCGACACGACGTACAGGCAGCTCTCGTTGACGTCGTGGTGGTGCCACCCGGAGATGGCTCCGGGTGCGGTCTCGACCTGCCCCGACCACAACAGCGGCAGCTCGAAGGCCCGGCGGCGCAGCATGCCCGGGGTCGGGTCGGCCGCGGCCAGGTCGGCCTGAGTGAGGACACGCACCGGCTCGGTCATCCTGCGAGTCTGCTCCCGGATCGCGCGCGGCACCAGCGCCACGGGTGACGGGCGACACAGCGCGCCGGGCCGGCGGCCGCACTAGCCTGAGGCGATGAGCACTTCGCCGACCCCACCCGAGGACACCGCGCCCTACGGCTCCGGCCCGGCCGCCGCGCCCGCGCCCGTGAAGCGGGTGCGCACCCACCACCTGCGCGAGATGAAGCAGCGCGGCGAGAAGTTCACGATGCTCACCGCCTATGAGCAGTACGCCGCCGCGACCTTCGACGAGGCCGGCATCGAGGTGCTGCTGGTCGGTGACAGTGCCTCCAACAACGTCTTCGCCAACGAGACCTCGCTCCCGGTGACCGTCGACGAGCTGATCCCGCTGGTGCGTGCGGTCACCCGCAGCGTGCACCGCGCCCTGGTGGTGGCCGACCTGCCCTTCGGGTCCTACCAGGCCTCCCCCGAGCAGGCTTACCTGACGGCGGTCCGCTTCATGAAGGAGGCCAACGCGCACTGCGTCAAGCTGGAGGGTGGGCTGGCGATGGTGCCCCAGGTGCGCAAGCTGACCGAGGGCGGGATCCCGGTGATGGGACACATCGGCTTCACCCCGCAGTCGGAGCACAACCTCGGCGGCTACCGGGTGCAGGGCCGAGGCGACGCGGCCCAGCAGGTCATCGACGAGGCGCTCGCCCTCGAGGGCGCCGGCGCCTTCGCCGTGGTGATGGAGATGGTGCCGGGCGACGTCGCCGCCCAGGTCACCAAGGCCGTCGGCATCCCCACCATCGGCATCGGTGCGGGCGTCGACTGCGACGGCCAGGTGCTGGTCTGGCAGGACGCGTTCGGGCTGCGCACCGGCCGGATGGCCCGCTTCGTGAAGCAGTACGCCGACCTGCACGGCGTGCTGCTCGATGCGGCGCGCGAGTTCGCCGACGACGTCCGGGGCGGCACCTTCCCGGGCCCCGACCACACCTTCTGACCGATCCTCTGCGGGTCCACACCGGCGTACGGTGAACGGCATGCGCCTTCTCGTCGCCGCACTGGGCCTCGCCCTCGCCGTCTCCACGACGTCGTGGGGAGCCCAGTCCGATCCGGCTCCGACCACCTCCGCCTCGGCAACGGGTGCAGGTGCGGGCGGGTCGACCGGCGCGTCGAAGGCGGTCACCTTCCACGTCACCCGCCAGGTGAGGGGGCTCGACATCCCGTGGGACGTCAAGCCGGTCGGCGGCGGGGACCTGCTCATCACCGAGCGCACCAAGCGCCGCCTGATCCTGTGGCACCGCGGGCACAAGCGTGTCATCGGCTTCCCGTCCGGCACCGTGTGGGAGTCCGGCGAGACCGGGTTGATGTCGCTGGAGATCGACCCGGGCTTCGCCACCAACCACCGCTTCTACACCTGCCAGGGCGGGTTCACCGGCGGCGGTGGCCACGACGTCCGGGTACTGGCCTGGCGGCTCAACGCGGCCCGGACCCGGGCGGTGAAGATCCGCACGCTGCTCGCGGGGATCCCGGCCAGCACCGGCCGGCACGGCGGGTGCCGGCTGCTGATCACCCGGGACGGCGCCCTGCACGTGGGCACCGGCGACGCCGCGATCGGGACCAACCCCCAGGACTTGCGCACCCTCGGCGGCAAGACGCTGCGGCTCAACCGTTTCACCGGGGCGCCGTGGCCGGGCAACCCGTGGGTCGGCGCGGCCGACCGCAACCGCCGCTACATCCTCACCTACGGCCATCGCAACGTGCAGGGCCTGGCCCAGCGCGCCGACGGCACCGTCTGGTCGGTCGAGCACGGGCCGGACGTGGACGACGAGGTCAACCGATTGTTCAGGGGCGGCAACTACGGCTGGAACCCGGTCCCCGGCTACAACGAGTCCGTGCCGATGACCGACTTCTCGCTCCCGGGCCGGCAGTACGGCGCCCGGTGGCGCTCGGGCGACCCGACCCTCGCCACCTCGGGTGCGACCTGGGTGCGCGGCAAGGCCTGGGGCGCCCTGAACGGCACGCTGGCGGTGTCCGCCCTCAAGTCCAGCCGGATGATGTTCATGAAGTTCGACGACCGCGGCCGGCTGCTGTGGGTGCGCAGCCCGGCAGCACTGCAGAAGTTCGGCAGGATGCGCTCGATCACCCGCACCGCTAACGGGATGCTGCTCGCCACCACCAGCAACGGCGGTGGCGACGACGTGGTGCTCCGGATCGCGCCCTGACCGAGGGCTGCGCGGGCCCGGGCGGTCAGGTGCTCAGGTCTGGTCGTCGACCGCGGCGTCGGGCGCGTTCTTCTGCACCGAGGCGATGCCGTTCATCGCCGACGACTTCGACTCGTAGGCCTCGCCCACGGCGATGATCTGGCCGTTGGACGCCTTGAGGCGGAAGCGGAACTTGCCCGCCGCGTCCTTGTAGAGCTCGAACTTCCCGGCCATGTCGTGTCCTCTCGCCAGGTCTGCCCGCGGTCGGACGACCTGCGCCCAGCCTAGGGGCTCGGCCGGCGGCGCGTCAGGACTTCGGCCAACCCGCGGCCGCGACGTACGTCGGCGGGCCGTCGGCGCTCCTGTGTGACAACGAGACGCCGTCGCCGCGCGTCCTTATGTGTCACCTCTGTGTCATCCCTCTCGGCCCACTCGAAGGAGCACACCATGAAGAAGCTCGTCAGTCACGTCGCGACCCCGTTCGTGACGTTGGTGGTGGCGCTGGCCGCGTCCGCCGCGCTCACCTCCCCCGCAGCCGCCCTGCCGGCCTGGCAGGACCACGCCACCAGCTGGACCAACCCGAAGGCCAAGGACCCGCGGGTCGTCGACCTGCGCTACGCCACCCACGCCCACTTCGACCGGGTCGTGATCGAGATCCACGGCGCCAACCCGAGCGGCCACGCCTTCTACGCCAAGAAGTTCTTCTACGACGGCTCCGGCGCTCCGGTGCCGATCAAGGGCAGGTCCGGGCTCGGCCTCGACCTGTCCCCCGCGCGGGCGCACACCCTCGCCGGCGACAACCTCTACGTCGGCCCCCAGGTGGCCCGGCCGCACTTCGACACCCTCAAGGCGCTCGCGTTCACCGGTGACTTCGAGGGGCACGTCTCGTTCGCGTTCGCGCTCACGCACCGGGCCGACTACCGGATCTTCCGGCTGCACTCCCCCGAGCGGCTGGTCCTCGACTTCAGGCACTGACCACCCGACGGCACCGGCGGCGTCAGGCGTTCCAGCCCAGCCAGGCGCCGCCGGCGCTGACGACCGCGAACCAGACGGCCAGCGCCACCAGCGGCAGCACCGCGACCCGGGCAGGGTGCCGGGTCCACCAACGGCAGCCCATCGCGAAGATCACCAGCCAGACCGCGACCAGGCCGAGCACGCCCCACCAGGGCGCCACCAGGCCGGAGACGGCGTACAGGAAGAGCGTGCAGGCCAGGCCGGCCATGCCCACGAACGGCCACGGCGATGCCCTCACGGTCCGGGGCCGGCGACCGGCCTCCGGGACCGACACCTCAGTCCTCGAGCGCGTCGTCGTTCCAGGCCGGGTCGGTGTCCCACTCCTCGTTGCGCTCCTCGACCTTGTCGAGAGCGCGGGCGGCCTCGGCCTCGGTGGCGTAGGGGCCGAGTCGGTCCTGGTTGCGGCAGCCTTCCTCGCCCTCGACCCGGTGGTGCGTCAGGCAGAACCAGTACTGATCGCTCATGGCGTTGAAACTACACTCGGGCCCATGTCTGCAGTAGCCCCCGGCACCATCTCGCCGCGCCGCCCGGTGCCCGAGCGCATCCCCCGTCCCGAGTACGTCGACAAGCCCGACCCGGCCCCCTTCACCGGCTCGGAGGTGAAGGACGCAGAGACCATCGCGAAGATGCGGGTGGCCAGCCGGCTCGCGGCCCAGGCTCGTGAGCTGGTCGGGTCGCACGTCGCGCCCGGCATCACCACCGACGAGCTGGACCGGATCGGGCACGAGTTCCTGTGCGACCACGGCGCCTACCCCTCGACGCTGGGCTACCGGAACTTCCCGAAGTCCCTGTGCGCCAGCGTCAACGAGGTGGTCTGCCACGGCATCCCCGACAGCCGGGTCGTGGAGGACGGCGACATCGTCAACATCGACATCACTGCGTTCCTCGACGGGGTGCACGGCGACACCAACGCCAC
The DNA here is from genome assembly GCA_038214475.1 of Propionibacteriales bacterium. Lineage (GTDB taxonomy): Bacteria > Actinomycetota > Actinomycetes > Propionibacteriales > Nocardioidaceae > Nocardioides. Next base: position 2,440 of record JBBQRV010000189.1, on the reverse strand, counting down.
GTTCCTGGCCGGCGAGGTCGACGAGGAGACCCGGCTGCTGGTCGAGCGCACTCGCGAGGCCCTCGACCGCGGCATCAAGGCGGTCCGGCCGGGCCGCCGGATCAACGTCATCGGCCGGGTCATCGAGTCCTACGCCAAGCGCTTCGGGTACGGCGTCGTCCGCGACTTCACCGGACACGGCATCGGCACCAGCTTCCACAGTGGTCTGGTCATCCCGCACTACGACGAGTCCTACTACAACGACATGATCGAGGTGGGGATGACCTTCACCATCGAACCGATGCTCAACCTCGGCACCCACGAGTGGGTGATGTGGGACGACAAGTGGACCGTGGTCACCAAGGACCTCAAGCGCAGTGCCCAGTTCGAGCACACCCTGCTGGTCACGCCCGACGGCGCCGAGGTGCTCACCCACCCCTGACACGGTGCGCCGCGCCGCGATGCGGGCACCGAAACCTTCTCGTGATCGATTGTTTGTAGGGTCTGCGCATGGCCTTCTTCGAGAGGTACGTCGCGGACCGTGGGTTCGACGAGATGTTCGACGGCGAGGTGCTGCGAGCGCCGTACGGCCGGCTCCGCGAGAGGTTCGGTGACCTCACCCAGCGTGAGCTCCAGGCCCGCGCCGACGCGCTGACCAGCGGCTACCTCGACCAGGGCGTGACCTTCGACATCGGTGGCGAGGAACGGGCCTTCCCGCTCGACATCCTGCCCCGGGTCATCGAGATGGACACGTGGTCGACGATCGAGGCCGGCGTGCAGCAGCGGGTCGCCGTTCTCGAGAAGTTCCTGGCCGACGTCTACGGCGCCGGCGAGGTCTTCGACGACGGCGTGATCCCGCGCCGCGTGGTCACCACCTCGAGCCATTTCCATCGCGAGGCGGCCGGTGTCGAGCCGGTCAACGGGGTGCGCTGCCACGTGTCGGGCATCGACCTGGTGCGCGACGACGCGGGCGAGTTCCGGGTGCTCGAGGACAACGTGCGCGTGCCGTCAGGGGTGTCCTACGTGATGACCAACCGGCGGGCGATCACCGCGGCGCTGCCCGAGACCGTCCGCGAGCACCGGATCCGGCCGGTCACCAGCTATCCCCAGCGGTTGTTGGCCGCCCTGCGGGCGGCGGCTCCTGCCGGTGTCACCGAGCCCACGGTCGTGCTGCTCACGCCGGGTGTGCACAACGGCGCCTACTTCGAGCACGCGCTGCTGGCCCGCACCATGGGCATCGAGCTGGTGGAGGGCCGTGACCTGGAGTGCCTGCGCGGCCGGGTGATGATGCGCACCACCCAGGGCCGCCAACAGGTGCACGTGATCTACCGGCGCGTCGACGACGAGTTCCTCGACCCGGTGCACTTCCGCAGCGACTCGCTGCTCGGCTGTCCCGGGCTGGTCAACGCCGCCCGCGCAGGCAACGTGACCCTGGCCAACGCCATCGGCAACGGTGTCGCGGACGACAAGCTCGTCTACACCTACCTGCCCGACCTGATCCGGTACTACCTCTCGGAGGAGCCGGTGCTCAAGAACGTCGACACCTGGCGCCTCGGCGACGCCGACGCCCGCGAGGAGGTGCTCGACCGTCTCGACCAGCTGGTGCTGAAGCCGGTCGACGGGTCCGGCGGCAAGGGCATCGTGATCGGGCCGCACGCCACCAGGGGCGAGCTCGACGACCTCCGGACCCGGGTGCTGCAGGACCCGCGCTCCTGGATCGCGCAGCCGGTCGTCCAGCTCTCCACGGTCCCGACGTACGTCGACGGCGCGATGCGTCCGCGACACGTCGACCTGCGGCCGTTCGCCGTCAACGACGGGCACCGGGTGTGGGTGCTTCCCGGCGGGCTGACCCGGGTGGCCCTGCCCGAGGGCGAGCTGATCGTGAACTCCTCACGCGGCGGCGGGTCCAAGGACACCTGGGTGCTTGCCGGGCCGGGCAGTCGGGCCACGCAGGCCCAGCAGGCCCAGCAGGCCCAGCAGGCCCAGCAGGCCCAGCAGGCCCAGGCGACGTTCGACGGTCACGGCCTGCCGCAGAGCAGCGGCCCGGTGCTGTCGGACATCAGCGGCCAGCCGGACCAGCAGCAGCAACAACAGCCGGTGCCCCCAGCCGGTGGGGTGCAGCCGTGCTGAGCAGGATCGCGGAGTCGATGTTCTGGATAGGTCGCTACGTGGAGCGGGCCGAGGACACCGCCCGGATCCTCGACGTACAGACCCAGCTGATGCTCGAGGATCCCGCTGTCGACATCGAGCAGACCTGTCGCACCCTGCTCTCGATCATGGGCGTCGAGGCACCCGCCACCGCCTACGTCGACGTCACCTCGGTGATGGAGCAGCTGGCCTACGACCCCGGCTCGACGCCGTCGATCGCGGCCACCCTCGGCGCCGCCCGCGAGTCGGCGCGGCGCGCCCGCGAGATGCTCTCCGTCTCGATGTGGGAGGCGCTGAACATGACCTACCGGTC
>JBBQRV010000188.1:0-7353 GCA_038214475.1 Propionibacteriales bacterium | reverse complement strand
GAGTACGGGGTCATCCTCGACCTCCTGCGCAAGCTGCAGGGAGAGGACGACCGGCTCTGGCACAAGATCGCCCCGGACATCCAGGGCGTCACCGAGGAGACCACCACCGGCGTGCTCCGCCTCTACGACATGATGCGCGAGGGTTCGCTGCTGTTCCCGGCGATCAACGTCAACGACTCGGTCACCAAGTCGAAGTTCGACAACAAGTACGGCTGCCGGCACTCGCTCATCGACGGCATCAACCGGGCCACCGACGTGCTCATCGGCGGCAAGGTCGCGGTCGTCTGCGGCTACGGCGACGTCGGCAAGGGCTGTGCCGAGTCGCTGCGCGGCCAGGGTGCGCGCGTGGTCGTCACCGAGATCGACCCGATCTGCGCCCTGCAGGCGGCCATGGACGGCTCCCAGGTCGCCACCCTCGACGAGGTGCTGCCCACCGCCGACATCATCATCACCGCGACCGGCAACAAGGACGTGGTGACCGTCGAGCAGATGGCCCGCATGAAGCACCAGGCGATCCTGGGCAACATCGGGCACTTCGACAACGAGATCGACATGGCCGGCCTGGAGACCTACGAGGGCGTCGTTCGCAAGAACGTCAAGCCGCAGGTCGACGTCTGGACCTTCCCGAGCGGCACCGCCATCATCGTGCTCTCCGAGGGTCGCCTGATGAACCTCGGCAACGCGACCGGCCACCCGTCGTTCGTCATGTCGAACTCCTTCACCAACCAGGTGCTCGCCCAGATCGAGATCTTCACCAAGACCGACGAGTACCCCGTGGGCGTCTACGTGCTGCCCAAGCACCTCGACGAGGAGGTCGCCCGGCTGCACCTCGACGCGCTCGGCGTCCGGCTCACCGAGCTGACGTCCTCGCAGGCGGAGTACCTTGGCGTTGCGGTGGAGGGGCCGTACAAGTCCGAGCAGTACCGCTACTGAGCACCAAGGGGTCTGAGTGACGCAGCCGGAGTACGGCGGCAAGGGGAGGGTGCTCGTCGTCGACGACGACGCCTCCCTGGCCGAGATGCTGTCGATCGTGCTGCGCCAGGAGGGCTTCGACAGTCGGGTCTGCTCGCGGGGGGATCTCGCCCTCGCCGAGTTCCGTGACTACAAGCCCGACGTCCTCCTGCTCGACCTGATGCTGCCCGGCAAGGACGGCATCGACGTGTGCCGGGAGATCCGGGCTGAGTCCGGGGTCCCCATCGTGATGCTCACCGCCAAGGGCGACACCGTCGACGTGGTCGTCGGCCTCGAGTCCGGGGCCGACGACTACGTCGTCAAGCCGTTCAAGCCCAAGGAGCTGGTGGCCCGGATCAGGGCCCGGGTACGGCGCCTCGACGACGCCGCCCCCGAGACGCTCACCGTGGGCGACCTGACGATCGACGTGGCTGGTCACTCGGTCACCCGCGCCGACGACTCGATCAGCCTGACGCCCCTGGAGTTCGACCTGCTGGTGTGCCTGGCCCGCAAGCCGTGGCAGGTGTTCACCCGCGAGGTGCTGCTGGAGCAGGTATGGGGCTACCGGCACGCGGCCGACACCCGGCTGGTCAACGTGCACGTGCAGCGGTTGCGCTCGAAGGTGGAGCACGACCCCGAGAACCCCGAGATCGTCGTCACCGTGCGCGGTGTCGGCTACAAGGCCGGTTCCGCCCAGGGCGGATGACGACCCCCGAGATGGTCACGCAGCACAGCCCCGGAGCCCTGCGCCGTGCACTCACGTTCTGGCGGCGCTCGATCCAGGCGCGGGTCGTGGCCAGCACGCTGCTGCTCTCCGCGCTGGTCTTCGGGGCCGTGGGCTGGTTCCTCCTCCAGCAGACCCGCGACGGGCTGCTCGACGGCCGGGTCAAGGCCGTGGTGGCCGAGGCGAACAACGAGACCCTCGATGCCCAGACCCGGCTGCAGGGCGTGCCCGGCACCGACGCCGACCCGGTCCCGCAGAAGAGCCAGCTCGTGCAGCCCATCATCGACCGCGGCCTGACCCGGGGCTTCAGCGTGGTCCTCACCGGGCCGGCCGGCGACAGCAACGCGGGCATCGAGCAGGGCGGGAACATCTCGAGCCCGAACCTCAACACCGGGAGTGTGCCCCGGGCTCTCGAGCAGCACTTCGACGACACCGAGTCGACGGCCTGGACCTACACCACGATCCGGTTCCAGGACGGCAGCGCCTCCGTTCCCGGAGTCGTCGTGGGCTCCCGCATCCGGCTCCCGGCCGACAACCAGGTCTACACGATCTACTACCTCTTCCCGCTCCAGCAGGAGGAGCAGACCCTGGGCCTGGTGTCGCGCGCCCTGCTGACCGCCGGGCTGCTGCTGCTGGTGCTGATGGCCGGCGTCACGCTGCTCGTCACCCAGCAGGTGGTTGCACCGATCCGGCTCGCCCGCCGGGTCGCGGAGCGGCTGGCCGCGGGCCAGCTGGAGGAGCGGCTCCGGGTGACCGGTGACGACGACATCGCCCGGCTCGCGACCTCCTTCAACCAGATGGCCTCCAACCTGCAGCGCCAGATCCGCCAGCTCGAGGAGCTGAGCCGGGTGCAGCGCCGGTTCGTGTCCGACGTGTCGCACGAGCTGCGTACGCCGCTGACCACGGTGCGGATGGCGGGCGACGTCCTGCACGACGCCCGCGACACCTTCGACCCGGTCACCGCGCGCTCGGCCGAGCTGCTGCACACCGAGCTGGACCGGTTCGAGGGCATGCTGTCCGACCTCCTGGAGATCAGCCGCTTCGACGCGGGTGCGGCCGTCCTCGACGTCGACGACGTCGACCTGGTGGAGGTCTCGCACCGGGTCGTGGAGGTCACCCGCGCGCTCGCCGACCGGAGAGGGATCCGGGTCGTGGTCCAGGCGCCGCCGCATCCCTGCCTCGCGGAGGCCGACGTACGGCGGGTGGAGCGGATCGTGCGCAACCTGGTGAGTAACGCCATCGACCACGCCGAGTCACGCGACATCGCGCTGCTGGTCGCCGGCGACGAGCACTCGGCCGCCATCGCGGTGCGCGACTACGGCGTCGGCCTGGGGCCGGGCGAGTCCGCGATGGTGTTCAACCGGTTCTGGCGCGCCGATCCGGCCCGGGCCCGCACCACCGGCGGCACCGGTCTCGGGCTCTCGATCTCGCTGGAGGACACCCACCTGCACGGTGGCTGGCTCCAGGCCTGGGGCCAACCGGGGGAGGGGGCCCAGATCCGGCTGACCCTGCCCCGCCAGAGCGGCGGCCCGTAGCGCCAGAGCCCGCTGCCGCTGGTGCCCGAGGACGCGCAGAGCTGGTCCCTCGCCCTCTCCGGGGCCCCTGAGCCGCGGCGCGACGACGTCGACGGGGCGGACCCGACCGGGTCGCCGGCCGGTGCTTCCGGTGGTGCCGCCGGTGCCGGAACAGGCAACGACGCCCCGCACGGTGCAGCCGACCCGGCCGCGGACGGGGCCGCACGCGCGTTGCCTGCGCCCGCGCGTCCGGGCACCTCCACGGGCTCGCCCGCCAGCCTTCCCGCAGGCCCTCCCTCCCGACCGCCCGCCCGACCGCCCGCCCGACCGGGGAGGACGTGATGGTCCCGGTGCGCAGGAACCCCCTGCTGCTCAGCGTGCTGGCGGTCGCTCTCGCGGCTGCCGCCTCCGGGTGCGTCCGGATCCCCGACAGCGGTCCGGTTCAGCCCGCCGAGTCCGGTGCCGTGGCCCCGGGTGAGCAGGGACAGGTGTCGGTGCCGCGTGGCCCCCAGACCGGTGAGACCCCGACGGACCTGGTCGCGCACTTCTTCGAGGCCATGGCGGCGAGCCCGATGTCGACCACCGTGGCCAGGGAGTTCCTCACCAAGCGTGCCCAGGACGGCTGGAGCCCCGAGGACGGCTTCCTGACCTACGACGAGAAGGAGACCTCCGAGTCCCCCGAGGGTTCCGGGCCGGTCACGGTGGTGCTCACCGGGGTGAACCGGTTCGACTCCCGCGGTGTCTGGGTCGGTACGCCGCCCGGCGGGCGGCTCGAGGTGGACCTCGACGTCGACCGGCAGAGCGGTGAGTGGCGGATCGCGGCGCTACCCGACAAGCTGATGGTCTCCGACATCTGGTTCGAGGCCCAGACCGTGCCGATGTCGCTCTACTTCTTCGACCCGTCGGCCTCGATCCTGGTCCCGGAACCGGTGTTCGTCCCCAAGGGCAACCAGACGGCCGCGCTGCTGGTCCGTGGCCTGCTCGAGGGTGCGAAGGACCCCGACGTGGAGCGGTCGTTCGTGCCGGAGGGCACCACCTTGAACCTGGGCGTCACGGTCACCGAGGCCGGGCGGGCCGACATCTCACTGACCGGCGACCTGCTCGACGAGCTGGATCCCGACACGGTGGACCTGATGGCCACCCAGGTCGCCTGGACCCTGCGCCAGGTCCCGACCATCACCTCGCTGCGGATCACCCACGACGGCCAGCCGCTGGCCCTCCCCGGCGGTGTCACCGACATCACCGTGGACCACGGCGCAAGCTACGACCCCACGGGGGTCTCGGCCCGCGGCGTGCTCTACGGCTTGAGCGCCGGGGTCGCCGTCCGGGTGATCGACGGCGCTGCGGAGCCCCTCGTCGGGCCGTTCGGGAGCCCCACCGTCGGCGGCCTGCGCTCGGTGTCGGTCGACCTCTCCGACAGCCGGATCGCCGGCGTCTCCCAGGACGGGACCGGGGTCTCGATGTCGACGGTGACGCGTGCCGACGGCGCACCACCGCGCAGCGTGGTCAGCCAGGGCGTCGACATCCTGCCTCCCGCCTGGGACGCGGAGGACCGGCTGTGGGTCGTGGACCGGCGCGCGGGCGGTGCGGTGGTCTCGGTGGTCCGGGGCAGCCGGATCCGCGCGGTCTCGGTGCCGGGCATCTCGGGCGAGCGGGTCATCGACTTCATGGTGTCGCGCGACGGCACCCGCCTGGTCGCAGCGCTGCGCGGACCCGCCAACGACCGGATCGTGGTCAGCCGGGTGTACGACGCCGGGCCCGGCGGGATGGTCACGGCGACCGCCGCCCGACCCGTGGTGCAGAGTGCGGGGGAGCGGCTCAAGATCCGGGGGCTGGGCTGGCAGTCGGCCACCCGTGTCTACTACCTCAAGGCCCTGGCCGGACGGCAGAGCGAGCTGCGCAGCGCGATCGTCGACGGCTCGCCGACCCGCTTCGACCCGGAGTCGGTGTCGAGCATCTTCACCGACGTGACCCGGATCGTCAGCTCCCCGCGCACCGACGAGCCGGCGTACCTGCACTCGACGGACGGGAGCTACGAGGAGATCCTGGTCGGCAGTCCACGGCTGCCCGCGGACCTCAACGCCCTCGGCTACATCGGCTGATCTCCACAGCCGGTGTGGGCCCGGTTGCGGCCCGGGGCGGGGGCACGCTGCCATGGTGCGGTGCTCGACGACCTCGCCGACCTGCTCACGGGCAGTCACTGCCTGGGCTGTGCCGCGCCCGGCCGGCTGCTGTGCACGGGCTGCCGGGCCGGCCTGCCGGTCGGTGCGGTGCCGGCCTGGCCCACGCCCTGTCCCGCGGGGCTGGCGCCGCCCTGGGCCGCCGGTGCCTACGAGGGCCTGCTCCGGGCGATGGTGCTCGCCCACAAGGAGCACGGGCTGCTCGCCCTCGCCGAGCCGCTCGGGCTCCTGCTCGCGCAGGCCGTCGAGGCAGCCCTCAGGGACGCACTGCCTGCCAGCGCGACCGCGACTCTGCTGCTGGTGCCGGTGCCGTCGAGACGCGCCAGCGTCCGGGCCCGGGGACACGACGCGACGTACGCGATGACCGCGCGCGCTGCCCGGCACCTCACCGTGCGGGGGTACGACGCGCTGCCGCACCGGCTGCTGGCGATCCGGGGGCCACTGCTCGACCAGGCCGGGCTGAGCCGTGAACAGCGAGCCGTCAACCTGGCCGGCTCGCTGTGGGTGCCCACTGCCCGGTTGGCGGCGCTGCGCCGGCGTCGGTCACACGGTCGCGTGGTCGTCTGCGACGACGTGCTCACCACCGGCGCGACCGGCCTGGAGGCGCAGCGCGCGGTCGAGGCGGTGGGCCTGGAGGCCCTCGCGGTCGCCGCCGTGGCAGCCACCCGACGCCGGGGCCCGGATCTTCACAGCGAGTCCTCAGGAGGGGCTATGGCCCTTCGACAGGCGACGGACTAACGTCTGTGTATGGAGTCCGTCCGGGTCCGTGGTTGCGCCGGCTCCCCTGCGGGGGAGGCGTCTTCCGTGAGGGAGGCGCGACTCCGGCAAGCCGATGCCAGTCGCAGGCAAAGCGGTCCACGTAAGGCTCGTCCCTTCGGTTCGCCGGGGGGACAGCCGATCACGGTGCGGCTTAGAGGTAAGTCCTGCCCCGTCCCGTCGTCAGACACGACGGTCCCCGGGAGAAGGCCGGTAGTGGCGGAAAAGCTGCGGAAGCCTCAGCAGGCGATTGTGGGGTCGAAGACCAGGTCGGCCGGGCGGACTCCTGCACCCGACACATTCACAGGTACGGGAGGTATTTCATGGACGTTGTCGTCAACAGCCGCCACTGCGAGCTGTCCGAGAGGTTCCGGAGCCACGTCGAGGAGAAGCTGGCCAGGCTCGAGAAGCACGACCACAGGATCATGCGAGTCCAGGTCGAGGTCGAGCAGGAACGCAACCCCCGGCAGCACGACCGATCCGTACGAGTGGAGCTGACCGCTTTCTCCAAGGGCCCGGTGATCCGGGCCGAGGCAGCGGCCGAGGACAAGATGGGCGCCCTGGACCTGGCCATGGACAAGATGGCGACGCAGATGCGACGAGCCGCCGACCGCAGGCGGGTCCACCACGGACGGCACACGCCCGTGTCGGTGGGGCAGGCACTGGCCGAGGCAGTGCCCGAGTCGGTGCCGGCGGCCGAGGAGGAGATCACCGAGCGTCGGGTGGGCCCGATCGAGGTCACCGGTGACGGGCCGCTGGTGGTGCGCGAGAAGTCCCACGCGGCCGCGCCCATGACGCTCGACCAGGCGCTGTACGAGATGGAGCTGGTCGGGCACGACTTCTACCTGTTCGTCGACAAGGAGAGCGAGCGCCCTTCCGTCGTCTACCGGCGGCGTGGCTACGACTACGGCGTGATCTCCCTGGAGCTGGGCTCCGAGGACTGAGAACCGCCCGATCCCACGATGGGCTGGCCCGTGCGGGTCAGCCCATCGTTGCGTCGTACCACCCGCATGCGCGCCAAACGCCACCCGCCCGTGCCATGATGCCGTCGTGGCCGAACAGGTGAACGACTCGACGGGCGAGCCGATCCGCGTTCTCGTGGTCGACGACCAGGAGCTCTTCCGCCGTGGGCTGACGATGCTGTTGGCCGTGGAGCCGGGCATCGAGGTCGTCGGCGAGGCCGGAGACGGGATCGAGGGCACCGCGCTCGCCGAGAGCGTGGCACCCG
>JBBQRV010000187.1:0-7412 GCA_038214475.1 Propionibacteriales bacterium | reverse complement strand
GTCGCGGCGGCACCGCACCGCGGAGCTGTTGGCGCGGGCGGGTGTCGGCAACGTGACTCCCATCAGCTTCTGGGTCCTGTGTGCTCTCTGCGCGGTGCTGAGCTTCCTGGTGATCCAGGTGGCCTCAAGGACGGTGCCGGTGTCGGTGACCTTCGCGGTGATTGCGGGCTACCTGCCGGTGGCGGTGGTGTCGGGACGGGCCCGGACCCGCCAGCGTGAGTTCGCCGAGGTCTGGCCCGAGGCCGTGGACAACCTGGCGTCTGCCGTACGCGCGGGCCTCTCGCTGCCCGAGGCGCTGACCGGGCTCGGGGCCCGCGGCCCGGAGCCACTGCGGGAAGCCTTCGTCCAGTTCGGTCTCGACTACCAGGTCACCGGCCGGTTCAGCGACTGCCTCGACCGGCTCAAGGAGCGACTGGCCGACCCCGTGGGCGACCGGGTCGTCGAGGGCCTGCGGATCGCCCGTGAGGTCGGCGGAGGAGACCTGGGCCGGTTGCTGCGCAACCTGTCGGGCTACCTGCGCGACGACTCGCGCACCCGGTCCGAGCTGGAGTCGCGCCAGGCCTGGACCGTCAACGGGGCGCGGCTGGCGGTGGCAGCACCGTGGCTGGTGCTGCTGTTGATGTGCTTCCAGAGCGAGGTTGTGCAGCGGTACTCCTCACCGGCGGGCGTACTGATCCTGGCCGTCGGGGCCGGCGCCTGCCTGGTGGCCTACCGGCTGATGATGCGGATCGGCCGGCTGCCGACCGAACGGCGGATCCTCTCGTGACCCCGGCGTTGTGGGGCGCCGTGCTCGGGACCACCGCCGCCCTGGGCGCGCTGCTGGCCTGGTCGCGGGTGTCCGTGATCCGTCGGCCACAGCTGGCGTTGCGGGTACTGCCCTATGTGCGCGACCTCACCCAGACCACGGCCCAGGCCACCGCCGGTTCCGGCCCGGCAGCGCGCGGCACGGCGGTCTCGTCGGTGTTCGGGCCGGTGCTCAGGTCGGCAGCCGACGGGGTGGAGCGGGTGCTGGGCGGGGCGCATTCGGTACGGCGCCGCCTCGAACGGGCCGGTCTCGACCTGAGCGTGCACGAGTTCCGGATCCAGCAGGTGCAGTAGGGGTTGATCGGCTTCGCGCTGCTGGCGGCGTACGGCGTGCTGGCCCGCCCGGTCGGCGCGGGAGCTGCCCTCACCAGCCTGCTGCTCTGCGCGCTCGCCTTCGCGTCGGGCGTGCTGCTGCGGGAGAACCGGCTCACCGCGCAGGCAGTCAGCCGGGAGCGCCGGATCCTCACCGAGTTCCCCACGGTGGCCGAGCTGCTGGCCCTCGCGGTCACGGCCGGGGAGAGCCCGGTGGCGGCGCTGACCCGCGTCGTCGAGCGCAGCCGGGGCGAGCTGTCGGCCGAGCTGTCCCGGGTGCTCGCCGAGATCCGCACCGGTGTCCCGGTCGGCCGCGCCTTCGACGCGCTGGCCGCGCGCACCGGACTGCCGCTGGTGGCCAGGTTCGCGGAGGGCATCGCGGTGGCGGTCGAACGTGGCACGCCGCTGGCAAACGTGCTGCACGCCCAGGCAGCCGACGTCCGCGAGGCGGGGCGCCGCGAGCTCATCGAGACCGCGGCCCGCAAGGAGGTCTTCATGATGGTGCCCGTCGTGTTCCTGGTGCTCCCGATCACCGTGATGTTCGCCTTCTGGCCGGGCCTGATCGGACTCAGCCTGACCACTCCCTGACCCCCACGAAAGAGGTACGCCATGCACCACCTCGACGAGCTCACGCTGCGGCTCCTCGTCTGGATGACCACGCCCCCTCGCCGCGACGAGCGCGGCGACGTGCCGGGCTGGGTGCTGATCACCGTGATGACCGCCGGCCTGGTCACGCTGATCTACGGCCTGGCCCGGGGCCAGCTCACCAAGCTGCTGAGCGACGCGCTCAGCGGCATCACGAACTGACCTCCGATGCCGAGCGGGGGCAGTCGCGGCCAGCGCGGGTCGGCGGTCGTCGACTTCGTGCTGGTGATGGTGATCCTGGTGCCGCTGGTGCTGGGCATCCTGCAGGTGGCGCTGGTGCTGCACGTGCGCAACACGCTCACGGCCGCCGCCTCCGAGGGCGCGCGGTACGGCGCGACCCTCGACCACACCCCGGAGGCCGGAGCGGGCCCGTACCCGCCAGCAGATCACCGACACGCTGTCGGGCCGGTTCGCCCGAAAGGTGCGAGCCGGCCTGGACTCGGCCGAAGGGGCCACCCAGGTGGTGGTGACGGTGGAGGCCGACGTACCGCCGCTCGGACTGTGGGGGCCCGGGCTGCACGTGCGGGTCTCCGGCCACGCGACCCAGGAGACGCTGGAGCGATGAGGCGCGGCGCGGGGCTTCGTGACCAGCGCGGGACGGCGTTGGTCGAGTTCACCTGGCTGGGCCTGTTGCTGTTGGTGCCGCTGGTCTACGTCGTGCTGTCGGTCTTCGAGGTGCAGCGCGGTGCGTACGCCGTGAGTGCGGCCAGCCGGGCCGCGGCCCGCGCCTACTCGCTGGCGCCCACTGAAGCCGACGGGCGGGCCCGTGCAGAGGCGGCGGTGCAGGTCGCGTTAGCCGACCAGGGGCTCGACCGGCAGGCGTTCGACCTGCGTATCGACTGTGCTCCGGCCGGAGCCTGCCTGCAGCCGGGCTCGACGATCACGGTGCGCCTGGACACCCGGGTCGACCTGCCGCTGCTGCCCGACGCCCTGGGTGGGAACAAGCCGACCTTCCGTCTCGACTCCACCCAGCAGGTGCCGTACGGGACCTACCTGGAGGACGCCGGTGCCCGCTGACCAGCGCAGGAGACGACGCGACGAGCGCGGCCAGGTGACGGTGATGATTGTCGGGTTCGTCGCGGTGCTGGCGATGGCGGTCGCCGCGGTCACCGACGCGTCGGCGGCCTACCTGCACCGCTCCGGGCTGGACACCGTCGCCGACGGTGCGGCCCTCGCTGCCGCTGACGCGCTCGACCGGGACCGGGTCTACCAGCAGGGGCTGGGGGAGACACCCGACCTCGATCCGGCGCTGGCTCGTGAGCGGATCGAGACCTACCTGCGCGAGACCGGCGCCTACGGCCGGTTCCCCGGGTTGACCTGGCAGCCCGAGGTGACCGCGAACCGGGTGGTGGTGCGGGTGCGCGCGCCGCTCGACCTGCCGCTGCACCTGCCCGGCACCCGCGATCGGGCCTCGATCGGGGCCACCGGCGCGGCCGAGCTCACGCCACGGCGCTAGTCCATGCACTATGTATTGAAACAGAGGTAAAATGCGGACTATGCCGTCGCTGCTGCAGATCAGGAACGTGCCCGAGGAGGAACGACGTGCCCTCAAGGCGCGGGCTGCCGCGCGTGGCGAGTCCCTCAACACCTACCTGCTCGGACTCATCGCCCGGGAGGTGGCACGACCCACCGTCGCGGAGGTGCTCGACCGTGCCGCACGCCGCTCCGAGCGCACCCACGCGTCCGCGGTCGACGTGGTCGCCGCCGGTCGTGCCCAACGCGACCCGGTGCGCTCGCGCCCGTGATCGTCGTCGACGCCTCCGCGGTGGTCGACGCGCTCAGCGGCCATCCCGGCACCGACATGCTCCGCGCCCGCCTCGCGTCCGAGGAGCTGCACGCTCCGACGCTCCTCGACCACGAGGTCCTCTCCGCACTCCGGGGCTGACGCTCGGCGGACTGCTGAGCGCGGCCCGGGCGCGGGACCTGCTCACCGACTTCGACGACCTGCCCCTGCACCGCTGGGAGTGCCACGACCAGCTGCGCCGCCGGGCGTTCGAGCTGCGAGACAACCTCTCCGCCTACGACGCCGCCTACGTGGTCCTGGCCGAGGCGCTGGACTGCACCCTGCTGACTCGTGACGCCCGGCTCGGCCGAGCGACCGGACACAGCGCGCACATCGACGTGTGCTGACGTCGGGGTCTGCGGCTGGTCGTGACCTTCTCCTCTGGTCCGGCAGGTGCCTCCGACGGACAGTGGAGATGGAGGACGTCCACCCCCCGGGCGTCCGGCGAAGGAGTTGAGGCCGTCATGTTCGCGACAGCAGGAGACCGGCTGGTCGTCCAGGGCAACCACGTCGGAGCCCCGGTCCGGGACGGCGAGATCGTCGACGTGGAGCACGACTACGGCAGCCCGCCGTACCTCGTGCGCTGGTCGGACACGGGGCACGAGGCGCTGGTCTTCCCCGGGCCGGACGCCCACGTGCAGCACTTCGACCACGACTCGTCGAGCGGCTGACCGCCACCCCACCAGATCACCCGACCCCGACCCCGGCCTCGCCCGGGGCCGGGCGCGAGCACGAGGAAGGAGCACCCGATGAGGACCCGCCAGAATCGCGACGTGGCCGGCACCGGCCTGGTCGTGGTCGGCGTCGACGGCTCGCCCGCGAGCATCGAGGCGCTCACCTGGGCGCTGCGCTGGGCGGTCGAGCGGCGGGCCACCGTCGAGGTCGTCACGGCGTGGCCGGCCGCCGGCGCGGTGTGGGTGCACGAGGTGCCCGGGCACTTCTGCGAACCGCAGGCCCAGGCCCGCCAGGCGCAGGAGTCCGCCGTACGCGCGGCGACCGCGCAGGTGCCCACCCTCCCCACGCTGCGCACCCGGCTGGCCAACCGGAGCCCCCTCGACGCGCTGGTCGAGGCGTCGCGGGAAGCCGACCTCCTGGTGCTCGGCGTCAACCCCGAGCGGGCTGCTCCGGACTGGACCCCCGTCGGCGACGCCTGCGCCGCCCGCGCCGGGTGCCCCGTGGTCGAGGTGCCGGTCGAGTTGCCGGTCGAGGTTCCGGAAGGCTCCGCCAGCGCGTGACCTCACCCGCCGCTGCGGGTCGGTGCTAGCGGTCGGGCAGCTCCATCTCGGGCAGCCAGGAGCCGGTGCGGGCTGCCGCGTTGAGGCCGGCTCGGTGCAGCAGCGCGGCCTGGGCGTCGGTGTGGTGCGACTCCTCACCGCCCCATGCCTTCAGCACCGGCGCCTGCAGCGCCCGGCCGAAGGAGAAGCTCAGCTCCCAGGGCTGGGGGCCGCGGCGGTTGAGCTGGTCGAGGCGCGAGGTGGCCTCCAGGTCGCTCTGGCCGCCGGAGAGGAACACGATCCCGGGTACGGCGGCCGGCACCACCCGGCGCAGCGTGGCCAGGGTCGCCTCGGCGATCTCGGCATCGGTGGCGCGGCTGGGGCAGTCGACACCGGGCAGCACCATGTTGGGCTTGAGCAGGGTCGCCTCCAGCACGACGTGCTGGCGGGCCAGCTGGTCGTAGACGCAGCGCAGCGCCGTCTCGGTGACCCGGGCGCACTCGTCGAGGTCGTGCGCACCGTCCATCAGCACCTCGGGCTCGACGATCGGGGTCAGCCCGACCTCCTGGCACAGCGCCGCGTAGCGGGCCAGGGCGTGCGCGTTGGCCTCGAGACAGGCGGGCGTCGGTCGCCCCTCGCCGATCCGGATCACCGCACGCCACTTGGCGAACCGGGCACCCAGCGCGGCGTACTCCACGAGGCGCTCGCGCAGGCGGTCGAGACCCTCGGTGACCACCTCGTCGGGCGAGCCGGCCAGCGGACGTGTCCCGGCGTCGACCTTGATGCCGGGCACGATGCCGCGCCCGGCCAGCAGCTCCGGGAACGGCGTGCCGTCGCCGGCGCGCTGCCGGATCGTCTCGTCGAAGAGGATCACCCCGCCGATGAACTCCCCGAGGCCCTCGGTGGTGAAGAGGAGCTCGCGATAGCCGCGCCGGAGCTCCTCGGTGGAGTCCAGCCCGACGGCGGCGAGGCGTTTGGCGATGGTGGGCGCGCTCTCGTCGGCGGCCAGGATGCCCCGGCTCGATCCGGTCACGGTCTGTGCGGTGCGGACCATCGAGTCGACGTCCATGTGGCTCACCCTCCTGGAGTGCTGTCGTGCCTCCAGCCTCTCGCCCGCGACGCGGGCCGGCCACGGTCCTTGGTCCCCCTGACGTGGGCACTCGGGGTCGCGGGCCGTCATCGACAGAACGCGTGCACGCGCACCTGCGGGTGCGTCCCGTCGAACACGTGCTCCAGTGCGACCGCCACCCACACGCCGCCGAGGTACTCCGGCAACGAAGCTGCGTCACGAGTGAGCACCACGTGTCCGGGCACCCTTCCCGCCATCTCCTCCGGAGCCTCGGACACCCAGCAGTCGTAGCGGTTGACCAGCTCCCGCACCCGCTGGGCAGCCAGGTCGTCCGGGGAGGGTGCGTCAGGAGAGTCGAAGTGCGGCACGACCCACACCATTGCCACCGCGAACGTGACGACGCCTGCCACCACGGCGATCGCCACCTCGCGCACCCGGCGCTCGAGGACGCGGACCACCCGGCCCCGACGGGAGCGCGGCCCGCGCCTCATCGAGGTGCGTACTGTGCGCGTGCTTCCGGCCCGATGCCCCACGGGGCGACGTCCATCTGGCTCACCCTCCCGGAGCGCTGTCCTGGCTCCAGCCTCTCGCCGGCGACGAGGTCGAGCCACGGTCCTTGGTCCCGCCGACCCGGGAACTCAGGCTCGCCCGGACGCTCGCCCGGACGCTCGCCCGGACGCTCGCCCGGACCCTGGGGGACCTCTGACTCTGTGCGGGGGCAGGTCCGTCGCGATGAACTGGAGACGCCGGTCAGCCGAGAGGGGTCGTTGCGGGTGAGGTCAGCGCACGAGGCAGCACCCGACGTCGTACGTCGTGACGAGACCGGCCTGACCACTGCCCGGGCAGTGCAGGCACTCGAGGTCGACGGCCCCAACGAGATCCCCCAGCCGGAGCCGCCGCGGCTCATCAGCCGGATCGCGGCGCAGCTGCGCGACCCGATGCTGCTCCTGCTCCTGGTCGCCGGGGCGGTGACGACCTCCATCCGGGACTACACCGACACCGGGATCATCGCCGCGGTGGTGGTGCTCAACACCGCCCTCGGCGTGCTCCAGGAGCGTCGCGCCGAGCGCGCGATCCAGGCCCTGCACCAGCTGGCCGCGCCATGGGCGGTCGTGGTGCGCGACGGCCGGCCCAGCCGGGTGCACGCGGCCGAGGTGGTCGTCGGTGACCTGATGGTGCTGCAGGCCGGTGACGTGGTGCCGGCCGACGGGCTGCTGGTGGGCGAGCCCACCCTCCAGGTCGACGAGTCGGCGATGACGGGGGAGTCGATGCCGCGAAGCCGCGGTGCGGGCGACGCCGTCGAGGCCGGCACCGTGGTCACCCGCGGGCGCGGCCAGGCCGTCGTCACCCATACCGGTGCCGCCAGCGGACTCGGCCGGATCGCGGCCCTGGTGGCGGCCGCACCACTGCGGGCCACGCCCCTGCAGCGGCGGCTGACCCGGCTCAGCGGCCAGATGGTCGTGGTCGTGCTGGCACTGGCGGCGGTGGTGATGCTGATCGGGGTCGCCCAGGGCAGGTCGTTCACCGAGATGGTCGTGGTGGCCCTCAGCCTGTCGGTGGCCGCGGTGCCCGAGTCGCTGCCCGC
>JBBQRV010000186.1:0-7423 GCA_038214475.1 Propionibacteriales bacterium | reverse complement strand
GCGTCGGGGGAGGTTGTGGCGGCGAGTGACGCACACCACAATCGGGCCATGACCGCACCCGACGCGCAGTACCTCGACGACCGGCTCGCCTGGTGGGCCGAGCACACCCCAGACGCGGAGGCCATGACCTACGGCGACCGCACCTGGACCTGGGCCGAGTGGGACGACCGGGTACGCCGGGCCGCCGGCGGGCTGCGGGCCCTGGGCATCGGCCGCGGGGACGTCGTCGCGTTCCTCGACAAGAACCATCCGGCCTGCGTGGAGATCACCTACGCCGCAGCCTCCCAGGGGGCGGCGCACGCGATCGTCAACTGGCGTTCCGCGGGCGACGAGGTCGACTTCGCGGTCAACGACTGTGGTGCGCGGGTGCTGTTCGTCGGCCGCGAGCTGATGGCGACGATCGAGGCGATCCGCGACCGGCTGGTGCACGTCGAAACGATCATCGAGGTGACGCCCGACGGCGCCGACGGCGACGAGTACGAGGCCTGGCTGGCCGCGGCGGAGCCGGTCGGGCGGGCGCCCGAGGTCGAGCCCGACGACGTCTGCCTGGTGATGTACTCCTCCGGCACGACCGGTCGCCCCAAGGGCGTGATGCTGTCGCACACGAACATGGTCCGGCACACGGTGAACGCCCACGAGGGCTGGGCCTTCGAGCCCGGCGACAAGTCGATGGTGTCGATGCCGCTGTTCCACGTGGGCGGCACGTCGTACGTCATGTTCGGCATCCACGACGGCATCGCCAGTGTGATGACCCGCGACCCCGACGGCGCCTCGCTCGCCGGCGCCCTCATGCGTGGCGCGAACCGCACGTTCCTGGTGCCCGCGGTGCTGGCCCAGGTGCTCCAGGCCGGCCCGGAGGCCGTGCAGGTCTTCGGGCGCCTCAGGACCTACACGTACGGCGCCGCCCCGATGCCGGCGCCACTGCTCCGGGCCGCCATGCAGGCGTGGCCGGACACCGACTTCATCCAGGTCTACGGCCTCACCGAGGTGGCCGGCGTGGCCACCCACCTGCTGCCCGAGGCGCACCGGGACGCCGCGCACCCCGAGCGGCTGCTCTCCGCCGGCCAGCCGCTGCCCGAGTGCGAGGTCCGGATCGTCGACCCGGCGACGCTGGCCGACCTTCCGGTGGGCGAGCACGGGGAGATCTGGCTGCGCACGCCACAGCTGATGAAGGGCTTCCTGGGTCGTCCCGAGGAGACCGCGAAGGTGATCACGGCCGACGGCTGGTTCCGCAGCGGCGACCTGGGCCGGGTGGACGCCGAGGGGTTCGTCTTCGTGCAGGACCGGCTCAAGGACATGATCATCAGCGGCGGCGAGAACATCTACTCGCCCGAGGTCGAGCGGGTGCTCGCCGAGCACCCGGCGGTGATGGAGGTCGCCGTCATCGGCGTGCCCGACGACACGTGGGGGGAGTCGGTGAAGGCGGTGGTGTCGCTCGCCCCTGGGGCGGCGGTCTCCGAGGCGGACCTGATCGCCTTCTGCCGGGAGTCGTTGGCCGGCTTCAAGTGCCCGCGCAGCATCGACGTGGTCGAGGCGCTGCCGCGCAACCCCACCGGGAAGATCCTCAAGCGGGACCTGCGTCGGCCCTACTGGGAGGGCCGCGACTCAGCCGTCGTGTGACCCCCGACGCTGACCTGTCGCAGCTGTACCGGAACCGAGGTACATCTGCGACAGCTCAGCTCAGGCCCAGCGCTCCTCGCGCCCGACGAAGTCGAGCGTGCGGTCGCCGGTGTAGATCTGCTTGGGGCGCGCGATCTTCTGCTCCTTGTCCTGCACCAGCTCGAGCCACTGGGCCAGCCAGCCCGGCGTCCGGCCGATCGCGAACAGCACGGTGAACATCTCGGGCGGGAACTGGAAGGCCTCGTAGATGAGCCCGGAGTAGAAGTCCACGTTGGGGTAGAGCTTGCGCTTGACGAAGTACTCGTCCTCGAGCGCGATCTTCTCCAGCTCCTGGGCGATCTCGAGCAGCGGGTTAACCCCGGTCACCTCGAAGACGTCGTCGCAGGCCTTCTTGATGATGGTGGCGCGCGGGTCGTAGTTCTTGTAGACCCGGTGGCCGAATCCCATCAGCTTCTCGTTGCCGTTCTTCACGCCCTCGATGAAGGAGGGGATGTTCTCCTTGCTGCCGATCCGGCGCAGCATCCGCAGCACCGCCTCGTTGGCGCCACCGTGCAGCGGGCCGTAGAGGGCGCCGACGCCGGCCGCGACGGCCGAGTACGGGTCGACCTGCGACGAGCCCACGGAGCGTACGGCGTTGGTCGAGCAGTTCTGCTCGTGGTCGGCGTGCAGGATGAACAGCACGTCGAGCGCCTTGACCAGGCGCGGGTCGGCGTCGAAGCGCTTCTCGCTCATCTTGAACAGCATGGAGAGGAAGTTCGCGGTGTAGCCCAGCTCGTTGTCGGGGTAGACGTACGGCTTGCCCTGCGCGTGCCGGAACGCCCAGGCGCCCAGGGTCGGCATCTTCGCGATCATCCGCACGATCTGCATGTGCCGGTTGTCGGCGTCGCCGATGTTGCGGGCGTCCGGGTAGAACGTCGACAGCGCCCCGACGGAGGCCATCAGCATGCCCATCGGGTGGGCGTCGTAGCGGAAGCCCTGCATGAAGGTCTTCACGTTCTCGTGCACGAACGTGTGGTACGTGATCTCGTGCTCCCACGCGTCGTACTCGGCCTTCGTCGGCAGGGTGCCGTTGATCAGCAGGTAGGCGACCTCGAGGAACGTCGACTTCTCGGCGAGCTGCTCGATCGGGTACCCGCGGTACTCCAGGATGCCCTTGTCGCCGTCGATGAAGGTGACGGCGCTGCGGCAGGAAGCGGTGTTCACGAAGCCCGGGTCGTAGACAGCCAGGCCGGGGGAGTCCTCGTCAGTACGGATCCTGCCGAGGTCGGCAGCCTTGATCGCGCCGTCGAGGATGGGGACGTCGTACTCGGTTCCCGTGCGGTTGTCACGGACGGTGAGCGACGCCTTGTGGGCGTCTGGGCTGGCCGGTGCGTCGGTCACGTCGGCTCCTTGGGTTACTCTGGAGTTGGTCGCCACCAACCTAGACCGGACCCGGCTGCACGGCGAATCGAGGCTCGTTTTGACCTCGCGTCTCAGCCCCGCGTAAACTCGGCGGTCGCGTCTGCCTCAGGTCTTCTCCGAGGCGGGCGCAGTGGGGGGATGCCCCGGTTCACCCATCATGACTTTTCGAGGAAGTTGGCTCATCACCGTGCGTACGTACAGCCCGAAGCCCGCGGACATCCAGCGTGAGTGGCACGTCATCGACGCCACCGACGTGGTGCTCGGCCGCCTCGCTGTCCAGACCGCCAACCTTCTGCGTGGCAAGCACAAGCCCATGTTCGCACCGCACATGGACACCGGTGACTTCGTCATCATCGTGAACGCCGAGAAGGTCGCGCTGTCCGGCGACAAGAAGACCACCAAGATGGCCTACCGTCACTCGGGTTACCCCGGTGGCCTGTCGGCCACGCCGATCGGCGAGCTCCTGGAGAAGGACGCCCGCAAGGCGATCGAGAAGGCCGTCTGGGGCATGCTGCCCAAGAACCGCCTCGGTCGGCAGCTGCTGACCAAGCTCAAGGTCTACTCCGGCCCGGAGCACCCGCACCAGGCCCAGCAGGCCACCCCCTACGAGATCTCGCAGATCTCCCAGTAATCCGCAAGCAAAGGCTGAGTGAGGAACACCGTGGCTGAGACCACCGACGCAACCACCGCAGGGGACGCCGAGGAGACCTACCAGGTCGACGAGTCGGGCGTTGCCTACAGCTCGGAGAGCGCAGCGTCGGCCGACGCCCCGCTGCGTCCGGCGACGATCGCCCCGGCGAACGCCACCGGACGTCGCAAGGAGGCCGTCGCCCGTGTCCGCCTGGTGCCGGGCACCGGCCAGTGGCGGGTCAACGGTCGCACCCTGGACTCGTACTTCCCGAACAAGCTGCACCAGCAGGTCATCAACGAGCCGTTCGCGACCACCGACCTCGAGGGTCGTTTCGACGTCATCGCGCGGATCCACGGCGGCGGCATCACCGGCCAGGCCGGCGCGCTTCGCCTCGGCGTGGCCCGTGCCCTCAACGCCATCGACCTCGACGCCAACCGCGCGTCGCTGAAGAAGGCCGGGCTGCTGACCCGCGACGCACGCGTGATCGAGCGCAAGAAGGCCGGTCTCAAGAAGGCCCGCAAGGCGCCTCAGTTCAGCAAGCGCTGATCGCCGAGCGTCTCGGATGGGACGACTCTTCGGCACGGACGGGGTCCGGGGCCTGGCCAACGGTCATCTGACCGCGGAGCTGGCCCTGGACCTTTCCGTTGCTGCCGCCCACGTGCTCGCCGACCGTGGCGAGTTCGCGGGTCATCGACCGGTGGCCGTGGTCGGCCGGGACACCCGGATCTCGGGGCAGTTCCTCGAGGCGGCGGTCGTGGCCGGGCTCGCCTCCGCCGGCATCGACGTGCTCCTGCTGGGGGTGCTGCCGACGCCGGGCGTCGCCCACCTCACCGGCACCCTGGGTGCCGACCTGGGCGTGATGCTCTCGGCGTCCCACAACGCGATGCCCGACAACGGCATCAAGTTCCTCGCCCGGGGGGGCGTGAAGCTCGACGACGCGATCGAGATCGCCATCGAGAAGCGGATGCACGAGCACTGGGAGCGCCCCACGGGCGGTGGGGTCGGCCGGGTGACGACGTACCCCCGCGCCGTGCAGGAGTACGCCGAGCACCTGGTGCGGACCATCGACCACCCGCTCACCGGCATCAAGGTCGTCGTCGACTGTGCCGAGGGTGCCGCCTGGGACGCCGGCCCGCGGGCGATCGCCGGTGCCGGGGCCGACGTCACCGCGATCCATGCCCAGCCCGACGGGCTGAACATCAACGAGGGCTGCGGTTCCACGCACCTGGAGGGCCTCCAGCGGGCCGTGCTCCAGGACGGCGCGGACGTCGGGTTCGCCTTCGACGGTGACGCCGACCGTTGTCTCGCCGTCGACCACGAGGGCAACGTCGTCGACGGCGACCAGATCCTCGCGGTCCTGGCGCTGTCGCTGAAGGAGTCGGGCCGGCTGGTCCGCGACACCGTGGTCGCCACCGTGATGAGCAACCTCGGCTTCGTGCAGGCCATGCGCGCGAACGGCGTGGGGGTGCGCCAGACGAAGGTGGGCGACCGCTACGTGCTCGAGGCGATGAAGGTGTCCGGCTACTCGCTGGGGGGAGAGCAGAGCGGGCACGTGATCCTCAGTGACCACGCCACCACCGGTGACGGGATCCTGACCGCGCTGCAGGTGCTCGAGCGGATGGCCACCACCGGCCAGAGCCTCCAGCAGCTGGCCTCGGTGATGGCCCGGCTGCCCCAGGTGCTCGTCAACGTGCCCGACGTCGACAAGGCACGCGCCGACGAGGATGCCGTGCTGGCCGCCGCCGTGGCCGAGGAGGAGGCCGCGCTCGGCGACACCGGCCGGATCCTGCTGCGACCGTCTGGCACCGAGCCGCTGGTCCGGGTGATGGTCGAGGCCGCGTCGGCCGACCAGGCCGGTGAGATCGCGGCGCGACTGGCCGAGGTCGTGCGGGCCCAGCTCGCCCTCTGAGGGTCGACCCTCGGGCCACCGTAATTGCGTCGCGGAGGGGCTCTCGGTTGCCTACGCTCGAGGCATGTCCCTCCCCGAGGTCGTGCGCGTCGACCCGTTCGACGAGCAGGCGTTCGACGCCTGGCACGCCTGCTACCTGGCGGCCGACCGGTACGGTCGCGAACGCTGGGCCTCGCCCTGGGCGCTCGAGGAGTTCCGGGTCGAGAAGCAGGCCGTCCTGCCGCACCGGGAGTCCTCGGTGTACGGCCTCGCCCTCGACGGCCGGTTCGTGGCCGTGGCGGAGCTGGCCTTCTCGCTGCTCGACAACCTCGGGATGGCCGAGGTGCTGATCCACACCCACCCGGAGCACCGGAGGCAGGGACACGGCTCGCGGGTGCTCGCCCACCTCGAGGACGTCGCCCGCGCACGCGGCCGCAGCTCGCTCTGGTCGGAGACGCCGTACCCGTTCGAGGCCGGGGCCCACGGGGCCGGCGAGCCAGGCCCCGAGTTCCTGCGGAGCCGTGGGTTCCGGTTCGGCCTGGCGGACGTGATGCGGGTGGCCGACCTGCCCGTCGACCGGGCGGTGCTCGACCGGTTGTGCGCAGAGGCGGCACCCCGTCATGCGGCGTACGAGCTGCGCAGCTTCGTCGGTGCCGTGCCCGAGGAGCTCGCGCTCGGGGTCGCCGAGGCGGCGGCCTCGCTCAACACCGAGGCCCCGACGGGGGAGCTGGAGATCGAGGCCCAGACCTCCGACGTGGCGGCGCTGCGGGCCGAGGAGGCGATCCTGGAGGGACAGCGGCGCCGCAAGTACACGACCGTGGCGGTGGCGCCCGACGGCAGCGTGGCGGGCTACACCGAGCTGTTGGTGCCCGACCTCGACCCCTCGCGGGTCTACCAGTGGGGCACGCTGGTGCGCCCGGGGCACCGAGGGCACCGGCTCGGCCTGGCCCTGAAGGCGGGCAACCTTTGCCTCGTGCAGGAGCGGGAACGTGGCCGTGACCTGCTGGTCACGTACAACGCCGAGGTCAACACCCACATGATCGGCGTCAACGACGCCCTGGGGTTCCGGCCGGTCGAGCGGCTCGGCGAGTTCCAGAAGCAGCTCACCTGATCTGGACCGACCCGCTAGGTTTCTGAGGACATCGACCTGAGGGGAACGGATGATCTCGCTGTCCAAGGGCGGCAACGCGCCGCTCGACCAGACCCATGTCGTGGTGAGCGTCGACGTCGCCGCCGCGGCCGACCTCTCGGCGCTGCTGGTGACCGAGGTCGGCAAGGTGCGCACCGACGCCGACTTCGTCTTCTACAACCAGCCGCAGGGACCCGGCGTGACCTGTCGTCCGCCCGCTGACGGCCGTCCGTGGCAGATCGACGTGGACCTCACCCAGGTGCCCGCCGACGTGCACGCCGTCCGGGTGGTGAGCTCGCTCGACGACGCCGGCGCGGTCTTCGGCCAGGTCGGCCAGCCCGTGGCCAGGGTCTTCGACCCGGCCGGCACGCCGCTGGTGGAGTTCGCGATGACCGGGCTCGACCGCGAGACCATCGTGGTGGTGCTGGAGCTCTACCGTCGCGACACCGCGTGGAAGGTGCGCGCCGTCGGCCGCGGGTACGACGGCGGCCTCGCCGACCTGGTGAGCGACCACGGGGTGTCCGTCGACGACGCGCCCCCTCCGGTTGCCGCCGCACCGATGGCCTCTGCTGTGCCGCCTCCGCCTCCACCCCCGGCAGCAGCACCGCCTGCGGCTCCGGCAGGGCTGCCTCCGGAGGCCCCTCGCTTCGGCCAGCCGCCGGCCAGCCCGCCACCGCCGCCTCCGCTGGCGGCCTCGGCACCCCCGCCCCCTCCACCGCCCCCGCCAGCCGCGGCGCCGAGCACCGGCGAGGTC
>JBBQRV010000185.1:0-7528 GCA_038214475.1 Propionibacteriales bacterium | reverse complement strand
GGTACCGACGGCTCCGCCTCCTACGAGGTCGGCGCCGGCAACCGGATCCCGCTCGGCAAGAGCACGATCACCCCCGCCGTCAACGGCACCGACCTGCACACCACGATCGACCGCGACACCCAGTGGTACGTCCAGCGGGTGCTGGCACAGACCGTGGAGGAGGCCCGCGGCGACTCCGGCATGGCGATCGTGATGGACACCCGCACCGGTGAGGTGCTCGCCGACGCCGACTACCCGACGTACGACGCGGCCGCCCCCGACCAGAGCTCCAAGGCGCTGTACGGGTCGCCGTCGCTGTCCTCGCCGTACGAGCCGGGCTCGGTGGAGAAGACGCTCACCAAGGCGTCCCTGCTCGACCAGCACCTGGTCACCCCGGGCCAGAAGCTCGTGGTGCCCGGCAGCATCGACGTCCTGGGCGAGAGCATCGGCGATTACTTCACCCACGGCAAGCTGCACCTCACCCTGACCGGGGTGCTGGCCAAGTCCAGCAACGTGGGCACCGTGAAGGCGACCAAGGCGATCTCCTCGCGACGCCTGCACGGCTACCTCGAGGACTTCGGCCTCGGCTCGAAGACCGGCGTGGGCGTGCGCGGTGAGAGCGCCGGGCTGCTGCCGGGCGCCGACTCCTGGAGCGACCTGAGCAGGGCCACCATCGCGTTCGGCCAGGGCCTCGCGGTCACGGCGATGCAGATGACGGCGGCGGTCAACACCATCGCCAACGGGGGCGTCTACGTCTCCCCGAGCCTGATCGAGGGCTCCGCGACCACGGACGCCAAGCAGGTGGTCGGCACCGACACCGCCACGACCCACCGGGTGGTGAGCGAACAGGCCGCCCGCCAGACCGCCCAGATGATGGAGCGCGTGCTCGACCCCGAGGAGGGTGTCGCGCCCGGCGCGGCGATCCCCGGCTACCGGGTGGCCGGCAAGACCGGCACCGCCCAGGTCGTCGGCAGCAAGTGCGCCTGCTACCTGCGTGACGTCACCACGGTCTCCTTCGCCGGGTTCGCCCCGGCCGACAAGCCCCGGTTCACCGTGTACGTCGTGGTCAACCACCCCCGCAACGGCGGGGGCGGTGGCTCGGTGGCGGGTCCGGCGTTCCAGAAGATCATGAGCCACCTGCTGAGCCGCTACGGCGTCCCGCCGACGGGCACGGCTCCCTCGCGCCTGCCGATCCTGTGGTGAGCGCCGGGGGAGTCCGCGACCGGCGCGGACGATAGCCTCGCCTGCGTGGTGAGCCCGTGTTGAGCAGTGCCCAGGTGGCGGCGTTGCGCCCCCGCAGTCCCGAGCAGACCCGACTCTCGGACCTGGTCGGGTGGCTGGCGAGCCGGGTGTCGGCGTCGGTCACCGACCCTGTTCCCGACCCGTGCATCACGGGAGTCTCCCTGAGCTCCGGGCGGATCCTGCCCGGTGACCTCTACGCCGCCCTTCCCGGCGCCCGCGCGCACGGGGCGGCGTACGCCCCGGCAGCCGTCGAGGCGGGCGCGGTGGCGGTGCTGACCGATCCGTCCGGCGCCGAGGCGTGCGGCACGCTCGGTGTCCCCGTGGTCGTGGTCGACGCCCCGCGTGAGGTGCTCGGCCGCCTGGCCGCGCACGTGTACGGCGATCCGGCAGCCGCGATCCGCCTGCTGGGTGTGACCGGCACCCAGGGCAAGACCACCACCACCCGGCTGCTGGAGGGCGGGTTGGAGGCGTCGGGCACCCGGGCCGGGGTGATCGGCACCGTGGGGACCCGGATGGCCGGGCGCGACCTCAAGACCGACCTGACCACGCCGGAGGCACCCGACCTGCACGCACTGTTCGCCCGGATGCGGGAGGAGCGGGTGGCGGCCTGTGCGATGGAGGTGTCCAGCCATGCGCTGGTGATGGGTCGCGTCGACGGGGTCCGCTTCGACATCGCGGTGTTCCTCAACCTGGGCCGCGACCACCTCGACTTCCACCGCGACCTCGAGGACTACTTCGCAGCCAAGGCCTCCCTGTTCACCCCGGAGCGGGCGGCACTCGGCCTGGTCAACGTCGACGACGCGCACGGGCGCCGGTTGCTGGAGTCGGCGACGATCCCGATGCGCACCTTCGGCCTGGAGTCGCCCGGTGCCGACTGGACGGCCACCGCGATCGACCTGGCGGCCGACGGGTCGAGCTTCACCGTGGTCGGCCCGGGCACCGAGTTCCGCGCGCACTGCCCGTTGCCGGGCGACTTCAACGTGTCCAACACGCTGGCCGCGCTGGCGACCGCGGCCGAGGCCGGCTTCGACCCGGTCGCGGTGGCCGACGGGATCGCCCAGGGCGGAGGCGTGCCCGGTCGCCTGGAGCGGGTGCGGGTGCCCGGCGACTTCGTGGTGGTCGTCGACTACGCGCACAAGCCCGACGCCGTGCAGGCCGCGCTGCGCACGCTGCGCCCACTCACCCACGGTCGGCTGATCGTGGTCATCGGTGCGGGCGGTGACCGCGACCACGGCAAGCGGCCGGTGATGGGCGAGATCGCCGCCCGGCTCTGCGACCTGCTCATCGTCACCGATGACAACCCGCGCACCGAGGACCCCGCCGCGATCCGGGCGGCGGTGCTGGCCGGTGCCGTCGGTCCGGCCGAGGTCCGTGAGGTCGGCGACCGCCGTCGCGCCATCCGGGAGGCGCTCGCCGCCGCCGCGCCCGGTGACATCGTGCTCGTCGCAGGCAAGGGGCACGAGACCGGCCAGGAGATCCAGGGTGTGGTGCACCCCTTCGACGACCGCGAGGTCGTCCGCGAGGAGGCGGCGCGCGCATGATCGCGATGACCCTGGCCGAGATCGCCGCCGTCGTGGGCGGTTCCGCGCACGGCGATCCCGAGGTCGTCGTCGACGCGCCGGCCACGGTGGACAGCCGGCAGGTGGCAGCCGGCGGCCTGTTCGTGGCGATCGCCGGCGAGCACGTCGACGGCCACGAGTACGCCGCCGCTGCGATCGCGTCCGGTGCCGCCGCCGTGCTGGGCTCGCGACCCACCCCGGCACCGACGGTCGTCGTCGACGACCCGGTGTCGGCGCTCGGCCGGCTCGCTCGGCACGTGGTCGACCGGCTCACCGGCACCACGGTGATCGCCCTGACGGGCTCGCAGGGCAAGACCGGCACCAAGGACTACCTCGCCCAGGTGCTGGCGGCGTCCGCGCCCACCGTCGCCACCGCGGGCAACCACAACAACGAGCTCGGGGTGCCGCTCACCCTGCTGCAGGCCACCCCCGAGACCCGCTACCTGGTCGTGGAGATGGGAGCGCGCGGGATCGGGCACATCGCCTACCTGTGCGAGGTCGCGCCACCCACCGTCGCCGCGGTCCTCAACGTCGGCACCGCGCACGTCGGCGAGTTCGGCAGCCGCGAGGCGATCGCCCTGGCCAAGGGCGAGATCGTGGAGGCCCTGCCGGTCGGGGGCGTCGCCGTCCTCAACGCCGACGACCCGTTCACCCGCGAGATGGGGGTGCGCACCGACGCCCGGGTGCTCACTTTCGGCCGGGACGGCGACGTCGGCTGGAGGGACGAGACGTTCGACGACCTCGACCGACCCAGTGCCGTGCTCACCCACGCTGGAGTCGGGCTGCCGGTCGCATTGCGGCAGGTGGGTGCCCACCAGCTCGCGAACGCCGCCGCCGCTGCGGCGCTGGCGGTGGCTGCCGGACTGGACTTCCCCACGGTCGTGGCCGCCCTCGGCGAGGCGGTCGGGCAGTCCCGGTGGCGGATGGAGCTGCACGAGCGACCCGACGGCGTGGTGGTGCTCAACGACTCCTACAACGCCAACCCCGACTCGATGCGGGCGGCCGTCGACGCGGTGGCCACCATCGGGAAGAGCCGTGGCGCCCGCACGCTCGCGGTGCTGGGGGAGATGCGCGAGCTCGGTGCCGAGGCAGCGCAGTCCCACCACGACCTCGGGGCGTACGTCGCGGACAGGCAGGTCGACGTCCTGCTCGTGGTCGGCGAGCCGGCCCGAGCCCTTCTCGACGGTGCGACGTCCGTCACGGGATCCGCGACGCGGGGTGTGTTCGCAGCGGATCAGGCCGCCGCTCTGGCATGGTTGCGCGAGAACGTCGCTCCCGGGGACGTCGTGGTCGTGAAGGCCTCCCGGGCGGCCGAGCTCGATCGGCTCGCCGACGCGTTGGTGCTGGCTGTGGTGGAGGAGAACCGTTGAGAGCGATCCTGTTCGGCGGCGGACTGGCCCTGCTGATGTCGTTGATCGGCACCCGGTTCGCGATCAGCGTGCTGTCGAAGAAGGGCTACGGGCAGGAGATCCGCGAGGACGGTCCGACCAGTCACCACACCAAGCGCGGGACGCCCACGATGGGCGGGATCGTGATCATCCTCGCCACCGTGCTCGCCTACTTCGCGGCCAAGGTGATCACCCGCTCCGAGCCGTCGGCCAGTGCCCTGCTGCTGCTGTTCCTCTTCGTGGGGCTGGGCTTCGTCGGCTTCCTCGACGACTTCATCAAGATCTACAAGCAGCGCAACCTCGGACTGCGCAGCAAGGCGAAGATGATCGGCCAGACCCTGGTGGCCGCGATCTTCGGCGTGCTGGCGCTCTCTCCGATGCTGGAGAACTCCCGGGGCAAGACGCCCGCGACCGACCACGTGTCGTTCATCCGTGACTTCGGCTGGCTGGCGCTACCCGGGATCCTCGCGGTGCTGCTGATCTGGCTGATCATCACCGGCTTCAGCAACGCGGTGAACCTCACCGACGGGCTCGACGGGCTGGCCACCGGCGCCAGCGTGATGGTGTTCGGCGCCTACACGCTGGTGAACATCTGGCAGAACAACCAGAACTGCGCCCTGGTCGGGGGAGAGAGCTGCTACGAGGTGCGCGACCCGCTCGACCTGGCCGTGGTCTCGGCCGCGATCACGGGTGCCTGCTTCGGCTTCCTGTGGTGGAACGCCTCACCCGCGGCCATCTTCATGGGCGACACCGGGTCGCTGTCCCTCGGTGGTGGGCTGGCCGGCCTCGCGATCCTGACCCGTACCGAGCTCCTGCTGGTGATCCTGGGCGGGCTCTTCGTCGTCGAGACGCTCTCGGTGATGCTCCAGGTCGGCTACTTCAAGGCCACCAAGGGCAAACGCGTCTTCCGGATGGCGCCGTTGCACCACCACTTCGAGATGCTCGGGTGGGAGCAGGTCACGGTGGTGATCCGGTTCTGGATCATCACGGGGCTGTGCGTGGCCGCGGGCCTCGGCATCTTCTACGCCGAGTGGGTGGCCGGCACGTGAGGGACCCGTCGCACCTGGGTCGTCGCGACGCGTGGGACGGCGTCCGGGCCGTGGTCGCCGGCTTCGGGGTCTCCGGCTTCGCGGCCGCCGACAACCTCAACCACCTCGGCGCCGACGTGGTCGCCCTCGACGAGACGACGTCGCAGAGCAAGGCCGAGAAGGCCGAGCTGCTCGAGGTGCTGGGCGCCACCGTCCGGCTCGAGGAGGGTGCCACCGCCGAGCTGCCCGCCGACGTCGACCTGGTGGTCACCTCGCCCGGCTGGCGGCCGGACGCGCCACTGCTGGCGCAGGCACGAGCCCGGGGGATCCCGATCTGGGGCGAGGTCGAGCTGGCCTGGCGGCTCCGCGACCCCGAGCACGCGAGCCCGTGGCTGGCGGTCACCGGCACCAACGGCAAGACCACCACGGTGCAGATGCTCGACGCCATCCTGCGCGCGGCCGGGCTGCGCAGCGTCGCCGCCGGCAACGTCGGCCTGCCGCTCGTGGAGGCGGTGATGGACCCCGAGCCGTACGACGTGCTGGCGGTGGAGCTGTCCAGCTTCCAGCTGCACTACACCAGCTCGGTGGCCTGCCAGTCGGCCGCGGTGCTCAACGTCGCCGAGGACCACCTCGACTGGTACTCCTCGATGTCCGAGTACGCCACCGACAAGGGCCGCATCTACTCCGGTGTCGAGCGCGCGTGCGTCTACAACGTGGCCGACCCCGAGACCGAGCGGCTGGTGCGTGCGGCCGAGGTCGTCGAGGGTGCTCGCGCGATCGGCTTCACCCTGGGCATGCCGGGCGTCGGCATGGTCGGCCTGGTCGAGGACATCCTGGCCGACCGGGCCTTCATCGAGGAGCGTGACTCCAGCGCCGCCGAGCTGTGCACGGTGGGCGACCTGGCCAGCCCGGCTCCGCACTTCGTCGCGAACGCGCTGGCCGCTGCGGCGCTGGCGCGGTCGCACGGGGTAGCGCCGGCCGCGGTGCGCGCGGGCCTGCGCAGCTTCCACCCCGACGGGCACCGGATCCAGACAGTGGCCGAGCACGGGGGAGTGACCTGGGTCGACGACTCCAAGGCCACCAACCCGCACGCCGCACAGTCCTCGCTGCAGGCCTACGACCACGTGGTCTGGGTGGCGGGTGGGCTGGCCAAGGGCGCGGGTTTCGACGCGCTGGTGCGGGCCGTGCGCGACCGGCTGCGCGGCGTCGTACTGCTCGGCCGGGACCGCGACGTGATCGCGGCCGCGCTTTCGCGACACGCGCCGGATGTGCCCGTCATCGTGGTCGAGGGCGGGGAGACTTCCACCATGGACCGCGTCGTGGGTGCGGCTGCCGACCTGGCGAAGCCCGGCGACACGGTGCTGCTGGCCCCGGGGTGCGCGTCCATGGACATGTTCGCCCACTACGGCGAACGAGGAGACGCGTTCGCTGCCGCCGTACGGCGCCGGCTGCGCAGCACCGAGGACTGACCTGCGAGTGGAACGGGAAGAGGGAGCGACGATGACCACGACCGCCCCCGACGACTCCCGTCAGCGCGCGTCGTCCGTCGGGACCTGGACCGGGTCCGCGCGCTCCGCGCTGCACCGTCCGCTCACCTCCTACTACCTCCTGCTCGCCTCGTCGGCGCTGCTGCTCACCATCGGGCTGATCATGGTGCTCAGCGCGTCGAGCGTCTGGGCCTACCAGCACGGCGGCAACGCCTACGCGATGGCCGAGCGCCAGCTGATGTGGGTCGCGCTCGGCGTGCCCTGCGCGTTCCTGGCCTCGCGGATGTCGGAGCGCTGGTTGCGACGCCTCGCCTGGCCCGGCTACCTCGTGGCGATCGTGCTGCTGGCGGCCACCCAGATGGGGCTGGGCACCACCCGCAACGGCAACACGAACTGGCTCGGCGTGGGCCCGATCGTGATCCAGCCCTCCGAGGTCGCGAAGCTGGCGCTGATCCTGTGGGCCGCGCACATCTACGCCCGCAAGGAGCACCTGCTCGAGGACTGGAAGCACTGCCTGGTCCCGGTGGTCCCGGGAATCCTGCTGGCCACCGGCCTGGTGCTGCGCGGCCGCGACCTCGGCACCGCGCTGGTGCTGTTCGCGATCCTGCTCGGCCTGCTCTGGGTGGTCGGGGCGCCGGTGCGGCTGTTCACGCTGGGCATCACCGTCACCTCGGTGCTGGCGCTGTGGCTCGCGTCCACCGACCCCGAGCGCCGCCAGCGGCTGCTCAACTTCACCGACCCGTTCAAGGACTTCCACGACACCGGCTGGCAACCGGCCCACGGGCTCTACGCGCTCTCGTCGGGCGGTCTGTTCGGCCAGGGCATCGGCGCCAGTCAACAGAAGT
>JBBQRV010000184.1:0-7544 GCA_038214475.1 Propionibacteriales bacterium | reverse complement strand
CCGGTCGGGGTGAGCACGCTCGCCGTCGCCGTGGGCGAGGAGCGCGAGACCGTCGAGGAGGTCGCCGAGCCGTTCCTGGTGCGGCTCGGGCTGCTGGCCCGGACCCCGCGCGGGCGGATCGCCACCCGGGCGGCCTGGCAGCACCTCGGGCTCACCCCGCCCCAGGGCGCCACGCCCGGTGAGGCCGACGTCACTCTCTTCGACGAGTGACATAGACTTCACCGTCGGTCGCCGTGCCCGCCACGGACCGGACCACATTCCCATGCCCTGTGAGAGGTTGTTGTTCCATGCCTGACCTGCTCGCGTTGTTGCCGCTCGCCGGCATCGCGCTGCTGTTCTGGTTGCTGATCGTGCGCCCCGCGTCGACCCGCCAGAAGCAGCTGAGGTCCTTGCAGCAATCCATCAAGCCGGGCGACGAGGTCATCCTCGCGGCCGGTCTCTACGGCACCGTGCGCAGCGTCGAGGACGACCGGATCGGGCTGGAGGTGGCCGCCAACGTCGTCGTGACGGCCGCCCGCGGCGCCGTCGTCCAGATCCTCGACGCCGAGAGGAGCAACTGACGTGGCGAAGAAGTCGCCTCATCCGGGCCGCACCATCGTGGTCTTCTTCATCGGGATGGCCGTCGTCTTCGGGCTGGTCGCCCTCGGCGGCACCTGGAAGCCCGGTCTCGGCCTCGACCTCGAGGGCGGCACCCGGATCCGGCTGACCGCCACCGGAGGCAACGTCGACCCGGCGAGCCTGCAGACCGCCGCCGACATCATCGACGCGCGCGTCAACGGCTCCGGGATCACCGAGGCCGAGGTGACCACGCAGTCCAACCAGTACATCGTGGTCGAGGTGCCCGGCGCGAGCCAGAAGAACCTCATCGACATCGTGTCGCGGCAGGCCCAGCTGCGCTTCCGCCTGGTCGCCCAGGTGGCCGACGGCACCGCCCCCGCCGGCACCAGCACGGGTAGCCCGAGCAGCGCGCCCGGCTCCGGCGTCCTGGCTCCCAGCGCCACCCCCACCCCGAGCACGTCGTCCAGCGCCGGCCCGGGTGCCCGCGACACCCCGACCGCCAAGAACCGGCCGCTGCCAGGTTTCGCGCAGCGGGCCGGTACGGCGACCCCGTCGGCGTCGCCGACCCCGTCCGGATCTGCTTCCCCTGCCGCGTCGCCCAGCTCCTCGCCGAGCGCCTCACCCGCGGACCAGACCCGCAAGCAGCAGATCGACGACCCGCTGACCTGGCAGAACAGCCCCGACGCGCAGTCGCTGGCCGAGTTCGCCAAGTTCACCTGCCCGGCCGACGGCTCCGCTGCCCAGGTCAAGGACAACCCGGACTTCCCGCTGGTCACTTGCGACGACCAGGGGCAGAAGTTCCTGCTCTCGAAGGCCATCATCGAGGGCACCCAGCTCACCGGCGCCAGTGCAGGCATCCCGCAGAACCAGGTTGCCTGGGCCGTCAACCTGTCGCTCAACGGTGAGGGTGCCAAGCAGCTGGCCACGGTCAGCCGCGCGCTGGTCGGCACCGACCAGGAGTTCGCGATCGTGCTCGACGGCCAGGTGCTCAGCCACCCCGGCTTCACCGGTGTGATCACCGACGGCAACGCCCAGATCACCGGCGGGTTCGGCCAGCAGGCGGCGCAGGACCTGGCCACCAGCCTCAAGTACGGCTCGCTGCCGATCGCCTTCGAGAAGGACCCCACCATCGAGGAGATCGGTGCCTCGCTGGCCGGCAACCAGCTCTCGGCCGGCATCACCGCCGGCGTGGTCGGGCTGCTGCTGGTGATGCTCTACTGCCTGCTCTACTACCGCGGTCTGGGCCTGGTCGTGATCGCCTCGCTGGTCGTCGCAGGCACCCTCACCTACGGCATGGTGCTGCTGCTCAGCGAGAGCGCCGGCTTCACCCTGACCCTGCCCGGCATCGCGGGCCTGATCGTGGCGGTGGGTATCACCGCGGACTCGTTCATCGTCTTCTTCGAACGCATCCGTGACGAGATGCGCGACGGCAAGTCGATGCGGGTGGCCGTCGAGAACGGCTGGGTCCGAGCCCGCAACACCTGCCTCGCGGCCGATGCGGTCTCGCTGCTGGCCGCCGTCGTGCTGTTCATCTTCGCCGCGGGCGTCGTCAAGGGCTTCGCCTTCGCGCTGGGCCTGTCCACCGTCATCGACCTCGTGGTGTTCTTCTGGTTCACCAAGCCGATGGTGTCGTGGCTCGGTCACTTCGACTTCTTCAACAAGGGCCATCGCCTGTCGGGCCTCGACGCCGAGAACCTCGGCCTCGACCGCCTGCCGGGCGTCCGCATGGGAGGGAAGGCCTGATGAGCAAGCTGTCCCGACTCGGCAACGACCTCTACAACGGTCATGTCTCGGTCGACTTCGTCAGCCCGCGTCGCCGAAAGATCTGGTACGCGTCGTCCGGACTGATCGTGTTGATGGCGGTGCTGGGGTTGTGGCTCAAGCCGCTCGACCTCGGCATCGAGTTCGTCGGTGGCTCGGAGTACCAGGTCACCCTGAAGAGCGACCAGGTCAACCAGTCCACGGCCGACGAGGTGCGTGCTGCCGTCGCCGGCACCGGGATCGCCGACGCGAGCGCGCCCGTGGTCACGACGTCCGGCAAGAACGGCATCCTGGTGCAGACCAAGACGCTCTCGACCGCCGACAGCCAGACCGTGGCCGATGCGATCCGCACCTCCACCGGCACCCAACAGCAGGACATCTCGGTGCAGGACATCGGCGCCAGCTGGGGCAAGTCGGTGGCCACCCGGTCACTGCAGGGCCTCGTGGTGTTCCTCGTCCTGGTGGTGCTCCTGATCTGGGGCTACTTCCGGCAGTGGAAGATGTCGGCGGCCGCCCTGGTCGCGCTGGCCCACGACGTGCTGATCACCGTGGGCATCTACGCGTGGTCCGGGTTCGAGGTCACGCCCGCCACCGTCACCGGCGTGCTCACCATCCTGGGCTTCTCGCTCTACGACACCGTCGTCGTCTTCGACAAGGTGCGCGAGAACACCAAGAGCCTGCGGGCCGGGCGCACGACGTACGCCCAGGCGGCCAACCTGGCCGTCAACCAGACCCTGGTGCGCTCGATCAACACCTCGTTCGTCGCCCTCCTCCCGGTCGGCGCGATCCTGTACGTCGGTGCGGTCCAGCTCGGCTCCGGCGCGCTGAAGGACCTCGCGCTGGCGCTGTTCGTCGGCATGGCTGCCGGTGCCTACTCGTCGATCTTCATCGCCACCCCGCTGCTGGTGCAGCTCAAGGCGAACGAGAAGGACGTGATGGCCGCCGAGAAGCGGGCCGCCGCCCGGCGCCGATCGGCCGACCCGTACGCCGACGTCCCGGTCGTCAAGGGTGACGTCACCGACGATCCCGGCGCGGGGTCGGCTGCCGTCGAGCCTGCCTACGGGGTCGACGTCGACGAGCCCGAGCCCGAGCCCGAGCCCGAGGTCGCCCCCACCCGGGCGCCCCGGCGTCCCGAGGCGACCGGAAGCGGCCGGGTCGCCCCGGCTGCCCGCGGCCCCGTGGGGGAGAGCCGGTCGGCCGGGCGTGCCCAGCCGACCCGCCAGCCCCGCAGCAAGCGCGGCAAGTGATCGACGTGCACGACGCACTCGAGCGCCTGGTGGTCGACGTCGCGGACTACCCCGAGCCGGGCATCGTGTTCAAGGACATCACCCCGGTGCTGGCCGACCACGAGGCGTTCCAGTCCGTCATCTCGGCGCTGGCCGAGGCCGGTCGCGACGCCGACGGCAGACCCGTCGTCGACAAGGTCGTGGGCATGGAGGCACGCGGCTTCATCCTGGCCGCCCCGGTGGCCCTGGCCCTGGGGGCCGGCTTCGTGCCGGTGCGCAAGGTCGGCAAGCTGCCGCGGGCCACGCACGCCGTCTCCTACGCCCTGGAGTACGGCGAGGCCACCCTGGAGATCCACCAGGACGCGGTCGCTCCCGGTGAGCGGGTGCTGCTGATCGACGACGTGCTCGCGACCGGCGGCACGGCTGTCGCCACCCGCCAATTGGTCGAGTCGTGCGGGGGAGTCGTGCACGCCCTGGGTGTCATGCTCGAGCTGACCTTCCTGCCCGGTCGCGCCGCCGTCGGCGACCTGCCGCTCACCTCGCTGGGCCAGGTCTGACCGTGCGGTGGGTCGGCAGGCTCGACACCAGTCCCTAGACTGGACCCGTGGCCGAGGACCGGACGATCGAGGAGACCCGCGAGAGCGAGGTCGACATGTCGGCGCCCAACCGGTTCGCCGACAGCCCGGCCGCCGAAGAGACGTCGGCGGGCCACTCCGACGGCCAGTCCGACGGCCAGTCCGATGCCGGGCCGAGCGAGCCGATCGGGGCCCAGTCCGCCCGCCGGATGCGGGCCCGGCTGGCCCGGATCGGCACCCGCGGGTCCAGTGCCGGCAACCCGGTCCTGGAGCCGCTGTTCCGTGTGGTCCGGGCCGCCCACCCGAAGGCCGACCTGGCGCTGCTCGAGCGGGCGTACCTGACCGCGGAGCGACTGCACGCCACGCAGATGCGCAAGAGCGGCGACCCCTACATCACCCACCCGCTGGCCGTGACCACGATCCTGGCCGAGATCGGGATGACCGAGCCGACGCTGGTGGCCTCGCTGCTGCACGACACGGTCGAGGACACGTCGTACACGCTCGAGGAGCTGCGCAAGGACTTCGGCGACGAGGTCGCGCTGCTGGTCGACGGTGTCACCAAGCTCGACAAGGTCAAGTACGGCGAGACCGCGCAGGCCGAGACCATCCGCAAGATGATCGTGGCGATGTCGCGCGACATCCGGGTGCTGGTGATCAAGCTGGCCGACCGTCTCCACAACATGCGGACCGTGCGCTACGTCAAGCAGTCGACCCAGGAACGCCAGGCGACCGAGTCGCTCGACATCTACGCGCCGCTGGCCCACCGGCTCGGAATGAACACGCTCAAGTGGGAGCTCGAGGACCTCGCCTTCGCCACCCTGCACCCCAAGATCTACGACGAGATCGTGCGCATGGTGGCCGAGCGGGCGCCGTCGCGCGACCAGTTCCTGGCGGAGGTGATCGCTGGCGTCGAGCGCGACCTCAAGGAGGCGCGGATCAAGGCCAAGGTTACCGGGCGTCCCAAGCACTACTACTCGATCTACCAGAAGATGATCGTCGGTGGCCGGGAGTTCTCCGACATCTACGACCTGGTCGGCATCCGCGTGCTCGTCGAGGAGGACCGCGACTGCTACTCGGTGCTCGGGGTCCTGCACTCGCGGTGGAACCCCGTGCTGGGGCGCTTCAAGGACTACGTCGCGATGCCGAAGTTCAACATGTACCAGTCGCTGCACACCACGGTGATCGGTCCGCAGGGCAAGCCGGTCGAGCTGCAGATCCGGACCTTCGCCATGCACCGTCGTGCCGAGTACGGCGTCGCGGCGCACTGGAAGTACAAGGAGAACTCCCGCAACGGCGTCGACACCGAGAAGCGTGCCGACGGCGACGACATGACGTGGGTGCGCCAGCTGCTCGACTGGCAGTCGGAGGTGATGGACCCGGGTGAGTTCCTGGAGTCGCTGCGCTTCGAGATCAACCGGGCCGAGGTCTACGTGTTCACCCCGCGTGGCGACGTGATCGCGCTGCCCACCGGAGCCTCCCCGGTCGACTTCGCCTACGCCGTGCACACCGAGGTCGGCCACCACACGATCGGCTCGCGGGTCAACGGCCGGCTGGTGCCGCTGGAGTCGACCCTCGACAACGGCGACGTGGTCGAGGTGTTCACCTCCAAGGCTCCCAACGCCGGGCCGTCGCGCGACTGGCTGACCTTCGTGAAGTCGCCGCGTGCCCGCTCCAAGATCCGTGCCTGGTTCACCAAGGAGCGGCGCGAGGAGGCCATCGAGCGGGGCAAGGACCAGATCGCGAAGCTGATGCGCAAGGAGGGCCTGCCGCTCAAGCGGCTGCTGTCCCACGAGTCGCTGACGCTGGTCGCGGTGCACTTCAAGCTGGCCGACATCACCGCCCTCTACGCCGCGGTGGGGGAGGGCAACCTCTCGGCGCAGGCCGTCGTACGGCGCGTCATCGAGCTGCACGGGGGCGACCAGGGCGCGGCCGAGGACCTGTCCGAGGGCGTGACGATCACCGGTCGGCGCGGCTCGGGACGGATCACCACCGGCGGTGGGGACGCCGGCGTCATCGTCAAGGGTGCCCAGGACGTGTGGGTGAAGCTGGCCAAGTGCTGCACCCCGGTCCCGCCGGACAAGATCCTCGGCTTCGTCACCAAGGGCGGCGGGGTGTCGGTGCACCGGTGCGACTGCACCAACGCCACCTCGCTGCAGTCCCAGCCCGAGCGAGTGCTCGAGGTCGAGTGGGCGCCCACCGCGAAGTCGACGTTCCTGGTCAACATCCAGGTCGAGGCGCTCGACCGGGCGCGGCTGCTCTCCGACATCACGATGGCGCTGTCAGACGTGCACGTGAACATCCTCAGCGCCTCGCTGAACACCTCGCGGGACCGGGTGGCCCGCAGCCGGTTCACCTTCGAGATGGCCGACGCGAAGCACCTCGACTCGGTGCTCAAGGCGGTGCGGTCGGTGGCCGGCGTGTTCGACGTCTACCGGGTCACGCAGTAGTCCTCGGCCGTCGCTGGCGCGTCCCATTCGCGCCAATTGGTCGGTTGTGACGGGTGTTTGGGCGGCGGGACGTGCCGTTGTCGACCAATTGGCGCGAAGTCACCTGCGTTGGTGCGGCCGGTGGTGGCTGGTGTGTCGTGCGGCGCCGATTGGTCGGTTTTGGCGGGTGATCGGGCCGTCGGACGTGTCGTTGTCGACCAACTGGCGCGAAATCACCCGCGCCGGGGTGCCCCCTGCCACACCAGCGGCTCCAGCTGATCCCCAACTGCCGACTCAGCCGCCTACCCAGCCGCGGACTCAGCCGCCAACCCAACTGCCGACTCAGCCCCCGAACTCGTCGCTGGCCCGCCGAGCCATCTCCAGGAACTGCTGGCGTGACGCCAGGTTGTCCTCGAGGTCCTTGACCTTGCGCTCGTTGCCGGACGTGCGGGCCTTGGCCAGGTCGTCCTCGACCTTGGCGATGGCGTCCTCCAGCTTGGTGACCATGTCGTCGGCACGTGCCGACTTCTCGGGGTCCGAGCGCTTCCACTGGTCGTCCTCGACGCCACGGATCGCCTGCTCGACCTTGCGGATCCGGGCCTCGAGATCCTTCATCCGGTCCCGCGGCACCTTGCCGGCCGCGTCCCACCGGTCCGCCAGGTCACGGAAGGCCTTCTTGGCGGCGTCGAGATCGGTCACCGGCAGCAGCGCCTCGGCCTCGACGAGCAGCGTCTCCTTCACCTCGGCGTTGGCCGCGAACTCGCGGTCCAGCTCGGCGTTGGTGGCGTCACGGGCGCCGAAGAACTGGTCCTGCGCACCCCGGAACCGCTTCCAGAGCGCCTCGTCGACGTCGCGCGGTGCCGGACCGGCGGCCTTCCACTCGCGCATCAGGTCGCGGTAGCGGCCCGCGGTCGCGCCCCACTCGGTGGAGGTGGCCAGCGACTCGGCCTCCTTGGCGAGCCGTTCCTTGATTGCCCGCGCAGCGTCGCGCTTCTCGT
>JBBQRV010000183.1:0-7558 GCA_038214475.1 Propionibacteriales bacterium | reverse complement strand
GTGCTCACCCGGTTGGAGAAGTTCGCGACCGACGTGGTGCGGCTGGGCCGCACCACGCCGTACGACGCGCTGCGGCGGCTCTCCGTCGTCGTCGCGGGCAACCGGCCGGGCGAGGACCTCCCGGCCCGGATGGCCCGGCTGCTCGCGGAGGGCACCGGTGCGGAGTGGGCCCAGGTCTGGGTGGCGCTGGCCGGGCGACCGGTTCGGGCGGCGACCTGGCCCCCCGAGGCGGAGATCCGCTTCACCCGCTCTCCCGACTGGGATCCCGGCACCCGCCGGCTGCCGGTTGTGCACGGGGGCGAGGAGCTCGGGATGCTGGTGCTCCGCGAACGGGCCGGCACTACCCTGACCCCGGTCGAGGAGCGGCTCTTCGCCGGTCTGGCCGGTCAGGCAGGGCTGGTGCTGCGCGGCGCCCAGCTGCGCGCGGCCCTGGAGCAGCGGCTGGCCGAGCTGTCTGCCCGCGAGGCCGAGCTGCGCGAGTCGCGCCAACGGCTGGTCGACGCCCAGGACGCGGCCCGGCGCCGACTGGAACGCGACATCCATGACGGCGCGCAGCAGCATCTCGTCGCACTGGCCGTGAACCTCCGGCTGGCCGCCGGGCTCGCGGTGTCGGACCCGGAGCGGGCGGAGTCGCTGCTGCTCGCGCAGGAGGGGGCCGCGGCCGATGCGCAGGCGACCCTGGCACAGCTCTCCCGTGGCATCTACCCCCCACTCCTCGAGGAGGCGGGCGTGGCCGCGGCCGTGCGTGCCGCGGCGGGCGACGCCGCCGTCGTGGTCGAGCGCGGCAGCGGGCGCTACCCGCCGGGCGTCGAGACGGCGGCGTACTTCTGCTGCCTCGAGGCGATCCAGAACGCCGCCAAGCACGCCGGGGCCACCGTCGTGCGCGTCGAGGTGGACGCAGGCTCCCACGCACTCACCCTCACCGTCACCGATGACGGGGTCGGCTTCGACCCGGCGCTGGTCGGAACCGGGACCGGACTCACCAACCTGCGCGACCGGGTCGACTCCGCGGGTGGCACGGTCGAGATCGTCTCGGCGCCCGGGCAGGGCACCCGGCTGCGTGCCGTGCTCCCGGCGCCGGTCCGCTCAGCGGTCGAGGATGGTGGCTGACGTGCTGTCGCGGGTCGCCTGGTCGCTCTTCGTGATCACCGCGGTGCTGGTGGGCCTCGACGTCGTGGTGTCCGCGCAGGCGGTCTCGCTCACGTCTGAGACCGCGGTCGCCGTGCACGGGTTCCCCTTCGTGCACGGCGCCTGCGTCGGTTCGGCGCTGATGGGCGCGCTGATCACCTCGCGCTACCCACGCCACCCGATCGGCTGGCTGCTCAGCACCGTCGGCGTCTTCACCTCGATCTCGCTGGTCAGCGAGGCCTACGCCTACTGGGTGCTCGAGAGCGACGGTCCGGGGTCGCGCGCACTCGGCGGCACCGCAGCCTGGGTCGCCCAGCTCTTCGGCGGGCAGGTCGTCGTCGCGCTCCTGGCCCTGATGTTCCTGCTCGCGCCGGACGGCCACTTCGTGTCGCGCCCCTGGCGCCACGCCACCCTCGTCCCCGGGCTCGGGTGGCTGTTGTGCCTGGCTGCGGTCCTCACCGTCGATCCGGCCAGGTTCGACCTGCTCGACTCCGAGGCCCAGTTCGGCCCGGTGCGGGTGGCGATGCTGAGCATCGGTTTCTCCCTGATCAGCCTGGGCATGGTGCTGGGTCTGGTCTCCATGGTGCGGCGGCTTCGCGACAGCACGGGCGAGGAGCGCCAGCAGCTGCGGCTGATCGCACTGTCCGCAGGACTGGCCGCGGTCGGCCTGCTGATCCTCTTCGTCGGCCAGGCCGCCAACGGCGGACAGCAGACCTGGGTCTCGGGCGTCCCGCTGTCCGTCTCGTTCTTCCTGATGCCGATCCTGTTCGCGGTCGCGGTGCTGCGTTACCGGCTCTACGACCTAGACGTGATCATCAACCGGGCCGTGATCGTCGCGGCCGCCGGAGCGTTCGCCGTGGTCGGCTACACGTTGGTCGTCGTGGTCGCCGGCCAGCTGGTGGAGGGGCGCGCCGGCGGCTTCTGGTGGTCGCTGCTCGGCACGGTGACGGTCGCGCTGGCCTTCCAGCCGCTGCGCCGGGTCGTGGTCCGGGTCGCCAACCGGGCGGCGTACGGCGCGCGGGCCCAGCCGTACGAGGCGCTCGCCGACTTCAGTCGCCGACTGTCCGAGGCGCCGGACCCCGACGACCTGCTTCCCGCGGTGGCCGAGGCCGCGGCCCGGGCCGTCTCCGGCCGCGGCGCCCGGGCCACGCTGCTGGTGCCCGGTGGCGCGTCGGTGTCCGGGACCTGGGGCTGGTGGGGGGTCGATCGCCCGGAGCCTCCCGACCAGGTGGTCTCGGTGTGCACCGAGGAGCGCGAGCTGGGGACGATCGAGGTGGCACTCCCCCGCGGCCGCAGCCTGCGGCCCTCCGACCGCGGGCTGCTCGACGCACTCGCCGACCAGACCGCAGTCGCCTTCCGCAACACCTCGCTGGCCGGGGCCCTGGCCGACCGGGTCACCGACCTGGCCCGGACCACGCAGCAGCTGGCCGACTCGCGGCGCCGGCTGATCGCCGCCGACGACGCCGCGCGACGGGCGCTCGAGAGGTCGATCGCCCGCGAGGTTCTCCCCTTCCTGCAGTCGCTGCCCGCCGAGATCGGCCGGGCCCGCGCCGCGGTGGCCGCCGGCACGCAGGCCGACCTCGACCGACTCGTCGACGGGGCGAACGAGGCGTTGGGGGGCCTGCGTGAGCTCACTCGCGGGGTGTTCCCCTCCCAGCTGGCCAGGTCGGGGTTGGCGCCGGCGCTGGGCTCGCTCCTCGCCCGCACCGGGGGCGGAGCGCGGCTCGTCATGACCGGGGTCGACGCACGTCGGTACCCGCCACGGATCGAGGCTGCGGTCTACTTCTGTTGCGCCGAGACCGTGCGCGCCCATGCGATCAGCACGTCCGGCTACGGGTCGGCGGTCGGGTCCGTCTCGCTGACCGCCACCGACGACGAGCTGGTCCTCCGGGTCCTCGGCAGCCGCGACGGCATCGACCTGCAGGGCATCGAGGACCGGGTCGAGGCGGTCGGTGGGGCGGTCAGTGCCGACCCCGGGCTGCTGGTGCTGACCATCCCTGTCGACGAGCAGCCGGCGAGACGCGCGTCAGGCCTCGTCGAGAGCGCCGGCCCAGGCGGCTGAGAGCCGGTCGGGGCCGAACACCGCCTTCGGCACGTAGGCGGCGGCCCCCGAGCCCGCCAGGTCGACCTGGTCCTCGTCGTACGTCGAGAGCAGCACGACCACGGGCGCCTCGGGTCGGGCACCGAGTCGCCGGGCGGCCTCGATCCCGTCGATGCCGGGCAGGTTGACGTCCATGAGCACCAGATCGGGGCGCAGCTCGGCCGCCGCGGCCAGCGACTCCTCGCCGGTGGTCGCCGACCCGACGAGCACAAAGCCGGAGGTGGCCGCCACCACGGCGGCCATGGCACGCAGGAACAGCTCCTGGTCGTCGACGATCAGGACTCGTACGTCGGTCACGGGCACCTCCTCATCCACCATCGTCCACCGCGTGGGCCTCTCGGACAGTGGGGCTACCCACACGTCGGGGAGGGCCGACCCGCACGGAGCCGGTCAGGGGGCAGGCGCTGTCACGGGGTCGAGGAGCCCCCGGTCGCCTCGAGATAGGCGAGCACCGCCATCACCCGGCGGTTGACGTCGGACTCGTTGACCAGGCCGAGCTTCTGGAACACCGACCCGACGTGCTTCTCGACCGCCCGCTCACTCATGAACAGGGTCTTGGCGGTTGCCGCATTGCTCCGTCCGGACGCCAGCTCCCCGAGCACCTCGAGCTCGCGCTCGGTCAGCCCGCGCAAGGCCGAGCCGGCCTCCTGGTCCTTGCGGGTGAGCAGCCCCTGCACCACCTTCGGGTCCAGCGCCGAGCCACCCCTGGCCACCTCCTGCAGCGCCCGGACCAGCTCCTCGACCTGGCTGACCCGCTCCTTGAGCAGGTAGCCGAGCCCCTCCACCCCGTTGGACAGCAGGTCGAACGCGTACTCCTCCTCGACGTACTGCGAGAGCACCACCACACCGGTGTGCGGGAACTCGG
This sequence comes from Propionibacteriales bacterium, assembly GCA_038214475.1. Lineage (GTDB taxonomy): Bacteria > Actinomycetota > Actinomycetes > Propionibacteriales > Nocardioidaceae > Nocardioides. The sequence goes on along the minus strand of JBBQRV010000183.1, from coordinate 3,464 downwards.
CCCGGATCCGCTTCGCCGCGTCGATCCCCTCGGTGGTGAAGGTCGGCGGCATCCGGATGTCGGTGAGCACGGCGTCGGGACGGTGCACCGCCACCGCCCGGTGCAGGGCGTCCGGATCGGCGACCACCTCCACGAGGTCGACGCCGGCGGTCTCGGTGAGCAGGCCGGCCACGCCCTCACGTACCAGGTAGTTGTCGTCGGCGAAGACGACCCGCACCGTCATGGGGTCACTGTAGGGCCGATCAGCCGCGCTGGGGCGGGTCGCGCCGGCGGAGGCTCCCCGAGAAGTCGCTGCTGCGGACCAACGGTCACCGCGATCCGGTACGAAACGGCCGGTCCCCGCCTCCTGAGAAGCAGGAGTGCCGACCGCACGGAGACTGGAGCAGCCATGACGCACCCACAGACCGTCGAGCTCGCCGCCGACCATGGCCTCGGAGTGGTCCGCACGATGCCCGACTTCAGGAAGCACATCGCGCTGGGGCCGCTGAGCGAGAACCAGCGCCAGACCCTGGTCGACCAGGCCGAGATCCTGATCGAGGGTCTCTACGTGCACCTGCCCCTCAAGCGGGCGATGCACGCGGTGGACCCGTTGCAGAGCCTGCGGCTGCTGCGCTACCGGCTCCCCGAGCTCACCGAGCTGGAGTTCCACGCCGCGATGCAGCGGGTCTTCCTCGGGCTCCGCGACCTGCACACCAACTACATCCTGCCGTCGCGCTTCCACGGCTTCGGGTTCCTCGGGATCCTGATCGAGCGCTGCACCGGCCCGGACGGTCCGCGCTGGATCGTGACCAAGACCTTCGACCACCTCACCGACGATCCCCACCTCACCGTGGGTGCGGAGGTGACGCACTGGAGCGGCACACCGATGGCGATCGCGGTGGAGCGCAACGCCGCCCGGGAGGCCGGCAGCAACAAGGCGGCCTCACTCAGCCGTGGCCTGGAGAACATGACGTTGCGGCCGGTGTCGATGTCGCTACCCCCCGACGAGGACTGGGTCGAGCTGACCTTCCGGGTCGGCGCCGAGGAGCACGAGACCCGGCTGCCCTGGCGGGTCTTCGAGTCCGCGGACGAGGTCACCGCCGGTGACGCCTCCGCGAGCCTGCCCAGCGGGGTGGACACCGCAGCCGCGCACCTGGTCGGCATGGACCTGCGCACCGAGCTGACCCGGCAGGTGAAGCGGCGGCTCTTCGCGCCCGCCTCGCTGGTCGAGGAGAGCCGCGTCGACGAGAGCGTGGCCGCGGTGCCCGTGCCCACCGCGGAGCAACGGGCCGCGAGCGTCGTACCGACGACCCGTCCGGCCGAGCTGAAGGCCCGCGTCGTGGACACCGCGCACGGGTCGTTCGGACACCTGCGCATCTTCACGTTCTCCATGCAGGACCAGAAGATCGACGCGTTCCTCAACGAGGTCGCCCGCCTCCTCTCCGTGCTCCCACCGGACGGGCTGATCCTGGACGTGCGCGGCAACGGTGGCGGCTTCGTGATCGCCTCGGAGTTCCTGCTGCAGTTCTTCTCACCCCGCCGGATCCGCCCTGAGCCGATGCAGTTCATCAGCAACCGGGTCACCGCCGACCTCTGCCACCGGGTCTCCGACTACGCCCCCTGGCGGCCCTCGATCGACGAGTCGATCACCACCGGTGCACCCTTCTCCAGCGCGCTGCCGCTCTACCCCGAGGACGTCATCAACAGCGTCGGACAACTCTACCAGGGGCCGGTGGTCCTGGTCACCGATGCGCAGTGCTACAGCGCCACGGACATCTTCGCGGCCGGCTTCCAGGACCACGAGATCGGACCGGTGCTCGGGGTGGACGCCAACACCGGTGCCGGCGGCGCGAACGTGGTGACCCACGAGGGCCTCCGGGCGGACTGGACCGACGGCCCGCTGCGCACCCTCCCCAAGGGCGCCGCGTTCCGGGTGGCGCTGCGACGCTGCCTCCGGGTCGGGGCTCGCTTCGGGCAGCCCGTCGAGGACCTGGGCGTCGTGCCCGACCACCGTCACGAGCTCACCCTGCGCGACCTGATGGAGAACAACGCCGACCTGATGGAGTCGGCCGGTGAGCTGTTGGCCCAGCTCACGCCTCGCACTCTGCGCGCGTCGGCCAGAAGCGGTCCCGCGGGCGGCCTCTCGATCAGTCTCGAGACCCGGGCGGTCACGAGCGTCGACGTCTACGTCGACGGCCGACCGGCGATCAGCACCGCGACCGCCGACGGCACCACCGTCTTCGAGATCACCACGGCGCCGGCCGGCAGCGTCCTCCGGTTCGAGGGGTTCGACCAGCAGGCCCTGGTCGCCTCGCACCAGCTCACCGTGTGACGGGCGCGCGTGCCGCGCCTGTTAGCGGATGCCGGTGTCACACATCACGTCGACGGTGGCGAAGGACCCCTCCGCGACCCGCGCAGCCGCCAGGTCACAGGACATGCCCGCGTCGGCGGTGACGACGTACTCCCCCGAGGTGACCTCGATGCGGAACCTGCCGGCTCCGTCGGTGGTGCCGCGGGCCACCTCCTTGCCGGCGGTCACTGACTGACCCCGCAGCGGCACGTGCACCGTGACGACCACGCCGGCAGCCGATCGCTCGTCACAGGGCATGTCCACGCGCTCGACCGGGCACTGCGGCCCGAGGTGAACCCGCCCGCTGACCCCTGACGGGGTCGCGGTCGGCGCCGCCTCGTCGCCGCAGCCGGCCGGCAGCGTCAGCGCGAGGACGACCAGGCAGGACGGCAGCAGTCTCATCTGGATCGGACGGGGCGTCGCGGCGGCCGGTTCCTCCGCGGAGACGTGCCGCACCGGCTCCGCAACCAGTCGGACCAGCTGGTCCGCCCCGTGTGGTTCGTCGTCAGCTGACGACCTCGTGGGCGCCGTGGTCGCCCGGGTCACAGCGCGCCCCGAGCACGGACCACGTCGTCGCCCGAAGTTCACCGAACCGTCACCCGCGACGGGTGGTCCCCGGACACCCCGGGCCGCGACACTGGACGCCAGCGAGTCGCGCCTGCGGTGCCTGATACCTGCCGCCACCCCAGAGCAGCAGACCCTAGGGGACCCGCTCCCCTCACCATGCGCGGCGTGGCCCGATCGGGTCAGGTCGCAATGGCCGCATCGACCCCTCTTCGGCTCACCCTCCCCAGAGCGCCGCTGAGGGGTTGCTGAGGCATTTGTCCGGGTGTTCAATGCGACTGGAGAAACTACGCCGAGATCGGCCTGAACCGACACCGCACCTTCGCCACGCTGCCGTGCCTCGCAGGGCCTACCGAGGCCCGGGGGGTGGCAACACACGGTGACGTGCGCGAACTCGACCGAGGACTGCCAGGAGCTTGCACGGTTCCGATGTCGACGGCGCTCCAAGACTGGACAGTTCCGGCGCTTGAAAAGTGAGCGGTTGCCGGGAGTCTAGGACCCGGTCTGGCTGGTGGTGTTGCGGATGCTGGGCAGGCTGTCTATGCCGCGGCCGCGGAGTCGGTAGCTGGTG
>JBBQRV010000182.1:0-7709 GCA_038214475.1 Propionibacteriales bacterium | reverse complement strand
AGCGGCTCGCGGCAGCGCCAGCAGTGGGGGTAGGAGTGTTCGTAGGACTCGCGTCGCAGCAGCACGGTGCCGGGTGTGACGGAACCGGTCTCGCCGCTTTCGGTGGTCGAGCCTGTCGCAACCCGGGTCATCGCCTTGAGGTGCTCGATCACCGCGAGGTTGGCGTCGAAGACGTGCAGGCCCTCGTAGTCGGAGATCGGGTAGGTGAACGTCCCGTCCTTGGCGACGGCCACGATCAGCTCGATGCCCTCGCGGTCGGTGACGGCCTTGTCCTCCTCACCGAAGGCGCCGGCACTGTGCACGAGCCCGGTGCCGTCCTCGGTGGTCACGAAGTCGGCCTCGACCACGCGGTGGCTGCGGGGGTGGCCGAGGAAGTAGCCGAACGGCGGCGTGTAGGTGCGGCCGAGCAGGTCGCGCCCGGTCAGCCGCTCGACGACCTGGTCCTCCACCGAGTCGCTGTCGGCGTTCTTCAGCTCGCGGGCGTACGACGCCAGCCGGGCCGCGCCGACGACGTACCGCTCCGTCGTACCGGTGAAGTCGGACTCGACCACGACGTAGTCGATGTCGGGGCCGACCATGATCAGCAGGTTGGACGGCAGCGTCCACGGCGTGGTCGTCCACACCAGGGCGAGCTCACCGGTCTCGAGGCGGCAGCCGACGGTGACCGCGGGGTCCTGGCGCTGCTGGTAGACGTCCTCGTCCATCCGCAGCTCGTGGGTGGACAGCGGCGTCTCGTCGTTCCAGCAGTAGGGCAGCACCCGGAAGCCCTCGTAGACCAGGCCCTTGTCGTAGAGCTGCTGGAAGGCCCAGATCACCGACTCCATGTAGTCGGGGTTCATGGTGCGGTAGTCGTGGTCGAAGTCGACCCAGCGCGCCTGGCGGGTGACGTACTCGCGCCAGTCGTCGGCGTACTTCATCACCGACGCCCGGCAGGCCTCGTTGAACTTCTCGATGCCCAGCTCGTGGATCTCGTCGGTGGTCTTCAGGCCGAGCTGGCGCATCGCCTCGAGCTCGGCGGGCAGGCCGTGGGTGTCCCAGCCGAAGCGGCGCTCGACGCGCTTGCCGCGCATCGTCTGGTAGCGCGGCACCAGGTCCTTGACGTAGCCGGTGAGCAGGTGGCCGTAGTGCGGCAGGCCGTTGGCGAACGGCGGGCCGTCGTAGAACACGAACTCGTTGCCGCCGTCGGCGCCGGGGTCACGCTGGTCGACGCTGGCCTGGAAGGTGTCGTCGTCGTGCCAGTAGGCCAGCACCGCCTCCTCGATCGCCGGGAAGCTCGGCGACGAGGGCACGCTGGTGGACTCGGTGTGGGAGACCTTCGGGTAGGTCATCGGTGCGCTCCTGCGGTACGTCGTGTTCGTGGCGTTGCTCTCCGGGCCACGAGGACGACGCCTCCCGGAGGAGCTGCCGCGGTACCACCTCGCTTGCCATGCACCTGCATGACCACTCGATCGAAGGCGCTGACGGGCCCACCCGTCCGGTTCTAGTGAGGGCTCCCCCCGCTGGGGGCACCCCGTTCTTCCGGAAGCTCACCGCTGATGACGGCTCGAACGCTCGTGCCCACGATCCTACGACCGGGCCGGGGGTGCGCGCGAATCAGTTGCCGGACCCGGCCACCGCTGCGCCCTGTCGCGCCACGGGCACCCCCAGTGCCGCACCGAGGGCGAGCATCGGGACGCCGAGGTGCAGCGCGGCCAGCTCGACCCCCAGCTGGGCTGCGTCGGCCTCCGTCCCGGGGTCGACGAGCTCGGCCCGGACCGCCGCGAGGCGGTCGAGGAGGGTGAGCACGTAGGCCGGGTCGGGAGGGTCAGGCAGGGTCCGGACCAGGTCGACCGCCTTGGCCAGCGCGCGCTGGTGGTCCTGCACCGCCGACTGGATCCGGTCGGCGCACCGGGCCAGGTCCACGTAGTACTGCTGCTCGTAGACAACCGCAGCGGTGTCGACGACGGCGCCCAGTATCGACGTGGCCGATCCGGCCGGGCCGGAGTCGTCCGACACCGCCACCTCGATGTCCAGCAGGTAGTGGCCCCCGTAGCTCAGGTTGTCGATCGTGAGTCGACTGCTCAACCCCGTGAAGTCGAACTCGTCGGCGGTCGTGTAGTCGAACGAGAACGTGTCGGTGGTGTGCCGGGGTTCGCGCGGGTGCTCGGGGTCGTCGACGCTGAGCGCGGCAGGCACGCTGAGCGTGTCCGCGACCCACACCAGGGCGTGTCCGTTGACCTTCCAGGTGAAGGTGGGCCGGCCGAACCCGACGGCGGTGGCCACCACCTCGAGGCGACGCGGGAACTCCTCGACCGAGTAGGAGTAGTCACGGGCCGGGCAGCCGACGAACGGCTGGATGTGCACGGACTCCTGCTCCCGGACACCCCACCGGCCCAGGAGCGCCGCGGAGACCCGGTCGCGGGTGACCACCGAGACCAGGTCGTGGCGCGAGCTGGTCCGGGTCGACAGGGACACCGCGCGGCGGCCGTCGTCGTACAACGGGAACGGGTTGTTGGTCGGCAGGGACGTGCCCGACGCGAAGTGCGTCTCGAGCAGGGTCTTGAACGGCGCGATGCCGTCCTCGTCGGGGTGCCCGGTCAGGTTGCGGTAGCGGTCGAGGAAGGTCTGTCCGCCGGAGAGGCACACGTCGCGCAGGCTGTGGCCGAGCTGGCTGGTCAGGTAGTTCAGGTAGAGGATCCCCACGCCGAACGTGACGGCGTTGCTGTCGCTGAACTCGTCGCGGACCAGGTAGGTGTAGACCCGCTGCGGGTCACTGAACCAGGCGTTGACCCACGGCGCCCCACCCTCGGCGAACCCCGGGGCCGGGTAGAGCTGCTCGGCCAGCACCCGGGAGAGCGCCTCACCCGAGCTCGTCGCGGGGTCCCACCCGTAGGCCTGCATGAGCACCTCGGCGAGCTCGGCCACGAAGAGGAAGCGCGCGAAGTCGTCCGTGATCGGGCCCCCGGCCCCGTTGATCGCGCCGATGTTGATCGTGTGGAACTTGGAGACGGTGCCGGTGTGGCTGTTGTTCGCGCCGCCGCGATTGCCCGTCAGGTCCACGACCTGCACGACGATGCGCTTGCCCTCCAGGTAGGGATCACCGCCGCCGCCCATCGAGTACGGCAGGTACCACGCGGTCTTCGCGAGGTCTGCCTCACAGGTCGCCAGCACGGCCTGGGCGCGCGCCAGCGCGCTGGCGCCGATCGCCTGGTCGTACTTCACGACGAAGTGTGTGGTCTCGCCGACCTCGAGGAGTTCCATGGGCGTCCTGTCTGTGAGGGCCGGTGCGAGCGCGATCGACCAGACTCCATGAGCGGGGCTGGGGCTGGCAGATACCGCCCCCGCCCGCTGGGTGTCGGAACGGGTCGACGACTCAGTCGAGCCAGACGGGGAGCAGCTCGTTGGTCGGCGTCTCGGTCAGCTGACGGACGTCCGTCCCGTCGACGTGTGCTCGGTAGAGGTCCGAGGGTGCCCCGCGGGACGCCGCAAAGACCAACCCCTTGCCGTCAGGTGGTAGGCCGGCATCGCTGCGAAGCTCTGGCCGAGCGCGAGGGGCACCGTGGTGACCCGTCCGGTCGTGGACACGACGACGATGCGGCCGTCGATCATCGACGAGACTGACGCACCTGTTCCCAGTGCCGCAGGAGTTCGACGAAGGCATCCTGGGTCAGGTCCTGTGCGCGCTGGCGGTCGTGGCAGATCAAGTAGACCGTGCGCACGACGGGAGGGGAACTCCACCACGAACAGGCTGTCGAAGTCCCGTTCCTCAGTGCCCATGAGCACCTCCGGGTTGTCGCCGAGGACGCTACTCGTCGAGCGCCGGCTGGTAAACGTGTTTCGAGGATCGGCCGGGACCACCCCGCGTCACTGCTCAGCTGCGTCGGGTGAAGGCGACCTTGCCGCCGGGCGCCGGGTGTCAGCGCCCCCGGCGACCCACGGCGAAGTACGCGAGCGGCCCCACCGGCTGCACGACGAAACCGAGCAGCCACGCGACCTTCGGGCCGCGCACCGTGCTCGCCGGGCGTCCGGCCAGGTCGGACAGCGCCGCCACCGTGACCACGAGCTCGGCCACCCCGGCGGCACAGATCAGTCGTTGCTGGGTGGTGGTCAGGTCGGACCACGTCTTCTTCGCCATGAGTCGAACCTACCCCCGGCCGAATCCGATTTCCCCGGGCAAGGCCTGCCGAACCGCTCCGCGAGTGCCTCGACCGGCGGACCGCGCAGTAGCGGCGAGAGTCGCTCCGTAGACTTGCCCATCATGACCTCCCCCGCCTGGGGCTACGGCCTCGCCACTCTCGACAGCACCGGCACCGTCCTCGACGTCTGGTTCCCCTCCCCTGCCCTGGGTGCGCGTCCCGACGGGGCCGTGGCCCCCGACGAGCTGACCCCGCTCACCGGTGACGACGCCGCCCGCGGCGTACGCCGTGAGGTGCGGCTCGTGGAGATCGCGGACCTGACCGACGCTGCCGTCGACACGGCCGACGTGTGGCTGTGCCTGCACCTGCTCAGCAGCCGGCTCGTTCGTCCGCACACGCTGAACATGGACGGCGTCTTCGGGCTGCTCACCAACGTGGTGTGGACCTCCGCCGGGCCGTGCGCGGCCGAGGGCTTCGAGCTCACCCGGGCCCGGCTGCGGGCCACCGGCCAGCACGTCACCGTCTTCGGGGTCGACAAGTTCCCCCGGATGGTCGACTACGTTGTGCCCTCCGGCGTGCGGATCGCCGACGCCGACCGGGTCCGCCTGGGGGCGCACCTCGCCGAGGGCACCACGGTGATGCACGAGGGGTTCGTGAACTTCAACGCCGGCACCCTCGGCTCCTCCATGGTCGAGGGCCGGATCTCGGCGGGGGTCGTGGTCGGCGACGGCTCCGACGTCGGCGGCGGCGCCTCGATCATGGGCACCCTGTCCGGCGGCGGCAGCCAGGTGATCTCGGTCGGCGAGCGCTGCCTGCTGGGCGCCAACTCCGGCATCGGCATCTCCCTCGGCGACGACTGCGTCGTCGAGGCCGGCTGCTACGTCACCGCCGGCACCAAGGTCACCCTCGGCGACGGCAGCGTGGTCAAGGCCCTGGAGCTGTCGGGCGCCGACAACGTGCTGCTGCGCCGCAACTCGGTGAGCGGCGCGATCGAGGCGGTGGCCTGGAAGGGCGGCGCCTCCGGCAAGGGCATCGTCCTGAACGCCGCGCTGCACGCGAACTGATGGGCCGCTGATGGGCCGTGGTGCCAAGGTCGGCCTGGTGGGGCTGGCCGTCGTGGGCGTGGTCGCCGCGACGGGCGTGGCGATGTGGACCGGCATCGGGCCGATCCCCGACCCCGAGGGCTGCACGGCCACCGTCGACGGCCACGAGGTCGACCTGACGACAGAGCAGGCCGAGAACGCCGCCCTGATCGCGGCGATCGGCGTACGACGTGGGCTTCCGGCGCGGGCGGTCAGCATCGCCCTGGCCACGGCCTACCAGGAGAGCAAGATCACCAACATCGAGACCGGCGACCGCGACTCGCTCGGGCTCTTCCAGCAGCGCCCGTCGCAGGGCTGGGGCACCCCCGCCGAGGTGCTGAACCCCTACTACGCCGCCAACGCGTTCTACGACGCGCTGGAGAAGATCGACGGCTACCAGGACCTGCGGATCACCGAGGCCGCCCAGGAGGTGCAGCGCTCCGGCTTCCCCGAGGCCTACGAGGCGCATGCCGAGGACGCCCGCGCATTGGCCTCCGCGCTCACCGGCTACTCCCCCGGCCGGTTCACCTGTGTGGTCCGCCACGACGGCGGCGGGTCGACCCGGCTCAACAAGGCCGGGCTCACCCGCGACGCGGCCGCCGTACGGCGCGACCTCGAGGCCGCCTTCGGGGACCTCACCCTGGGCGGTTTCGCCCCCGGCGGGGTCAGCACCGGGCACATGGAGGGTTCGGCACACTACGACGGCCGCGCGGTCGACGTGTTCGTGCGACCTCTCGGGCCGGACAACACCCGGCGCGGCTGGGCGATGGCGTCGTACCTGGTCGCGCAGGCCGACCGGCTCTCGATCGACCACGTGATCTTCGACGACCGGATCTGGACCGCCGGCAGCCGCTCGGAGGACGGCTGGCGCGACTACGACCCCGGGGACACCTCGGGCAAGTCGAAGGCGACGGTGGCGATCCTGGAGCATCGCGACCACGTGCACGTCGACGTCTCCTGACCCGTACGGACCATGCCACCCGGCCGAGTGGTCAGGATCGTGCCCGGGGAGGCACCGACTCGGCCGATCGCCTGCGCCCCGGCCCGGCGGCACCTAGGTTCAGGGTGGAACTTCCTCTCAGGTGAGGGGAACATCGGGGGGGCACCTACACATGAACGAATCGACCGTCTACACCATCGGGACGGCGCTGCGCCGCGCCCAGGACCGCGAGCTGCCGGTGCTGCTGCTGGTCGAGGGCCAGTGGCTCGAGGGCGTCGTGGCGGCGATGGACGGTCACGGCGTCGTGCTGAACGCCCAGGACGACGAGCACTCGGTGGTCCGGATGACCAGCATCTCCGCGGTCCGGGTGCTCCCGGCCGTCCAGGAACCCGCCCCTGCGGCCGAGGTGCGTCCCGAGCCCGAGTCCCGGCCACGGCAGGACTCCCGCCCGCCGGAGCCGCCCGGTGCCGCACCCCACCACCGCAGCGAGGCCGCCCACGACGCCGCCGACACCGACGACGCAGAGATCGTGGACGCCGAGATCGTCGAAGCCGACTTCGAGGAGGTCGACCTCGACGACGTGACCACGACGGGGGAGCACGAGTCGGAGCTCTCCGGCCCCGACGCCCCGATGCGGGTCTTCGCACTGTCGCACTCGCGGGACTGACCCCGAGACCGCCCCGGCGATCAGCGCAGCCGGTCGGCCGCTGCCTGCACCCGTTCGTCGGTGGCCGTGAAAGCGATCCGCACGTGCCGTCGACCCGCGGGGCCGTAGAACTCGCCGGGCGCCACCAGGATGCCGCGCTCGGCCAGCCAGGCCACGGTCTCCCAGCAATCCTCGTCGCGGGTGGCCCAGAGGTAGAGCGACGCCTCGGAGTGGTCGATCCGGAAGCCTGCCCCCTCGAACGCCGCGCGCAGCGTCGTACGACGGGCGGCGTAGCGGGCGTGCTGCTCCTCCACGTGCGCGTCGTCGTCGAGCGCCACCGCCATCGCCACCTGCTGCGGACCGGGCAGCTGCAGCCCGAGGTTCTTGCGTACGGCGAGCAGCTCGCCCACCAGCGCGGGATCGCCGGCGACGAAGCCACAGCGGTAGCCGGCCAGGTTGGACCGCTTCGACAGCGAGTGCACGGTGAGGATGCCCTCGTGGGAACCGCCGCAGACATCGGGGTGCAGCACGCTGACCGGCGTGGTATCCCAGGCGCACTCGAGGTAGCACTCGTCACTGACCAGCAGGGTGCCGCGCTGGCGGCACCAGTCGACGACCTTCTTGAGGTGCTCGACCGGGAGCACCTTGCCGGTGGGGTTGGCCGGGGAGTTGAGCCACATCAGCCGCGGGACCTCGGGGCCCAGCGCGGTGAGCGAGTCGGCGGCCAGCGAGCGGGCCCCGGCCAGCCGGGCCCCCACCTCGTAGGTGGGGTAGGCCAGCTCAGGGTGCACGACCAGGTCCCGCGGGCCGAGCGCGAGGAGCACGGCCAGCGAGCCGATCAGCTCAGAGGTGACGATCACCGGCAGCACGCCGTCTTGGCCCAGACCGGTGAACCCGAAACGGCGGGCCAGCCAGTCGACGGCCGC
>JBBQRV010000181.1:0-7902 GCA_038214475.1 Propionibacteriales bacterium | reverse complement strand
CACATGCGCGGCCGTGGAGCCCACCCTGGCCGCCGGCAGCACCAGCGTCGGCACCCGGGTCTCCCTGGAGCACCTGGGCGCCTCCCCGGTGGGTGCGGTGCTCACCGTGACCGCCTCGGACGTGTACGTCGACGGACGACTGGTGCGGTTCGCGGTGTCCGCCCGGCATGCCGACGGCAAGCTGGTCGGCTCCGGTGAGGTGACCCGCGTCGTGGTCGACGCCGAGCGGTTCCTGTCCCGACTCGGTTGAGCGGAGGCCGGGCCGGGCGGTGGGGCCGGCTCAGTACTCCAGCCGGAACGCCAGCAGGCACACCCCGGGGACCGGGGACCAGTCCTTCTCGGGCACCCGGGAGAACCCGAGCCGAGCGTAGATGCGGTGCGCGCCGGTCATCTGCTCCATCGTCGAGAGCGCCATGCCGTGGTCGCCGGCGGCCTTCGACCGCTCGACGCACAACCGGACCAGGGCCTCGCCGACCCCGCGCCCCCGCGCGTCCTCGGCGACGGCGAGCATCCGGAACTCACCCTCCCCCACGCGGGCGATCTCGCGGTGCGCCGAACCGGCGGGACAGTGCGTGACGGCACCCAGGAGCCGGCCGTCCTCGACGGCGACCCACACCTCTGAGTCCACCGCGCGGGCGGCCGTGTCCCGCAGCTCGTGGACGTAGTCGGCCTCCGCGGGGATGAACCCGCCGGCCACGTAGACGGCCACGGTCAGCTCGGCGACCGCGTCGTAGTCCGCCTCGTCCGCCAGGCGCAGCTCCATCAGATGCCGAAGGTGGCCCGGGGGTAGGCCGCGTCGACGTCGGTGATCACGTTGACCAGGTAGGGCACCCCGGAGGCGAAGGCCCGGTCGATCGCCGGTCCGACCTGCTTCGGGTCGGTCACGGTCTCGCCGCCGCCGCCGAGCGCCTTGACGACCTCGTCGTACGCCGTGCGCGGGGCCAGGTCGGCGGCCACGTCGTAGCCGTAGATCATCTGCATCGGGCCCTTCTCCAGCCCCCAGGCGGAGTTGTTGCCGCAGATCATCACCACGGGCAGGTCGTGACGCACCAGCGAGTCGACGTCCATCAGCGAGAAGCCGGCCGCGCCGTCACCGAGCAGCAGCACCACCTGCGCCGACGGCCGGGCGATCCGGGCGGCGATGGCGGCGCCCAGGCCGGCGCCCAGGCAGCCGTACGGGCCGGGGTCGAGCCAGCCACCGGGGCGCTTCGGCTCGACGAACTTGCCGGCGAAGCTCACGAAGTCGCCGCCGTCGCCGATGACCACGGCGTCCTCGGCCAGCCGGGGCACCAGCTCTCCGTAGATGCGGGCCGGGTGGATCGGGTCGGCCGCGGCCGCACGCAGGAGCGCGTCGCGCACGGTGGCGGCGCGCACGGTGTCGCGCAGGCTGCCCACCCACGGGGACCAGTCGGGCTTGCGGCCGTCCTTGTCGAGCGCCCGGGCGATCCCCTCGAAGGCCGAGGTCAGGTCGCCCGAGGCGCGCGCGGCGAGCTCGGCGTGCCCGGACACCTGGCCGGCGGAGTCCGCGACGTGCACGACCCGGGCCGGGGTGGTGTCGTCCTTGCCGCCGAACACGCCGTAGCCGAGCCGGAAGTCGAGCGGGGTGCCGACGACGACCACCAGGTCGGCCTGCCCGAACGCCTGGCTGCGGGCCTTGGTGACCAGCAGCGGGTGGCCGCCGGGCACCACGCCGCGGCCCATGCCGTTGGTGATCGTGGGGATGCCCAGCATCTCCACGAAGTGCAGCGCGGCCTCGTCGGCGCGGTCGGCCCACACGTCGGTGCCGAGCACCAGCACCGGGCGGCTGGCCGAACCGAGCAGCGCGGCGATCTCGGCGAGGGCATCGGGGTCGGGCGTATCACCGCGCCCCGCCGTCACGCTGGGGACGACGGCGCTGGCCTGGTTGAAGAACTCGTCCATGGGGACGTCGACGAAGACCGGGCCACGGTGCGAGGAGCCGGCGACCGTGAACGCGTCGTGCATCCCGGTGGTGATCTCGGCCGCGGTGGGGATGGTGCGCGCCAGCTTGGAGACCGGGGCCAGGATCGGCGGGTGGTCGAGCTCCTGGAGGCTGCCCATGCCCCAGCGGTTGTCGGGTGCCCGACCGCCGACGACCACCATCGGCGAGCCGGCGAACTTGGCCTGCGCCACGGCACTCACGCCGTTGGTGATGCCGGGGCCGGCGGTGAGGACGGCCAGGCCGGGGGAGCGGGTCAGCTTGCCGGTGGCCTCGGCCGCGAAGGCAGCCGTCTGCTCGTGGCGTACGTCGAGCAGTCGCATGGGCGGGTCGGCGGTCACCGCCCCGTCGTACATCGGGAAGACGTGGGCACCCGACAGGGTGAACATGGTCTCGACGCCGTGCGCACGTGCCACGGCCACCGACAGCTGGCCGGCGTGTCCGGAGGTCTCGGGTTGCTGTTCGCTCACGCAGGCAGACTAGCCATTGCCCAAGGCACTGAGCTCGGTCAGGTAGTGCGGATTCGTGGAGCGGAGCGCATCGACCAGGATCAGCAGCAGGTCGGCCCGGATCTCGGGGTGCTCGGGCGCCAGCGACAGCTGGAGGTAGAGCGCCCGCAGGAACGCCTCGGGGTTGCCGGTGATCAGGAACGGGTCGGTGTCACCGCGGGGCGGGTTGCCGGCCGCGTGCGCCAGGCGGGCGATCCACGGCTCGACCACCGAGAGCGGCACCAGGTTGCGGCGCAGCACCGTCAACGTGGCCTTGGCCATCCGGTCGGGCTCGCCGGCCGAGAACAGCTCGTGGTGGGTGAGCAGGATCCGGTCGGCGAGCACGTCGAGCAGCACCGTCAGCTCGTTGCGCTCGAAGTGCCGCGACTGGCCGAGCTGGGCGAGGGCGTCGGCGCCGTGGGCCACGGTGTGCGCCCAGCCCTTGCGGTGCACGTGCCCGCGCAGGTCCTGCTCGCGGACGAACCAGGCCGCGAGCCGGTCGCCCCACTCCAGGAGCTTGTCCGCGGGCATCCGTTGCACGGCGTTGTCGCGTCCGATGCACTCGGCGAGCACGAGCGCGGAGAAGCTGCGCCGGAAGACGGTGTCGCTGTCGGTCTGCCCGAGGCCGACATAGAGGCCGGCGACCATGCCGTCGCCCAGCCCGCCGAGCAGGTCGTCGTAGACGCCGCGGCCCAGCCAGGTGGCCAGGGTCGGATAGGCGATGCCGTCGCGGAGCCGGGGATCGGTGGAGCCGAGCATCGAGGTGAGCTCGGCGGTCATGTCGTCGAGGGGCCGGTCGGTGGGCACCTTCAGTCCATCGGCCACGACCTGATGCCAGAATCCGGAGGTCGCCGATGCCATGTGCCTATCCTGCCAGCCGATCGCCCGCCGCGGGCCGGGTCGGGTGAAGCCGTGACCTGCGAGAGGTGGTCTTGATCACCGGTGGGCCCCTGCCCGGGCTGGACATGGCCCGCGCCGGTCGCGGCCCTGATCGGTCGGCCCGGTCACTAGGGTGGGTGGTGTGCCGTCCCTGACCGAACTGGTGCGTGCCCACACCGACCTCGAGGACGAGGACGTCGCGTGGTTGCACCTGCTCCTCGCCGACTGGCAGATCATCGCCGACCTGTCCTTCGCCGACCTCGTCCTCTGGCTGCCCGACCGCGACGGCGTGGGCTTCTGGGCGGGGGCCCAGATGCGCCCGACCACCGGTCCGACCGCCTACGTCGACGACGTGGTCGGCACGTTCGTGGCGGCGGGGCGCCGCGGCATGCTGGACGCGGCATGGGCGCAGGGCCGTCTGGTCCGCGAGGGCGACCCGGAGTGGCGCGACGACGTACCGGTGCGGGTGGAGACCATCCCGGTGCGCCGCGGCAACCGGGTGATCGCGGTGGTGGCCCGCAACACCAACCTGCTCGGCGTACGCACGCCCAGCCGGCTCGAGCTGTCCTACCTGCAGACCGCCAGCGACCTGACCCAGATGATCGCGCACGGCTTCTTCCCGTCGTCGGGCCAGCGCTCCGACCACGCGGACTCGCCAC
This sequence comes from Propionibacteriales bacterium, assembly GCA_038214475.1. GTDB lineage: Bacteria > Actinomycetota > Actinomycetes > Propionibacteriales > Nocardioidaceae > Nocardioides. Next base: position 3,919 of record JBBQRV010000181.1, on the reverse strand, counting down.
GGGTGGGCGACGGGTTCGTGCGGGTGGACGCGGCTGGCCGGGTGGTCTACGCCAGTCCCAACGCGCTGTCGGTCTTCCGCAGGCTCGGGCTGGACACCGACCTCACCGGGCTCGACCTGGCGGCGCTGACCCGCGAGCTGGTCCCGCCGCGGCGGCGACCCGACGAGGAGACGCTGAGCGCGGTCGTGGGTGGGCGGATGCACCGCGACACCGAGATCCAGACCGACGACGTCGCGCTGATCCTGCGCTCGATCCCGCTACGGCCGCAGGGCGACCACATCGGGGGGCTGATCCTGCTGCGCGACATCACCGACCTGCGGCGTCGTGACCGTGAGCTGGTGACCAAGGACGCCACCATCCGCGAGATCCATCACCGGGTGAAGAACAACCTCCAGACCGTCGCGGCGCTGCTGCGGCTGCAGGCCCGCCGGATCGATGACGGGGAGGCGAAGTCGGCCCTCGAGGAGGCCGTGCGCCGGGTGGGATCGATCGCGATCGTGCACGACATGCTCAGCCAGTCCGTGGAGGAGGACGTCGCGTTCGACGAGATCGCCGACCGGCTGACCCGGATGGTCACCGAGGTGAGCGCGGTGGGCGGCAGCGTCCAGGTCTCACGCGAAGGGAGCTTCGGGGTGCTGCCCTCGGAGTCGGCGACCGCGCTGGCGATGATCCTCACCGAGGTGCTCCAGAACGCCGTCGAGCACGGCTACGAGCCCGGGGCCACCGGCAGGGTGTCGCTGACGGTGCAGCGCCTCGTCGGTCGGCTGCACCTCAGCGTCGACGACGACGGCCGGGGACTGCCGGCCGGTTTCGACCTGGACTCCTCGACCAACCTGGGCCTGTCGATCGTGCGCACCTTGGTGGAGTCGGAGCTCGACGGCCAGCTCGCGGTGGGCGGGCGGCCCGGGGGAGGTACGCGGGTCTCGGTCGACGTACCCGTCGACTGAACTGGCGGCCGGCCCCCGGGAGTGCTCAGGCGGTGCGGACGCGGGCCCGGGCGTTGCGACGCTTGAGCGCGCGCCTCTCGTCCTCGGAGAGGCCGCCCCAGACGCCGTGGTCCTGACCTGCCTCGAGCGCCCACGCGAGGCACTGTTCGCGCACATCGCAGCGTCGGCAGACCTGCTTCGCCTCCTCTATCTGGAGGATGGCCGGGCCGGTGTTGCCGATCGGGAAGAACAACTCCGGGTCCTCGTCGAGGCATGCAGAGCGATGGCGCCAATCCACGGCGGGGGTTCCCACTTTCTCGAGGGTTCGGCAGGTAATGACTGCCACAGGTTCGAGCGCTCGTGAAGCCTTTCACGAGCGCCGCAACCGCAAGCGTCGCAAGAAGTCGAGCCGGACACAACCCCTCCCCGGGGTTTGTTGGGTCACAACTACGCTGGTCGGGTGCCGACCTCGACCCTGCCCACCCTTCCGGTCCCGCTGCGCGCGGCCGCCGTCGTGACCGTGCTGGAGGGCCTGGTGATGGTCGTGCTGGCCGTCCTGGAGCTGCTGCACCTCACGGGTGGGCGGCTGACCATGGGGGTCACCACGGCGCTGTTCTTCGTTGCGTACGGCGCCGCGTTGGGCTGGTCTGCCTGGCTGTTGCTGCAGCGCAACACCTGGGCACGCAGCCCGATCGTGCTGGCCCAGCTGATCCAGCTCGGTCTGGCGTCGGGGTTCTGGGGCGCCGGCTGCTGGGGAGTCGCCCTGGCCCTCATCGGGCCCGCGGTCGTCGTGCGGGTGGGCCTCCTGCCCCCGGCCCGGGTGCGCGCGCGGGCCGACGAGCCGGACCAGACCGGTGACCAGTCCGGTGACCGGACCGACCTCCACGACTGACCGCAGCAGGAGGCCGGGCTCAGTCGGCCTCGTGCAGCGCCGCCCGTAGCGTGTCGAGGGTGCGGGTGAGCAGCCGCGACACGTGCATCTGGGAGACCCCCACCTCGGTGGCGATCTGCGACTGGGTCAGGTTGCGGAAGAAGCGCAGCATCAGGATCTGCTTCTCCCTCGGCGGGAGCCGGTCGAGCAACGGGCGGATCGACTCCCGCATCTCGACGCTCTCGAGACCCTCGTCGTCCACCCCGAGGGTGTCCAGCATCGACGGGGGGCCGTCCTCGGAGTCGTCGCCGGCGTCGAGGGACAACGTCGCGTAGGCGTTGCTGGACTCCAGTCCCTCCACGATGTCGTCGACGCTGCACCCGATCCGGTGCGCCAGCTCGCCCGCAGTGGGCGAGCGGCCCAGGTCCTGGATGAGGTCGGCGGTGGCCGCGTTGATCTGCATCCGCAGCTCCTGGAGCCGCCGGGGCACCCGGATCGCCCAGCCCTTGTCACGGAAGTGTCGCTTGATCTCGCCGATCACGGTGGGGGTGGCGTAGGTGGAGAACTCCACCCCGCGGTCGCAGTCGAACCGGTCGATGGACTTGATCAGCCCGATCGTGCCGACCTGCACGAGATCCTCGAAGGGCTCGCCACGGTTGCGGAACCGGCGCGCGCAGTGCTCGACCAGCGGCAGGTGCAGGTGCACCAGCGCGTCGCGCGCGGTACCCCGGGCGGCGGTGGCGGTGTCGGCGCCCTGCAGCACGTCGAACAGCTCGGCGCTGCGCCGACGGGTGGCCTCGACCGGGGTGGGGGCGGGCGGCTCGTCCTGCGCGGAAGTCACAGGTCGACGGCGGAGCGCACGGTCATCGACACCGCGAGCGTGCCCGGCTCGGCCACGGCGTACGCCTCGGTGGTGAGCGCCGACAGCACCTGCCAGGCCCACGACTCCTGGTCCGGGGGCGCCGGGTCGGTGGCCGTCACCGTCACCACGGCGGTCAGCCGGCCGGGGGCGAGGTGGAAGCTGGCCACCAGGTCGGAGCCCGGTTCGGCCTCCGCGAGCACCAGCCCGACGGCCTCGCTCACCGCCATCCGGAGGTCCTCGATGTCGTCGATGGTGAAGTCGAGGCGGGCGGCGAGCCCGGAGGCGGCGGTGCGCAGCACGGAGACGTAGGCGCCGTCGGCGGGCAGCCGGAGCTCGGCGTCGGCCCGCCCGGTGGGCAGCCGGGGGGTCCCGGTGTCTGGTGAATCCATCGAATCGACTCCTCGGCTGCCGGACCTTGCGGTCACCCTAGCCAAAGGCCGGGCACCTGTCGGCTGACAAGTACCCGGCCTCGTGGACGGTGATGCGGAGTCGGGTGACTCAGGCCTTATTGGTCTCCCAGAAGATCTCGGCGATCTCGTCGATCTTCGCGAGCAGCTTGTCGACCGTCTCGGCGTCCGACTCGCCCTTCGTGCCCGACGCGCCGGCGAGCTTGGTCGCCTCGTTCACGAGGACGTGCAGCTGCGGGTACTTCTCGAAGTGCGGGGGCTTGAAGTAGTCGGTCCAGAGCACCCACAGGTGGTGCTTGACCAGCTCGGAGCGCTGCTCCTTGATGATCAGGGCACGGATACGGAAGTCCGGGTCGTCGTTGTCAGCCAGCTTGCCGATGATTCCCTTGATGGACTCGGCCTCGATTCGGGCCTGTGCCGGGTCGTAGACGCCGCAGGGCAGGTCGCAGTGCGCCTGGACCTCGACGGTGGGGGCGAACAGTCGCATGAACATCCGTGTGGAGTCCTTCCTCGTGGGATTTGCTCGATCGACTGCGACACTACTCCGCGTGTCCGAGCCTCGTCCCCACCCCTTCGGGTTCGTCCTGGTGCACGGCCGATCGATGCTCCCGACCATGTCCGAGGGGCAGCGGCTGCTGGTCCGCTACGGCGTCCCGGTGCGCCCGGGAGCCGTGGTGGTGGCCCGCCAGAACAGGTCGTGGATCTGCGGGTACTTCTCGACGTGCTCGGGCTTGAAGTAGTCGGTCCAGAGCACCCACAGGTGCTCCTTCGCGAGATGTGCCCGCTGCTCGATGATGATGACGGCGCGGGTCCGGAAAACCGGATCCTCGTTGGACTGGTACTTGTCCTGCAT
>JBBQRV010000180.1:0-7977 GCA_038214475.1 Propionibacteriales bacterium | reverse complement strand
CGCGGTCTGGTAGAAGCGGCTCCCGATCATGTTGCGGTCGAGCACGACCGCCAGCAGCACCCCGAGCAGGGTCGGGCCGAAGAACAGGAAGCCCAGCCAGATCAGGTTGTGCCGGATGGCCGGCCAGAACGCCGGGTAGATCGTGGTGACGTCGACGTAGTTCTTGGTGCCGACCCACTTGATCTGGCTGACGTCGCCGATGCCGTTCCAGGAGCCGAACGACAGGATCACCGACAGCACCGCCGGCACCCAGACCAGCCCGACGACGAAGAGGGTCGGCAGGGCCACCATGGTGATGATGACGGCCCGGTCACTCCAGGGCCGCTTCTTCTCCCGGACCCGGCTGCGCTTGCGCGGCGCCTTGCCCGTCGTACCCGGTGGTGCTACCTCGACAGCCATACCGACCCTTCCGTCGTGCGCTGGACCTGCACTCGCTGACGATCAGACGAAGATCGATTCCTTCTGCTGCTGAAGGCTCTTGGTCACACCGTCGATGTCGTCGGGGTTGCCGAGGAAGGACTGCAGCGAGGGGATGACCACCGTGTTGGCGAAGTCGGCCCGGGTGTCGCGGTCGAGGAACTGGGCGATGTCGGTGGCGGCGCCCACGACCTCGGCCGACTTCTTCTGCAGGGCGGAGTACGCCGCCGTGCTGGCACCCGAGTTGGCCGCGATCATGGCGGCGTCTGCCTTGCTGTTGGCGGCGTCCTGCGCCTCGGCGCTGCCGAAGAACTTCATCATCTCCTTGCCGCCGTCGGGGTTCTTGGCGCCGGCGGCGAGGCAGAAGCCGTCGATGGGGGCGTCGAGGGCGGTGGCGCCGATCGAGGAGTCCAGCTCGGGGAAGGTGAAGAAGTCCAGGTCGTCGACCTGGTCGGCGATCGCGTCGACCACGAAGGTGCCCAGCAGGTACATGCCGGCGTCGCCCTTGCCCAGCGACGTGGCGGCCTCCTGCCAGGTGCGACCCAGCGCGTCGGTCTGGTGGTAGGGGAGCAGCGAGCGCCAGGTGTCGAAGACCTGCTTGACCTCGCTGGAGTCCCACTCCTTGTTGCCGGCCATCAGGTCCATGTGGAACTGGAACCCGTTGATCCGCATGTTGAGGATGTCGAAGGTGCCCATCGCGGGCCAGCCGTCCTTGTCGGCGAAGGCGATCGGGACGATCTTGTCCGACTGCATCTTCTTCGACAGCGTGGTGAGCTCGTCGAGGGTGGTGGGCACCTCGTAGCCGTTCTTCTCGAACACCGACTTCTTGTAGAAGACCGCCCAGGGGTAGTAGTCCTTCGGCACGAAGTACTGCTTGCCGTCGCTGGCCGTCGAGGCCTGCTTGAAGCTGTCGCCGACGCCGTCGATGGGCCAGAGGTCGCTCACGTCGGAGATCAGGCCAGCCTCGGCGAACTGGTTCATCCGGTAGCCGGCGAACCAGGTGAACACGTCGTCCGGGTTGCCCTGGAGGTAGGTGTTGATGTTGTCCTGGAAGGTGTTGTGGTCGACCTCGTTGCGGTTGACGGTGACGCCGGCCTTGGCGGCGTACGCCTCGGCCATCGCCTCGAGCCGCTGCGCGGCCGGGCCGGAGCCGGCGGCCTCGTTCATGCCGAACTTGATGGTCTTGGAGGTCGTGCCCCCGCCACCGGAATCGCCTCCGCAGGCCGCGAGCAGGCTGGAGGAGCCGAGGAACATTCCGCCGATGGCTGCGGAACGGAGGAAGCTGCGCCGCGTCGCCGCGGCCGTGACGGCCACCGAGGACGGCAGCTGGTGTGCCATCGAGGCGGCAGCGGGGTGGGTGCGGGTCATTTTTACCTCCGGTAGATGCACAGAAACCAACAACTCCCCTGATATTCGACGTGATGGCCGTCACTGTCAACCCCTGAATGTTCGATTGTGTGGAATTTTCGACAGTGTCGGACACAAAGCACCGCTTCACCTGTTGACTATGACAAGTGACTGGGCCAGCATGTCGGCATGCCTGCCTCCTTTCCCCCGCTCGCGTTCGGTGGTGACTACAACCCCGAGCAGTGGCCCACCGCTGTGTGGGACGAGGACGTCACGCTGATGCGCCAGGCGGGGGTCGACACCGTCACGCTCGGCGTCTTCTCCTGGGCGCACCTGCAACCGGCCCCGGGCGAGTTCACCTTCGACTGGCTCGACGACGTGGTGGCCCGCCTGCACGCCGGCGGGATCCGGATCGACCTGGCCACCGCGACCGCCTCGCCGCCGCCGTGGCTGGCCCGCGCGCATCCCGAGATGCTGCCGCAGACCGCCGACGGCACCACGTGGTGGCCCGGGGCGCGCCAGGCCTACTGTCCGAGCTCGCCGGTCTACCGCGAGCACGCGCTCGCCCTGTGCCGGGCGATGGCCGAGCGCTACGGCGACCACGACGCGCTGGCGCTGTGGCACGTGGGCAACGAGTACGGCGCGCACACCGCGCTGTGCTACTGCGACGTCAGTGCCGCGGCGTTCCGCGACTGGCTGCGCCGGCGCTACGGCGACCTCGACCGCCTCAACGACGCGTGGGGGACGGCGTTCTGGTCGCAGCGCTACACCGACTTCGAGGAGATCCTGCCGCCGCGCACCGCGCCCGCGCACGCCAACCCGACCCAGCAGCTGGACTTCCAGCGGTTCAGCTCCGACGCGCTGCTCTCGCTCTTCGTCGCCGAGCGCGACGTCCTGCACGAGCTCTCACCCGGCGTGCCGGTGACCACCAACTTCATGGTGATGACGCACGTGCGGCAGATGGACTACTGGAAGTGGGCCGCCGAGGTCGACGTGGTCTCCAACGACCACTACCTGGTGGCGGCCGACCCCGCCAACCACCGCGAGCTGGCGTTCTCCTCCGACCTGGTGCGGGGTCTCGCCGGCGGTCGGCCGTGGCTTCTGATGGAGCAGTCGAGCAGCGCGGTGAACTGGCAGCCCCGCAACGTGGCCAAGCGGCCCGGGGAGCTGCTGCGGGCCAGCCTCCAGCACGTCGCGCGCGGCGCCGATGCCGTGCTCTTCTTCCAGTGGCGGGCGTCGAAGGCCGGCGCCGAGAAGTTCCATGCCGCGCTGCTGCCGCACGCCGGCACCGACACCCGGGTGTGGCGTGAGGTGGTCGAGCTCAGCCGCACCCTCGACCGCATCGAGGAGGTCGCCGGCAGTGGGGCGGCGAACTCGGTCGCGATCCTGCACGACTGGGAGGCCTGGTGGGCCTCCGAGCTCGACTCGCACCCCAGCCAGGACGTCACCTACCTCGACCGCGCTCACGACCTGCACCGGGCACTGGGTGACCGCGGGGTGGGGGTCGACTTCGTGGGCCCCGGGGCGGATCTCGACGGCTACCGGGTGATCCTGGTGCCCACGCTCTACCTCGTCTCCGACGACACCGCGCGCCGCGTCGAAGCCGCGGTCGCGGCCGGCGCCACCGCGGTGGTCACCTACTTCAGTGGCATCGTCGACGAGGAGGACCACATCCGGCTGGGCGGCTACCCGGGTGCCTTCCGTGACCTGCTCGGCGTGCGGGTGGAGGAGTTCACACCACTGCGCGAGGGAGAACGGGTCACGCTCAGTGACGCCACCACGGCCGACGTGTGGACCGAGGACCTGCGACTCGAGGGGGCGGAGTCGATCGCCCACTACCTCGACGGCCCGGTGCCGGGGGTCCCGGCGCTCACCCGGCACGCGGTCGGGGAGGGCGTCGCCTGGTACGTCGCGTGCCGCCTCGAGCCCGCCGCGACCGACGCGCTGGTGGATCGGATCCTGACCGAGACCGGCGTGCAGCCGGTGGCGGCGACCCGGCCCGGTGTCGAGGTGGTCCGCAGGGTGAGCACGGACGGCGAGCGGTCCTGGGTGTTCGTGATCAACCACACCGAGGATCCGGCGACCCTGGGCCTGACCGGTCACGACCTGGTCTCCGACCTGCCGGTCGACGGCCAGCTGGTCGTGCCGGCGGGCGCGGTCGCCGTCGTGAGGGAAGCCTGATGCTCGCCCAGCAGCGGCGTTCGCTGATCCTCGCCGAACTGGATCGTGACGGCACCGTGCGGGTGAGTGACCTGGTGACCCTGCTCGGCGTCTCGGACATGACGATCCGCCGCGACCTGGGAGTCCTGCAGCGCCAGGGCATGCTCGAGAAGGTGCACGGGGGCGCGATGGCCCGGGCCGAACCCAGCACCGCCGAACCGGGCTTCGAGGCCAACTCGGAGCGTCAGCTGGCCGAGAAGGAGGCGATCGCGGCGCGAGCCGCCTCCCTGGTGCAGCCCGGATCGGCGATCGCGATCTCCGCGGGCACCACGACGCACGCCTTGGCCAGGCACCTGGTGGAGATCCCCCGGCTCACGGTGGTCACCAACTCGCTGTGGGTGGCCGACGTGCTGCACCGCTCGAGCCACGGCAGCATGTCGGTGCTGCTGACCGGCGGGCTGCGTACGCCCTCGGACGCGCTGGTCGGACCGATCGCGATCGCCGCCCTGAAGTCGCTGCACCTCGACGCGGTCTTCATGGGCGTGCACGGCATGGACGCCCGGGCCGGCTTCAGCACTCCCAACCTGCTGGAGGCGGAGACCAACCGGGCCATGGTCGCCAGCGGGCGCCGGCTCGTGGTGCTGGCCGACTCGACCAAGTGGGGAGTGGTGGGGCTGAGCTCGATGGCCGAGCTCACCGACGCCTCGATCGTCGTCAGCGACACCCACCTGGCCGCCCACGCGAGTCGGCTCATCGCCGACCGGGTGGACGAGCTGATCCTGGTCGACCCGGTCGACGAACGTGCCGGGTGACGCGATTCAGGCCCCGAAGGCTTGACAAATCCGTGATTCATCGGCGTGTCGACTGGAAATTACACGATTGTAGTTACTCAGAAAACTTGCCGACACCCGTGTTACTGGTGTGACACTAGCGCTCTCGTGTGATTCCTTCCCCCGCACTGGAGTAGCCGAATGCGTCCCAGACAGGCCCGTTACGTCACCGCGTGCCAGCAGCTGCTGGCCCTTGCTGCGGTGCTCGCGGTGCTTGCCCCGGCGGCCACCGTGATCTCCCTCGACGTGGTCATGCAGCACCCGGGCTCGGCCGTCGCACCCGCAACCGGCAGCCAGGCGCCGGCGACGTCGGCGTCCTCCTCCAGGGCGGTCAGGGCCCGCACCGCTCCGGCGACTCCGGCCGCGCAGAAGGTCCGCCCGGCGCCGGTCGCCCCCGCCGCCGTGGCCGAGGCGGGCACCGCGCCCACGGCCGACACCACGCCCGCCGTGGTGCCGGAGACGCCGGTGGACGCCCAGGTCGCGGAGTACCCGTTGACCCCCGCCGCGCAGGACCCGGCCGGCACCGGAGCCCGCTCGGGACGGCCGTTGCCGGGCGCGGTCGGCACCCAGACCCCCGCCGACGTGGTCAGTGCACCCGAGTCCGTCGACGGCTTCGGCACCGTGGGCGTCACCTGGAGCGGCACGGAGAAGGTCGCCGACGGCGAGCTCACGATCCAGGTGCGCACCCGCACCGGCCAGCAGTGGTCGGCCTGGAAGGACATGCCCTACGACGCCGACCACGGGCCCGACCCGGGCAGCGACGAGGCCGCCGCGGCACGTCCCGGCACCGACGCCGTCGTCGTGGGTGACGTCGACCAGGTGCAGGTCAAGGCCGAGTCGAGCACCGGAGCAGCGCCCGCCGACATGAGGCTCGCCGTGATCGCTCCTGGTGACGCAGCCGCCAGCGAGGCGCAGGCGCCGGCCATCGACACCGCGAAGCTCGACGGCAGCGGTACGCCCGCTGACCCGGCGTACGCCCTGCGCTCGTCCACCGACCCGACCGACCCCGCCGACCCGACCGACCCGGCCGCGACCGGCGACCCGGCTCCCGACGGCCTGGCGCTGCAGGCCGCCACGGTCACTCCCAAGCCGAAGATCTTCTCGCGCGCCCAGTGGGGCGCCGACGAGCGGCTGCGGGACCCCGGCTCGCTGCACTACTACGAGGTGCACGCCGGCTTCGTGCACCACACGGTCAACGCCAACAACTACACGCGCGCCGAGGTTCCGGGGATCATCCGCAGCATCTACGCCTACCACACCCAGTCCAAGGGCTGGTCCGACATCGGCTACAACTTCCTCGTCGACCGGTTCGGCCGGATCTGGGAGGGCCGCTACGGCGGCGTCGACCTCCCGGTGGTGGGTGCCCACACCCTCGGCTACAACGACTACGCGTTCGCGATGTCGGCGATCGGCAACTACGAGGTCGCCCAGCCGAGCTCGGCGATGCTGGACGCCTACGCCCGGCTCTTCGCGTGGAAGCTGTCCCTGCACGGCGTCGACGTGAGCTCGACCCGGCAGTGGGTCGGCAGCAAGTACTTCCAGGCCATCAACGGTCACCGGGACGCCGGCCAGACCGCCTGCCCGGGCAAGTACCTCTACGCCAAGATCCCCTACATCCGCACCCTGGCCGCCAAGTACCAGAAGCCGTGGTCGGGTCGTCAGCGGGACGTGAACGCCATCTCGACGCCGTACCCCGATCTCTTCCTGCGCCAGAGCGGTACGGCGGCCGGCTACGTGCTGCCCACCCAGGGACTGCTCCGGTTCAGCTCACCCCGGGTCTCCGAGTCGCGAGGCTGGGCGGGCACCGACACCGTGCTCGCCGTGCCCGACGTGACCGGCGACGGCAAGACCGACCTCTTCGCCCGCGACGCGGCCACCGGAGTGGCCACCATCCATCCCGGCGACGGCACCGGTCACTTCGGGGTCGGCATCCGTGCGACCAGCCAGTTCCGGGGCCTCGACCAGATCACCGCGGTCGGTGACCTGGACAAGGACGGCCGCAAGGACCTGGTCGCCCGCAACCCGAAGAACGGCCGACTGCTGCTCTTCCGCGGCACCGGCGGTGGCAGCTTCTCTCGCAGTCGGCTGGCCACCGGCTGGTCGGCGTACGACCTGACGGTCGGCACCGGCGACTTCAACGGTGACGGGAACCCCGACCTGCTCGCGCGGGACCCCGCCGGGTCCCTGTGGCTGGTGCCGGGCACGGGCAAGGGCGGGCTGGACGCCCGGGTACGGCTGTCGGGACGCTGGGGCGGCTACGACGTGATCACCGGCTACGGCGACTACGACAAGGACGGCCGTCCCGACCTGTTCGTCCGCAGCAAGCGCAACGGCAAGGGCTACGTCTTCCCCAACCTCGGCGACAACCGGTTCGGCCACTGGTACGGCCCGCTGTCCACCATGGCCGGCCTCACCTCGCTCAGCGGCGGCGGCAACCTCACCGACGGCCGGCCCGGCGACCTCGTCGGCCGCCGTGGCGACTCGCTGGTGGTGCTCGCGCACACCGGCACGACCAACACCAGCAACCCCGTGAAGCTGAACTTCGGGCTGGGCAACGCGGCCGCGCTGCTCAACGTCGGCGACTGGGACCGCGACGGCAACGGCGACCTGGTGCTGCGCACCAGGTCGGGCGCCCTCGTGCTGCGGCTCTCCAACGGAGACGGCACCTTCGCCGCCCCCCAGACGATCGCGACCGACTTCGGGTCCGTGGGCCTGCTGAGCGCGGTCGGGGACATGACCGGCGACGGCTACCCCGACCTGATGGGCCAGCCTGCGGGCGGCGCGATGCGGATCTACCCCGGCCGCGGCACCGCGGGGCTCGGGCGCAGCTACGTCGCGCACAGCCGGATCGGCGCCAGCCAGCAGTACGGCGCCGGCCTCTGGGACCGCGACGGCTCCCCGGACAGCATGTTCCGCACCGGCAACCGGCTGGTGCTCTACCCGGGCAACGGTCCGGGTGGACTGACCAACGCCAAGCGCTACGGGCTCGACCTGTCGCCGTACGACTGGGTGCTGCCGATCAGCGACATCAGCGCCGCCGGTCACGCCGACCTGGTCGTCCGGGAGAAGTCCACGGGCTACCTGTGGGTGCTCCCGGGCAGCGTGAAGGGCTTCGGTGCGCGGGTCTTCCTGGCCTCCGGCCTGGGCGCCTACAACCTGGCGGGCTGAGCGTCAGCGACGTTCGGCGGTGGCCCGCTCCTCGGTGACGCGGGCCGCCCACCGG
>JBBQRV010000179.1:0-7980 GCA_038214475.1 Propionibacteriales bacterium | reverse complement strand
CACCGCGTCGACCAGGTCTCGCACCGGGACCGGCCGACCGACGTCCAGCACCAGCCGGACGAGCAGCGCGCGCAGCCGGGCACCGGGCACCACGACGACCCGCTCGCCGTCCCGCACCTCGAGCGGCCCCAGGTAGCCGATCTGCACGGCTGCGAGTCTGTCAGACCGCGCCGCGCCGGCTCCGACCCTCAGGCGGTGGCGGTCAGCCAGCCGAGCACGTCGGCCAGGGCGTCGACGTCGACCGCCGGCGCCGAACCGGTCGAGCCGGCTCCGTCGGTGCGGGCGGTGTCGGTGCTGCCCGGACGGCGGGACTGCAGGGGGAGGATGGCCACGAGACCATCGTGGCCGGGTGGCCGACGTCCGCGCGGCTCGACGGCCCCGGTGACCCCCGGTCGCAGCACGCTCATCTGCGCTGGGTGAGCGGCCGTGGCTTTGGGTGAGGTCAGGTCGACGTCAGTCCGCGAGGAAGCCGAGCAGGTCGGCGCGGGTCAGGACGCCGACCGGCTTGCCGTCCTCGACCACCATGACCGCGTCGGCGGTCTCGAGCGCGTGCCGGGCGGTCGAGACCGGCTCGCCCCCTCCGACGAGCGGCAGCGGCGGCCCCATGTGGGTGCTCACGGGGTCGGCGAGGTGGGCCTTGCCGGTGAACAGGGCGTCCAGCAGGTCGCGCTCGCTGACGCTGCCCGCGACCTCGCCCGCCATGACCGGGGGCTCGGCGCCGACGACGGGCATCTGCGAGACGCCGTACTCGCGCAGGATCGTCACCGCGTCGCGCACGGTCTCGCTGGGGTGGGTGTGCACCAGCGCGGGCAGGTCACCGGCCTTGGCGTGCAGGATGTCGCCGACGCTCTTCTCGCCGTCCGCCCGCATGAACCCGTAGGACGACATCCAGCCGTCGTTGAAGATCTTGCTCAGGTAGCCGCGGCCGCTGTCCGGAAGAAGCACGACCACCACGTCGTCCGGGCCCAGGTCGCGGGCCACCTCCAGTGCCGCGACCACCGCCATGCCGCACGACCCGCCCACGAGCAGACCCTCTTCACGGGCCAGCCGCCTCGTCATCGCGAACGAGTCGGCGTCGCTGACCGCCACGATCCGGTCCGGGACGCTGGGGTCGTAGGCGGTCGGCCAGAAGTCCTCGCCGACGCCCTCGACCAGGTAGGGCCGGCCGGTGCCCCCGGAGTACACCGAGCCCTCGGGGTCGGCGCCGATCACCTGGACGTCGCCCACCGACTTCAGGTAGCGGCCGGTGCCGGTGATCGTGCCGCCGGTGCCCACACCCGCGACGAAGTGGGTGACCCGCCCGTCGGTGTCGGCCCAGATCTCCGGTCCGGTGGTGGCGAAGTGGCTCGCCGGGCCCTGCGGGTTGGAGTACTGGTCGGGCCGGAACGCGTTCGGCGTCTCACGGGTGAGCCGGTCGGCGACCGAGTAGTACGAGTCGGGATGCTCGGGCGGCACCGCGGTCGGGCACACCACCACCTCGGCGCCGTACGCCTTGAGCACGTTGCGCTTGTCCTCGCTGACCTTGTCGGGGCACACGAAGACGCAGTGGTAGCCCTTCTGCTGGGCCACCATGGCCAGGCCGACCCCGGTGTTGCCGGAGGTCGGCTCCACGATGGTGCCGCCCGGCTGGAGCTCACCCGAGGCCTCGGCAGCCTCGATCATCCGGGTGGCGATCCGGTCCTTCACCGAGCCACCCGGGTTGAGGTACTCGATCTTGGCCAGCACGATCGGGCCGGTGCGCTCCGGGTGACGGGAGCCGTCGAGGTCGTCGAGTGACCGGGAGAGCCGCAGCAGCGGGGTGTTCCCGATCAGGTCCAGCAGCGAGTTCACGTATTCCACGCCGTCAGGCTAGTCGCCGCGGACCGCGGGGCAGAATGCCCGCGGTCCGATCCGTAAGGTGGAGGGGTGGGGAGAGCTGCAGCAGCGCGCAAGCTCGCCTCCGCCGCCGCGTTCGGTGGCGGAGGTCTGTCCGTGTTGGGCGCAGGCCTGTACGGCGTGCTCACCGCCGAGGCCAAGCTGGCCCGACGCGCGATCGGCAACGCCGACGGCGCTCCACCCGACGCGACGGGATGGTACGGCCGAGGACGCCCCGGTCCGGCGCTCAAGGTGGCCCTGCTCGGTGACTCCAGCGCCGCGGGCTACGGTGTCGAGCGGGTCGAGCAGACCCCCGGTGCGGTGCTGGCCGCGGGCCTGGCCGAGCACGCCGATCGCCGGGTCTTCCTGCGCGAGTACGCCAAGGTGGGGGCGGAGTCGTCGCAGCTCGAGCAGCAGGTCGACGCCACCCTCCCGATCGAGCCCGATGTCGCGGTCATCCTGATCGGCGCCAACGACGTGACCCACAGCGTGCTGCCCTCGCAGGCGGTCCGGCACCTCGGCGAGGCGGTGCGCAGGCTGGTGGCCGCCGACATCGCAGTCGTCGTCGGCACCTGCCCCGACCTGGGCACGATCAAGCCGATCGCGCCCCCGCTCAGGCAGGTCGCCCGGTCGTGGTCACGTCGGCTGGCGGCCGCGCAGACGATCACGGTGGTCGAGGCAGGCGGCCGGACCGTGTCGCTCGGCTCCATCCTGGGCCCGGAGTTCCTGGCCGCGCCGACCGTGCTCTTCGGGCCCGACCGGTTCCACCCGTCGGCGGAGGGCTACGCGTCGCTGGCCGCGGTGCTGCTTCCGTCGACCCTGGCCGCGCTCGGGCTGATTCCCGAGGACGAGGTCGTGCCCGAGGCGCTGCGGGGCGAGGGCGTGCTCCCGGTGGCCGCCGCCGCGGTCGAGGCCGTCAGGAACCCCGGCACCGAGCTCGACGGCACCGAGGTGGCCGGCTCACGCCGCGGCGTGCGCGGGCTGTGGGTCGAGCTGCGACGCCGCCGCCGGCACCCGCAGGCCGAGGCCGAGGGTCCCGACGCGGGCGACGAGTCGCAGGGGGCCGGCGGCCCGGACGGCCAGCCGGCGGACACCTCGCCACCGTCCGCACCGAGCGCCCAGCCCTGAGACGCGCACGAGGCGCCCCCCGAGCGGGAGGCGCCTCGTGACCGGGTCCGGTGCGTCAGTTGTCGCTGAAGATCGCGAGCAGGCGCAGCAGGTTGGTGTAGATCCAGACCAGGGCGACGGTGAGCGCGAACGCCGCCCGCCACGACTCGACCTCGGGAAGCCCGGCGGCGACGCCCTTCTCCACGTAGTCGAAGTCCATGATCAGCATGAACACGCCCAGCGCCAGACCGGCGACGGCGGTCAGCAGGCCGAGCCCACCGAAGCCGAACAGGCCGATCGAGCTGCCGAACATGCCCAGCACCAGCTCCATCAGGCTCAGCCCGACCATGCCGAACATCGCCGAGACGACGAACTTGCGGAACCGGTTGCCGACCTGGATGTCGAAGTACTTGTAGGCAGCCAGGGTGCCGGCGAAGGCCGCGAAGGTGCCGATGACGGCACCGGTCACGACGCCGGGGCCGAACATGCTGTCGAAGAACTTGCTCAGCGCGCCCAGGGCGATGCCCTCAGCCGCCGCGAACGCCACGACCAGCGCGGGGCTGATCACGCGCTTGAACGAGTTCACCAGGGACAGGCCGAAGGCCGCCCCGGAGCCGACGGTCAGCGCCAGGTAGGTCTTGTTGGCGCTCTCCGTGGTGAGGTCACCGGTGAAGATCCAGGTGGCCACGGCCATCGCGATGACGACACCGAGTGTCAGTGCGGTCTTCTGCACCGTGCTGTCGATGGTCATCCGGGCGTCGCCCTGCTGGACTCCCGGCTTCTCGGTGGACACCCCGGTGCCCCACGTGGACGGGTCCGAGGAACCGGCCGGGCTGCCGTAGCCGGGGTAGGCCGAACCCGCGCCCGGGTAGGTCTGGTTGCCCTGGCGGTTGGCCCGTGCCTTGGTTTCGGTGCCGTTGAAGGCGTCGGAGTTGCGGAAGACGGGGTTGCTGCTCTGCATCGTGGTCTCCTCCTTGGAGGCCGAGGTGGTGGCCGTCGACGTGACGGCTCGCCGTTGGTACGACCCCATTCTAGGCAGGTCGTACATGACAGTGAACGAGCCGGATGTGGCCGATGTTCCCGGTGGTACCCCCGGTGGGGCTCGAACCCACACTGAATCGCTTTTAAGGCGACTTCCTCTACCGGTTGGGACACGGGGGCCGGTGCGTCACCGGGTCATCCTCGCAGCCCGCCCGAGGACGTCGTCGAGCATCTCCTCGGTGAGCCGTCCGGTGAACGTGTTCTGCTGGCTGGGGTGGTAGCAGCCGAGCAGGGTGACCCCGCCCAGGTCGGCCTCGGCGCCGTGCCCGAACCTCGGCCTGGGGCGCGGCACCGCGAACCCCGCTCGGCCCAGGGCACCCAGTGCGACGTCCCACCCGAAGCCGCCCAGCGCCACCACGACCGCGACGTACGGCGCCACCAGGGCCAGCTCCCTGTCGAGCCAGGGCGCACAGGTGTCCCGCTCCTCGGTGGTGGGCTTGTTGGCCGGCGGCGCGCAACGCACCGCGGCGACCATCCGGGTGTCGAGCAGCTCCTGGCCGTCGCCGGCGTGCACGCTGGTCGCCTGCCGGGCCAGCCCGACCCGGTGCAGGCTCGCGAAGAGCCAGTCGCCGGAGCGGTCTCCGGTGAAGATCCGGCCGGTGCGGTTGCCGCCGTGCGCGGCCGGCGCGAGGCCGACGACGAGCACCCGGGGCGTGGGCGACCCCCAGCCGGTGATCGGGCGGCCCCAGTAGGGCTCCCCGGCGTACGACGCCCTCTTGGTGACGGCGACCTCCTCGCGCCACGCGACCAAGCGGGGGCAGGCGCGGCAGGTCGACATCTCGGCCTGCAACCGGGCGAGCTCGCTGGTCGAGCCGGAGGCGGTCGGGGTGGCCGGGTCGCCGGGCCACCCGGTGCCGGGCGGGACCGGGGACTCGAAGAGCTGCCCGGTGAGCGGGTGCGGGAGCCTCATGGGGTCCATCCTGCCCGTCACTGCTCGGTAAGGACTTTCCCCGCACCGCGCACCTAGCGTGGAGGGCGAGCTAGGAGGCTCCCATGATGATGCACATGACCGGCGTTCTCGTCGTGATGATGGTGTTCCTGACCCTGCTGGTGGTCGGTGTCCTCTTCGGGATGCGGGCGCTCGGTGCGCACGAGGTCAAGGACGACCACCCTCGCTGAGCAGCGACCAGGCGATGCCGTGCAGGATGTCGGACTCCGACGCCACCAGCTCGGTGACGCCCGTGCGAGCCAGCACCCGCGACAGGATCAACGCGCCGGCACCGACGACGTCCGCCCTGCCAGGGTGCATGTAGGGAAGCTCGCGCCGCTGCGCGACGGTCATCGACAGCAGCCGGCCGACGAAGTCGTGCACGTCGGAGACGGGCACCGTCGCCTGGTCGATGAGGCTGCGGTCGTAGGAGGCGAGCCCGAGGACCCCCGCGACCACGGTGCACACGGTGCCGGCCACCCCCACGACCGCGGTGGCGTCGGCCGGGGGCACCGGGCAGGCGTCGAGGGCCGCGTCGATGTCCGCGGTCGCCGCCTCGATCTCGGCGGCGGCGGGCGGGTCGGCGTGTAGGTGCCGCTCGTGCAGCCGCACCGATCCGATGTCCATGGAGGCGGAGACCGACGGCCGTTCGTGGCCCAGGACAAGCTCGGTCGAACCGCCGCCGATGTCGACGACCAGCACCGGCCGCGGCACCGTGATCCGCAGGTTGCGCACCGCGCCGTCGAAGGCCAGCGCGGCCTCCTCGTCGCCGCTGATCACCTCGGGGTCCACGCCGAGCCGGGTCCGCACGCCGTCGCGGAAGGTCTCGCTGTTGGCGGCGTCGCGGGTCGCCGAGGTCGCGCAGAAGCGGATCCGGTCGACCCCGTGCGCAGCGATCAGCGCGGCGTACTCGTCGAGCGCGGCGAAGGTGCGCGCCAGCGCCTCGTCGGACAGCCGGCCGGTGCGGTCGACACCCTCGCCGAGGCGGACCATCCGGTTCTCGAGCACCGTGATCTCGGGCAGCGCCCCGATCAACAGCTTGACCGTGTTGGTGCCGCAGTCGATCGCGCCCACCGTGGTCACGGCTGCCGGTCCTCCGCGGTCACGCACGGCCCGGACTCCCACCAGGCGCCCAGGCGCTCCAGCACCTCGTCGCCGAGCGGGTTGACGCCGCTGCCCTGGGCGAGAGACTGTCCCGCGAGCACGTGCAGGCACTTGACCCGGTCGGGCATGCCTCCGGCGGAGATCCCGGCGATCTCGGGCACCTCCCCGATCGCGGTGCGGGCGGCCAGATAGGCCTCGTGGGCGCGGGCGTAGGCGGCGGCCAGCTCGGGGTCCTCGGCCAACCGGTCCTGCATCTCGCGCATCAGCCCGGAGGCCTCCAGGGTGCCGATCCGGGAGGCGGCCCGCGGGCAGGTGAGGTAGTACGTCGTCGGGAACGGCGTGCC
The DNA here is from genome assembly GCA_038214475.1 of Propionibacteriales bacterium. Lineage (GTDB taxonomy): Bacteria > Actinomycetota > Actinomycetes > Propionibacteriales > Nocardioidaceae > Nocardioides. Next base: position 1,602 of record JBBQRV010000179.1, on the reverse strand, counting down.
GTCGTCGAGCCGCGGCTCGGTGGTCACCACGTCGGGGTTGCCGCACGGGCACCGGTGGCCGACCTCGTGGATGGAGCGCGGCGTGCGGCCGAGCTGGGCAGCGACCGCGGCCTCGTCGGACCCAGCGATCACGGACGCGACCCCGTGGTGCCGGTGCTCGCCTGCTCCCGGCCGGCCATCTCCATCGAGGACCAGGCCGTGGACCACCACGCCGTGGGCGCCTTGGTGATCACCGAGCGCACGTCGTGGAGGGTGTCGCCGTCCAACGGCTTCCCGTCGGTGTCGAGCACCTGGTAGCCGGTCTCCCCGGGGAACACGAAGCCGAAGCGCTCCCTGGCCTGCTGGGTGAGGAACGCGTCGTCCTGCCAGCGCTTCTTCTCACGCTCGAGGTCGTCGATGCTGGCCGCGCGCTGGGCGATCTCCACCTTCAGGTCGCCGATGTGGGCCCGCTGCTGCAGGTAGGCACGCATGCTGGACGCGTAGGACACGGTGAGCACGGCCACCAGCAGGATCAGGATCGCAGCCCGCCCGGTGAGCCGGTTGCGGGGCCGCCCCGGCGCCGGCGCGGCGCCCGCAGCGAGCGGCTGGCCGCTCCCGGAGTCCGCGCGAGCGCGCCCCGACGCCCGCGGCGTGGCCCGCGCGTTGGGCGGGGCGGTCGCCCGGGCAGCCGGACGTGCGCTGGGACGCCCCGAGCCCCGCGGGGTGCCGCGGGGTGTGCGGGGACGACGCTCGGACACCGGCTCGGCTCCGCTCAGGCCCGGTAGCGCGGGAACGCCCCGGCGCCGGCGTACCGAGCGGCGTCCTCGAGGTGCTCCTCGATCCGCATCAGCTGGTTGTACTTGGCGACCCGCTCGCTGCGGGCCGGGGCGCCGGTCTTGATCTGGCCGCAGTTCGTGGCCACGGCGAGGTCGGCGATGGTGACGTCCTCGGTCTCGCCGGACCGGTGGCTCATCATGCAGCGGAACCCGTTGCGGTGGGCCAGCTCGACGGAGTCGAGGGTCTCGGTGAGCGAGCCGATCTGGTTGACCTTGACCAGCAGCGCGTTGGCCTGGCCCTCGGTGATGCCGCGCTGGAGGCGCTCGACGTTGGTCACGAACAGGTCGTCACCCACGATCTGGATCCGGGCGCCGAGCTCGTCGGTCATCGACTTCCAGCCGTCCCAGTCCTCCTCGTCGAGCGGGTCCTCGATGGAGACCAGGGGGTAGTCGTCGACGAGCCCCTCGTAGTAGTCGATCATCTCGGCCGAGGACCTCGAGCCCCCCTCGAAGCCGTAGGACCCGTCCTCGAAGAACTCCGACGCGGCCACGTCCAGAGCCAGGGCGACGTCGGTGCCCGCGGTGTAGCCCGCCCGCTCGATCGCCTCCAGGATGAGGTCGAGCGCTGCGCGGTTCGACTCGAGGTCGGGGGCGAAGCCTCCCTCGTCGCCGAGGCCGGTGGCGAGACCGCGTTCCTTGAGCACGACCTTGAGCGCGTGGTAGACCTCAGCTCCCCAGCGCAGCGCCTCGCGGAACGAGGGCGCGCCGATGGGCGCGATCATGAACTCCTGGACGTCGACGTTGGAGTCGGCGTGCGAGCCACCGTTGAGGATGTTGAGCATCGGCA
>JBBQRV010000178.1:0-8022 GCA_038214475.1 Propionibacteriales bacterium | reverse complement strand
TCCCGGCCGGCCTCGAGGGCGGCTGCCCGGCCCTCGACGTCTACGGCGACGCGATCCGCGGCCAGCTGCGCGCGAGCTTCGGCGCCACCGTGCCGCGCACCGCCGTCGAGCCGGGCCGGGGCCTGGTCGGCGACGCAGGGGTGCTGGTGTCCACCGTGCTGGCCGTCTGCTGGCGGGGCGGGCGGCGCTGGGTCTACCTCGACGCCGGCGTGTTCACCGGTCTGGTCGAGACTCTCGACGAGGCCATCCGCTACCGGATCGAGACCAGCGCGGACGGCGGGCCGGCGGGTCCGGTGGTGCTCGCCGGACCGACCTGCGACAGCGCCGACGTGCTCTACGAGCGGCAGCCCGTGCACCTGCCGCTCGCGCTCGCGGAGGGCGACACCGTGCGGCTGCTGGCCGCCGGCGCCTACACGACCTGCTACTCCACGGTCGGGTTCAACGGGTTCGCCCCCCTGGCCACGGTCGTCGCCGCCGCCGAGGTGGGTGCCTGCGCATGAGCCCGCAGCTCCGGCTCGCTCGCACCCCGCCGGCCCACCCTCTGGCCACCCGGCTGATCGCCTCGCACGCTGCCAGCGCGGTGGCGATGTCGATGCCGTGGCCGGCGCTGCTGGCGCTCACCTGGGAGCAGACCCACGACAACGGCTGGCTGGCGATGGTCGGCGTCGCCCGCACCGCGCCGTACATCCTGCTGTCGTGGTACGTCGGCACCCTCGGGGACCGGGTGCCCCGCGACCGGGTGCTGCGGGTGACGACCTGGGCCCGGCTGGCGGCGCTGGTGGTCGCCGCGGCGGCCGTGGCCGCCGACCAGCTGGTGCTCGCGGTCGTCGCCGGCACCCTCACGGTCGCCATCGGCACCCCGGCCTATCCGTCCCTGGCCGCGGCCATGCCCGACCTGGTACCCGCCGTGGTGTCCGACCTGGTGTCCGGCGGTGCGCCCGACCTCGACGGGCAGTCCGGCGAGAGCGAGCGGCAGACCCGCTGGCTGGTGACCGCCGAAGTGGGCGCCTTCACCGCCGGCCCCGCGCTGGGCGGGCTCCTCCTCGCCGGCACCGGCGCCGCCGTCTCGGTGCTCGCCGCGGCCTGCTGCGCGGCCGTGGGGGCCGGGCTGCTGCTGCGGACCCCGCACGGATGGGGAACGACACCCGGGGCGGCGGCGATGAGCTACCGCAGCGCGGTGAGTGCGCTGGCGCGCCGCCCGGTGGCGGTGCTCAGCATCGTCAACGTCTCGGCCGTCAACGCCATCCTCGGCGCGCTGTCGGTGGGGCTGCTCGCGCTCTTCGACGGTCGATGGGTCGGCGGCGACAGGGAGTTCGGGCTTTCCACCGCAGCGATCGGGGCCGGCGCCCTGGCCGCCCCCGCGGTGTGCGCGCTGATCCGGCTGCCGGCCACCTCGCAGCTGCGTGCCCTCGGCCTGCTCCTCGGCGGGCTGCTCGTCCTGCTGGCGGCCCCGGACTGGCGGGTCGCGCTGGCGCCGCTCGCGGTCGTCGGGGTGGCCACCACCCAGGTCGAGTGCGCGGTGACCACGCGCATCCAGCAGGCGCTGCCGCGACGTGCCTGCGCCAGCGCCCTCGGCATCACCGACACCGCGATGGTGGGCGCCAACCTGATCGGCGCGGCCAGCGCGCCGTTCGCGATCAGCGCCGTGGGGAGCACCTGGTTCCTGACCGGGCTGGCCGTCCTCACCCTCGTGGTGATGCCGCTGGCACCCCGGTCCCGACTGCGCCGGGTCGCGGCCCCACGCGCCGACGTTCGTGTGCCGGCGCCGCGGCCACCCTCCGACGCGCAGGTCTCACCCGAGACCCGGGTGGCGCTCCCCGCCCCTCCTCAGGCCGGTTGACTCGACCGCGCGGGGGCCCAAGGACCCTTCCGCCGACGGGGTCGGTGCGGCAGTATTCCGGCATACCCCTTGGGGTATCACGACCCGACGCTGACGGAGGCCCGACATGACCCACTGGACGAGCGGCTCCGGAGTGCTCGGCGCAGAGTCCCGCTACCCGCTCCCCCGCGGCGCCGACACCGACGGCGGGCTGGTGCTGGCGGGCGCGCCGCTGCCGACGGTCGGCCGGCTCCGGGTCTACACCTGCGGCATCACGCCGTACGACGTCACCCATCTCGGCCACGCCTCGGTGTTCGTGTGGGCCGACCTGCTGCGCTCGGTGGCCCGGCTGGCCGACGCGGATCCGCTGGTGTGCCGCAACGTCACCGACGTCGACGACGTGCTGACCGCCGCGGCCGCGGGACTCGACGAGCCCTATGACGAGCTGGCCAGCACCCAGGAGTTCCTGTTCGAGCGTGACATGCGCTCGCTGCGGGTCTCCGACCCCGACCTGGCGCCGCACGCCAGGCGGCACGTGCGCGAGGTGATCCAGCTCGCGACCGCACTGCTGCGCGGCGGCCACGGCTACGAGCACGACGGCCACGTCTTCTTCCGCGGTGGCGACGTGCCGGGCCTGAGCTGGATCTCCGAGGAGGAGGCCCTGGCGCTGTCGGCCGAGTTCGGTGACCAGCTCGACGACGGACGCCTGGACCGGTGGGACGTGCCGGTCTGGCGTCCCTCACCGGACGACCAGCCGGCCTGGCCGAGCCCGTGGGGGTGGGGCCGACCCGGGTGGCACGCCGAGTGCGCCGCGATGGCCGCGCACGCCTTCGGCGCCTCGGTCGACGTGCTCGTCGGCGGGGCCGACCTGGCGTTCCCGCACCACGCCTACCAGGCGGCGATGGTGCAGGCCGCCACCTCGGTCACGCCGTTCGCGCGTCGCACCATGCACGTCGGCACGGTGCACCACGCCGGCGCCAAGATCGCCAAGTCGACCGGCAACCTGGTGCTGGTGCGCGACCTGCTCGACCACGCACCCGGCGCAGCAGTCCGGCTGATGCTGCTCAACCGGCCCTGGGCGCAGTCGTGGGAGTACGACGCGTCCGCCCTGGCGCAGGCGAGCGTGCTGCTCGAGGAGCTGCACGACGCTGCCCGGCAGGCCGACATCGACGCCTCCGCACCCGCCACCGTCACCGGGCGGCTGCTCGACGACCTCGACGTGCCCGGGGCGGTGGCGGTGGCCCTGGAGGCCGGCGGCGCGGCCGCCCGGCGACTGCTCGACGTGCTCAAGCTGTCGGTGGAGCCGAGCGCCTGACCGGACCCGACGCCGCCCGTGACCTACCGGGTCACCAGCGAGGGTGGATCGCCGCCCGCAGGTGCTCGTCGTAGATGCGCTGGACCCCTGCCTCGACCTCGGCGCCCAGGGGTGGCACCGCACCCGCGGCCGCGTTGGCGCGGGCCTGCTCGGCGTTGCGCGCGCCGGGGATGACGGTCGAGACGGCCGGGTGCTGCCACAGCCAGGCGATCGCGGCCTGCGCCGGGGTGACGCCGGCAGGGCCGTGCTCGCGCACCAGCTCGGTGAACTCGGCGGCCGCCGTCAGCCCGGTCTCGTAGTCGACGCCGGAGAAGGTCTCGCCGACGTCGAAGGCGCTGCCGTCCCGGTTGTAGGTGCGGTGGTCGTCGGCGGCGAAGGTCGTGCTCCGGTCGTACTTGCCCGACAGCAGCCCCGACGCCAGGGGCACTCTGGCGATGATGCCCACGCCTGCCTCGGCGGCGGCGGGCAGCACCGCGTCGAACGGCTTGAGCCGGAACGCGTTGACGATGATCTGCACGCTGGACAGGTGCGGGCGCGCGATCGCCGAGAGCGCCTGGTCGACGGTCTCCACGCTCACGCCGTACGCCGCGATCGCACCGTCGGCGACCAGCGCGTCGAGGGCGTCGTACGTCGCGTCGGCGTCGATCGTGGCCGAGGGCGGGCAGTGCAGCTGCACCAGGTCGAGCCGGTCGACGCCCAGGTTGCGCCGGGAGCGGTCGGTCCAGGCCCGGAAGGCCTCGGGCGTGTAGTTCTCGGGGAGCTGGTCGACGCGGCGGCCCATCTTGGTGGCCACCGTGATGCCGGCCTCCGGGTGCTCGCGCAGGAACCGGCCGATGACCTGCTCGCTGCGGCCGTCGCCGTAGACGTCGGCGGTGTCGAAGAAGGTGACCCCGGCGGCCGCCGACTCCTCGAGCACGTGCAGGGCGTCGTCCTCCGACACCTCGCCCCAGTCGGCCCCGAGCTGCCAGGTGCCGAGTCCGACGACCGAGACCTCACGGCCGGTCCTGCCGAGTACACGCTTCTCCACCGAGATCTCCTCGTCCTGGCGCGCCGGGCGGCCCACCTCGCACTCCAGCCTAGTGAGCCAGCCTGACCAGCCGGCCTGGGCAGCCGACCTCAGCGGGCCAGCAGCGCCTCCAGGGCGGCCGTGGTCTGGTACACCACCCGGTCAGGGTCGACCTGGGTGAGCCGGCCACCGCGCTTGAGGAAGCGCCCGTCGACGACCACCGTGTCCACGTTCTCGGCCCCCGCGGCCAGCGCCAGCAGGTTGGTCGCGTCGGTGAACGGCGCGGTGGCGAGGTCGTCGGTGCGCACCATGATCAGGTCGGCGCGCTTGCCCGGGGTCAGTGAGCCGGTGACGTCCGCGAGCCCGAGCCCACGCGCCGCGTCGATGGTGGCCATCTCGAGGATCCGGCGGGTGCCGACGGCGAACTCCTGCTCGGCCTGGCCCCGGAGCAGCGCAGTGGCCAGCCGGACCACCGACCACAGGTCGGCGGTGCCGGTGAGCGGCAGGGTGTCCACCGAGAGGTTGAGCAGCATGCCGCTCTGCTCCATCTGGTGCACGGGAGTCACGCCGTACCCGATCAGCAGCTCCGACCAGGGGCTGATGCTCACCGAGGCGCCACTGTCGCGCACCGCGGCCCGTTCGGCCTCGGTCGTGTAGAGCGCGTGGATGAGCTGGGTGTGCGGACCGAGCATGTCCTGCTGCGCGAGCTGGGCGATCATCTCCAGCGCGCCCTGGGCTCGGGTGGAGTTGGCGTGGTAGCTCACCGGGAGGCCCAGGGACCGGGCGAAGTCGTACTCGGGGCGGAACACGCTCTCCGGGGAGAAGCCAGGCGGGCGGCCGGCCAGCCCGAGGTGCATCAACGGCAGCCGGCCGGCGTCGAACCACTCGTCCTGCACGCGTGCAATGTCGTCGAGGTCGATGACCTGGGTGCCCGGGTAGCCCTGCGGCGTGCCGTAGGAGAACCGGCCGCGCAGCCCGATCTCGGCATGCGCACGCAGGTTCTGGTCGACGTGCGCGGGCGAGCGCAGGTTGTGGGCCCAGTCGTGCACCGTGGTGATGCCGGTGTTGACCGCGTCGACCAGCCCGAGCCGGGCGCCGTGGTAGAGGTCCTCGGGCAGGCAGCGGGTGCCGTTGGCGATGTTGAGGGCGAAGTAGGCGGTGGCCGGGTCGGAGCTCGACATCGAGCGGTAGAGCGAGGTCCACATGTGCCAGTGGGTGTCGATCAGGCCGGGCATCACGATCATCCCGGAGCCGTCGACACGGGCGCCGGGGGCCCGCAGCCGCTTGCCGACCGCGACGATCCGGCCGTTGCGCACGTGCACCTCGCCGTCGACCAGGTCGCCGATGTCGGGATCCATGCTGAGCACGTACGCCCCGCGGACCACGAACTCCTTGGGTGAGCCGTGCTGCCCGTGCGGCCGTCCCGCCACCGCCGGCGACGCGGTCACGGCCGCCGCTCCCGCGCCGGCCACTCCTGCACCGGCCACTCCTGCGCCGGCGAGCCCTGCGCTGGCGAGCACTCCGCGCCTGCTGATGTCCATGACGACCTCCCGGGTGGGTACAAACGATTGCAGCGCACGCTAGTTGAACCTGCAATCGTTTGTCGAGACCCAGGTCGCAGTCCTGGGGGTGGGCCCGCCTCTGCACGGGCTCAGCGGTTGCGTCGCCAGATCGACGCGTTCAGCACGGTGGCGAACCCGGTCCACGCGACGTACGGCGCGAGCGCGGCCGCGGCGGTCCGGTCGTGCCGGGCGGCCTCGCGCAGCAGGGCCACGTTGAGCACGTTGAGCACCGCGATCGCGCCGAGTCCCCCCGCGGTGGACTGCCGGGCGAAGAACGCCCAGTTCCAGCCGGCGTTGGCGACCAGGTCGGCAGCGGTGAGGGCGAACAGCGTGTCGCGCTCGGAGGCCGGCGCGGACTCCACCAGCCGCCCGGTGCCCCAGCCGATCAGCCCGTAGAGCGGCGTCCAGACCAGCGGGAAGGCCACCGGCGGGGGCTGCCACCCGGGCTTCTCGAGGCCGCGGTACCACGCACTGTCGGGGCGGGTGCCCAGGCTGCCGATCACGGCGGCAGCGGCGGTCAGGGCGGAGGTGACGACGAGGGGGCGCATGCCACAGGCATACCCGGCCGGGGCGGCGCACCCAAGCGGGACCCACCATCGCTCAGCGGACCACGGTGACGTCGAAGTCCTTGGAGTGGCCGGCGAGGTTCCCCGGCACCGCGGCCACGGTCGCGTAGACGGTCCAGTGCGCAGCGCCCCTGGGCGTCATCGCGATCCGGTACTTCCCGTGCCGGTCGACCACGCCCGCCGCCAGGCGCACCCGCCCCGCGTCCGAGCGCCGCCACAGGGTCACCCGGGTGCCGGTCTGGCGTGGCGTGGTGCTGCCCGAGACCACCAGTCGCTGCCCGACGTGCAGCCGGGAGGCTGAGATCCGGGCGAACACCCGAGTCCGCACCTGGAGGGTGAGCGTCGGGGAGACGCTGCCGTCCGCGAAGTCGCTGGTGCGATAGTGCCAGCGGTAGGCCGTGGTCCGGATCGGGTGCACCGAGAACTTGGCAGAGCCATGGTAGAGGACGATCTCCACGGTGCCCAGGTAGCGGAAGTGCTTGCTGCGGAAGCCCTTGCCCTCCAGATCCACCGGCACGAAGTCGTAGCTCACGTCCCCTTCCATCACGAGGGACCTCATCCGGTTGTGCTGGCCGGCCTTGATGATGGGGTACGCCGAGGAGATCGTCGGCACCGGGTGGCCGCGCTCGATGTCGTACGTCGTCACGTCGCCCGGAGTGCCGACCCGCCAAGCGTCGGTCCAGTACGGGCTGCCGTCGCAGCCGAACCCGATCAGGAACTGCCCGTCGGCGTCCCCGCCGTGGGCGGCCGCGAAGTGGGCCACCGTGGCCGGGCTCCCCTCAGGGGTGTACGTGGCGGCGCTGATGTTCCACAGGACCCACTCGTAGGTGAGACCCGCCGTGTCCACCGGACGGAAACCGCCGGGGGGTTCGGTGAGGTGGGCGAGCCCGATCCACCGCTCGTTGGACGAGAGCGTGGGGCCCTGGTACTCCACCACGGCGACACCGGTGGCCTCGGTCTGGCTGGCGATGGACATGCCGGCCGCCGTCGTCGAGGTGACGGACGGCACGGAGAACTCGGCCCCGTACGCGTGGCCCAGGTCCTTCAGCTGGTAGCGCACGCTGCTCGCCCCGAGCGGCGCAGGCGCCGGCCCGACGCCGATGAACGGGGTCGGGTAGAAGCTGAGACCGCCGCCCCCGATCCCCACCGTGCAGGACATGTCCCTGTCCGTCACGAACACGCCCCGCCCGAAACGCAGCCCGCCGACGACCACGGTCTGGTCGGCCGCGGCCGGTGACCACGGGAGCCCGGCGACCGCGACGAGCGCGACGAGCGCGGCGAGCGCCACCAGTCCGCCCACGAGGCCCGTCATCCTTCGCATCGCTCGTCCTCCCTGCGCCGCGCACAGCGCACGGTGTCCGCCTGGCCACTTTCCTCTGCGGAGCCGGTCCGAGCAAGCCCCGGTCCGGCGCCGTGCCAGGGGGGTTCTCCACAACTCGGGATCGGGTTCGTTTGGGTGGACCCGGCCGGCGGCAGGCTCCCGTCGACGAAGCCGGACCGGCAGTGGATGACGCGCGATGAGGTTGGTGGTCGACGCGGCGACGTACACCTCGGCGGCGGAGTCGCTGCACGCCGCCAACCGCGAGGCCGCCCGCGGCTACGAGCGACTGGCGGCCCGGTTGCCGGACCACGCAGGGATGGCCGGCGCCGACGCCAGTTCCGCCGAGTTCGCCGGCGAGTACGACGCCGCCGCGGTGGAGGCCGTCGAGGCGGCGGCCGGCCTGGTGGGGGCGTTGGCCGCTCTCGGCGACCTG
>JBBQRV010000177.1:0-8047 GCA_038214475.1 Propionibacteriales bacterium | reverse complement strand
GAGACCGCGGCTGCGCCCGGACAACGTGCGGGCGATCCCGGTGAGCTCCTCGGCCGCGGGGGAGGTGGGGTCGGACTCCACGATCGGGCGGCCGCTGTCGCCGCCCTCGCGCAGGGCCAGGTCGAGCGGGATCCGGCCGAGCACCGGAACGTCGTACCCGAACCGCTCCGACAGCGTCGCCGCCACCCGGTCGCCGCCTCCGGACCCGAAGACCTCGAGCCGGTGCTCGGGGCCGCAGTGCGGACACGGCAGGAAGCTCATGTTCTCCACGACGCCGACCACCCGTTGGTGCATCATCGAGGCCATCGTGCCGGCGCGCTCGGCGACCTCGGCGGCGGCCTCCTGGGGCGTGGTGACGACCAGCACCTCGGCGTTGGGCAGGTGCTGGCCCAGCGAGATGGCCACGTCACCGGTGCCCGGGGGCAGGTCGAGCAGGAGCACGTCGAGGTCGCCCCAGTAGACGTCGCTGAGCATCTGCACCAGCGCCCGGTCGAGCATCGGGCCGCGCCAGGCGACCACCTGGTCACGCCGCGGCTTGAGCATGCCGATGGAGATGACCGAGACGCCCGACGCGGTCGGGACCGGCATGATCAGCTCGTCGACCTGCGTGGGGCGGCTGTCGCCGATCCCCATCATGGCGGGCACCGAGTGGCCGTAGATGTCGGCGTCGACGATGCCGACCTTCAGGCCCAGCTCGGCCATCGCCAGGGCTAGGTTGACCGTCACCGACGACTTGCCGACACCGCCCTTGCCGCTGGCCACCGCGAACACCTTGGTGAGCGACCCGGGCTGGGCGAAGGGGATCTCGCGCTGGGCCTGGCCGCCGCGCAGGACCTCCTGCAGCTCGGCGCGCTGCTCGGCGGACATCACGCCCAGCTCGAGGTCGACCGAGGTCACTCCGGGCACCGCGGAGACCGCGCCGGTGACGTCGCGGGTGATGGTGTCCTTGAGCGGGCACCCCGACACGGTGAGCAGCACTCGGACCGCGACCGAGCCGTCGTCGTGGATCTCCACGGAGTCGACCATGTTCAGGTCGGTGATGGGCCGCTTGATCTCCGGGTCGTTGACGGTCGAGAGCGCGGCGTGGACCTGCTCGGTGGTGGGGGTGCTCATGATGCCCCAGCGTAGTGCGGGGGCGGTGGTGAGTCAGTCGCCGGAGGGGTGATCTGCGCCATCCGCCCGCTCGTCGTGCTGGTTCTCCTGCAGGTCGTCGCGCAGGTTGCGCAGCTCCGAGCGCAGGAAGTCGCGGGTGGCGACCTCGCCGACCGACATCCGCAGCGAGGCCACCTCGCGGGCCAGGAACTCCATGTCGGCGTGTGCCCGGGCGTTGGCCTGCCGGTCCTGCTCGGCGATCACCTTGTCCCGCTGCTCCTGGCGGTTCTGCGCGAGCAGGATCAGCGGTGCGGCGTACGACGCCTGGAGGCTGAGCATCAGGGTCAGGAAGATGAACGGGTACTGGTCCCAGCGCAGGGACGCGGGGGCGAACAGGTTCCAGCCGAACCAGACGAACACGAACAGCGTCATGTAGATGAGGAACCGGGCGGTCCCCATGAAGCGGGCGAACTGCTCGGCGAACACCCCGAGCATGTCGGAGTCGTACTCGGGACGGCGGACCAGCGGGCGACGCAGATCGCGCGGCGTGTCCAGCCGGCTGCGCGGCTCAGCCATGGGTCGTCCTGCGCCTCGCCTTGTCCCGCCAGTTGTCGGGGAGCATGTGGTCGAGCAGGTCGTCGACGGTGACCGCGCCCAGCAGCCGGCCGTTGTCGTCGACCACCGGCGCGGCCACCAGGTTGTACGTCGCCAGGTGCGCCGCGACCTCGTCGATGCTCGCGCCCGGTCGCAGCGGGTCCATCGAGTCGTCGAGCACGCCGGCCACCAGGGTCGAGGGCGGCTCGCGCAGCAGCCGCTGGATGTGGGCGACCCCCAGCAGCTTGCCGGTGGGCGGCTCGAGCGGTTGGCGGCACACGTAGACCAGGGCCGCCAGCGAGGGCGTCAGCTCGGGGTTGCGGACGTGGGCGAGAGCGTCGGCGATGGTCGCGTCGGGGCCCAGGATCACCGGTTCGGGCGTCATCATGGCGCCCGCGGTGTGCTCGGTGTAGGACATCAGCCGGCGCACGTCGGCCGCCTCGTCGGGATCCATCAGCTCGAGCAGGGCGGCCGCGGTCTCGGGAGGCAGGTCGGCCATCAGGTCCGCCGCGTCGTCGGCGGACATCTCCTCGAGGACGTCGGCAGCCCGCTCGGAGTCGAGGTGCTCGAGGATCTCGACCTGGTCCTCCTCGGGCAGCTCCTCCAGCACGTCGGCGAGCCGCTCGTCGTCGAGGGCGGCCACCACGGCAGCGCGTCGCTCGCGGGGCAGCTCGTGGATCATGTTGGCGGCATCCGCGGGTCGCATCTCGTTGAGTGCGGCGATGAGGTGGGTCGCCCCCTGCGCGTCCTCGCGCCGGCTCAGGCCCTCGACGTCGCGCCAGTCGACGACATGGGTCTGGCCCTTGCGGCGAAAGCCGCGCCCGGGCTCCTGGATGGCCACCTTGCTGAGCACCCAGTCGCGGTTGCGGGCCTGCTCCATGGCCACGTCGTAGACGGTGCCGCTGGTCTCGGTGCCCCGCAGCGTCACCGACCGGTCGAGCATCTGGCCGATGACCAACGTCTCGGTGGGGCGCTGCTCGAAGCGGCGCATGTTGAGCAGGCCGGTGGTGTAGACCTGCCCGCTGTCGATGTTGGTCACCCGGGTCATCGGCACGAAGATCCGGCGCCGGCCGAACACCTCGCCGACCATGCCCAGCACCCGCGGCTGGTTGTCATCGGTTCGCAGCGCCACGACCAGGTCGCGCACCTTGCCCACCTGGTCGCCCTGGGGGTCGAAGACGGGCAGCCCGACCAGGCGGGCCGCGAACACGCGGGACGGGGTGGTGCTCATGCGCCAAACCTAGCGGGCGTCCCCGCTGGAGTCCGGCAGCGTGGCCCTCGTCTCCCGGCGGCGCGGGCCCGGTTCGGGGTACCATCGCCCCATGACCCGCCGACTCGTCCTGCCCGCAGTCATGGGGGCCACCCTGGCCGCCGTGCTGGCGGGCTGTGGCAGCGACGACACGGCCGCCGACCCCGCTGCCGGGGACCCTTCGGCGAGCACGAGCGCCTCCAGCCCCTCCACGCCGAGCGGCAGCCCGCTGCCGGACTGGCCGGCCTGTGCCGACGTGTGGCAGGGGGGGCAGGACCTCCCCGCCCGCTACGCGGGGTGCCTCGACGGCGACCAGGCGGTCAAGGCGGCCAGCAAGCGGTGCGCCTTCGGCCTGCCGATCGTGTCGTACGCCGATACGTTCTACGCCGTCACCGGGCACCGGATCAACCAGGTGGCCTCGGTGAAGACCGACAAGGCCTACCGCCGCGCCCTCAACGCCTGCCAGGGCTGACCCACCCACCACGGAAGCGACCCCGACGACCATGCGCCCGCACAGCCGCCACAGTCGTGGGTCCGAGCGCGCCCGCAGCACGGTGTCCCTGGTCGCGGTCGGCGTGCTGGTGGCCGGCGCGCTCGGCGCCGGTGGCTGGGCGGTCACCAACGCGCGCACCGACGGCGCCGTGGCCGAGCAGGTCTCGTCGCCGGTCGTCGCGACGCCCAGCGTGCGCAGCACCGGAGGCGCCCAGGCCTCGCGTCGCCTGCAGCGGCCCGATGCCGGCCCGTCGTCCACCGGCGCGAGCAGCACCGGTTCACCGGTGGTCACACCGCGGAAGCCGAAGCTGCCGCGCTACAAGGTGATCCCGGCGGGCAAGCCGTTCCGCCTCGCACCGGTCCCGGTCGACCTCACCTACTCGTTCACCGTCGGCACCCTCAACGTGCTCGGCAGCAACCACACGCGGCACAGCAAGCAGTGGGCGCCGGGCGTCGTGCGCACCCGGGCGGCCGCCGCCCAGATCCGCAACCGCGGGATCGACCTGATCGGCATGCAGGAGGTGCAGGACGACCAGCTCGGCGTGCTGCTGGGCAACCTCCCGGGCTACACCATCTGGCCCCGCGACACCCTGGGCGGCAGCGGGATCCGGCTGCAGATCGCCTTCAGCAACTCGCTCTTCGAGCTCGTCGACACCGGGACCATCATCACCGCGTTCAGCCACCAGCGCCGCCCGATCCCCTGGGTGAAGCTGCGGGACCGGGCCACCGGTGGTGAGTTCTACTACGTGACCCTGCACAACTCGCCGCGTGGCCTGGAGTCCGAACGGGACGCCGCCACCGGCGCCGAGATCGTGCTGCTCAACAGCCTGCTGTCGAGCGGACTGCCGGTGATGGTGGCCGGCGACACCAACGAGCCGTCGGAGTTCTTCTGCCGCGTGGGTGCTGCCACGGGCATGGGGGCGGCCAACGGCGGTTCCGCCGGCTCCCGCTGCGTCCTGCCGCCGCGGCCGACCGGCCTCGACTGGGTGATGGGCGGCAACGGCACCAGCTTCTCGCGATACGTGCGCGACAAGCTGGGCGGCATCAGTGACCACCCGATCGTGCACAGCGACGTCACCATGACGACGACCGTGCTGCGCCGTCCCGACGCCTGAGATCCGTCCTGCGCCCCGCCGCGCGACAAATCCTGTTGTGCGCAACCTTTTGCTATCCTCCCGTCAGGTCTGGCCGGTCCTCTTCTGTGGTGTCACGGTGCGGGCGTAGTGGAGCGACACATCCGACGTAGGGGGACGTACGCATGCCCAGCAGGAAGTCCATGATCGTGGCCGTGAGCGCGGTCGGCGCCATGATGGCCGCGCTGTCAGTACAGCCGACGTCGGCCGCTCCGGCGCCGGTGGCCAGGTCGGCCGCCTCCGCACCGGTGGCGAGTCCGGTCGCGGCCCGTGCCGGCCGCTACACTCCCCGGCCCGGCGTCATCCTCAACAACCCGTTGGTGCGCAAGCGCAAGTTCGTGATCAACAACCACATCCGCGGGAGCATCGACAGCTCCCCGCGGGGCTCGAAGATCCGGATCATGTCGTGGAACGTCAAGAGCCTGCCCTACCGGCGCGCCCTGATCAGGGCCCACAACCGGGGCGTGAGCGTGCGGGTGATCATGTCGAACGGCATGGCGCAGAACCAGTCCAGCAGCGGTGACTACGCCAACCTGCGTCGCGCGTTCTCGCAGCACCAGGCCAAGCGCAGGCCGGCGATGAAGAGCTGGATGCGGGCCTGCCGGGCCTCGTGCCGCGGGTGGACCGGCATCGCGCACGTGAAGTTCTACACGTTCAGCCGGGCGGGCAGGGCCAAGGACGTCGTCATGGTCGGCTCCGCGAACATGACCGAGGTCGCCGGGGCCAACCAGTGGAACGACATGTTCACCGTGGTCGGCAAACACGGGCTCTGGGTGAAGTACCAGCAGATCTTCGGGGAGGCGTCGAAGGACGTCCGGGCCCACCCGCCGTACCAGACCTACCAGGTCGACAAGCACCTCAAGGCCTGGTTCCTGCCCTACAAGGGCACCAACGCGGGCGGCGACCCGGTGATGAACGTGCTCAAGCAGGTGCACTGCAAGGGCGCCACCGGCCGCTCCGGCATCAAGGGCCGCACCGCGGTGCGGATCGGGCAGACCGCGATCCTCGACCAGCGTGGCCAGGCCATCGCCCAGCGGCTCAAGAACATGTGGAACTGGGGCTGCGACATCCGGATCACCTACACGGTGCTCGGCCCGGCGATCGAGGACATCCTGAAGTCGAAGCGAGGCCGCGGCCCGGTGCCGATGCGCCAGATCGCCCAGGACTTCGACGGTGACGGCTCCTTCGACCGCTACCTGCACCTCAAGGACATGACGATCAGCGGCGTCTTCGGCAAGCAGACCGACGCGCACGTGGTCTACAACGGCACCCAGAACTGGACCCAGGTCTCCTTCGACAGCGACGAGGCGGGCTTCCTCGTGCGTCGGGAGGGGCTGGAGCGCAAGTACGCCGCCTTCATCAACCACCTGTTCGAGAACCCGCCCAAGAACCCGTACCCGGTCCCGCTCGGCACCGCCGAGCTGCGAGGTCGCGGGATGGTGCCGAAGGACCCCTACTCCGAGGTCGAGATCTACTGATCGAGTCGGCGCGGGCTGCAACGCGGTTTTCTGTGTTGTGACCCGTGGGGCAGGTGGGATCCCTTACCATCACTTGGTGCCCGAGCAGCCCGCAGACATGAGCAGCGCCAGGCCGCGGTCCGGAAGGGCCGCGGCCCGGCTGTCGGTGGGGCTGCTGACCGGGCTCCTGACGGTGACCGGGCTGGTCGCCCTGGGCGACCGGGGCGCGGCACCTGCAGGTGCGGTCGCTGTGACCTCCACCGCCGCATCCACCGCCGCATCCACCGCCGCGTGCACCGACGTGCTCCTGATCGGCATGGCCGGAGCCGGCGAGGGATCGGCGCTCGACCGCCCTTTCGGCGCCTCCCTGGAGCCGTTCCGTGCGGCCTACGTGCAGGCCGCCACCAGCGGTGGCCGCACTGTCTCCCAGCAGTTCCTGCGGCGACCGAGCGCCACGCCCCGGACCCTCAAGCGCACGGCCCGGGTGACTGGCACCAGCGCTGCCGCAGTGAACCGGTCCAGCGTCCTGGCCTGGGAGGGCGACCTCGCCTCCGACGTCACGCGGGTGCTCGCCGTCGTGCACGCCGCCGCCCAGACCTGTCCCGACCAGCAGCTGGTGCTCGCCGGCTACGCCCAGGGTGCGATGGCTGTGCACCGGTCCCTGCTCCGGCTCACCACGCGACCGCAGGAGCTGGCGCGCGTCGTCGGCTCGGTGCTCGTCTCGGACGGCGACCGGACCGCCGAGACCAGGGCGATCGTCGCCGGCGACCCCGCCGCCCGCCGTACCGCGGTGGGCGTGCACGACCGGGTGATGGTCGCGCACGGTGACGTGCCCCGCGCAGATGTCTCGTCGGTCGTCTGGAGTGCGTGCAGCCGGGGCGACCTGGTCTGCGACGTCGGCGCCACCCGCGTCAACCGTGCGATCGAGGTGCACCGCTCCTACCGCTACGGTTCCGGCGCCGCGATCCTGGCCCGGCTCGCCGGCCAGGCCTGGGGGCGCACCACCCACTGGGCGCGCCCCGTGTCCGGTTGGACACCGCGTGCCCCCTCGGCCGGAGTCGCGACCAGTCAGCAGCTCCCGGTCCGGGTGGCAGCGGCCGACCTGGGCCACGTCGTCTGGTCCGACGCCACCAACCTGCCGCCCGGACTCACCCTGTCGGCCACCGGGCTGCTCTCCGGCACACCCACCGCGGCGGGCACGTGGACGGTCGGCTACACGGTGAGCAACAGCCTGCCCCGCTTCGCCCAGCCGGTCAGCGGCTCGTTCCGCGTCCGGGTGCTCTCCCAGGCCGCGCGCTCAGTCAGCGCCGGCGGCGAGCACACCTGCGCCGTGGACGACGACGGTGCCGCCTGGTGCTGGGGGCGCAACACGTGGGGTGAGATCGGCAACCGCACCACCGGGCCCGGTCCCAGCACGCCGACAAGGGTCGGCGCCATGAACGACTGGGCCTCCGTGGCCGCCGGCGGTGCCACCACCTGCGGGATCCGCACCAACGGCCGGCTCTACTGCTGGGGGCTGGACCACAAGGGCCAGCTCGGCGACGGCGGCAAGGCGGTCGCCAACCGGCCGAAGCCGGTCGGCACCGAGGCCTGGAAGCAGGTCAGCGGCGGCTGGTTCGACACCTGTGCCATCCGCGCTGACGACACCGCCTGGTGCTGGGGCGAGAACTCTGCCGGCCAGCTCGGCGACGGCACCACCACGCTGCGCCGCATCCCGCGCCAGGTGCCGGGCTCCGGCTGGAGCTCGATCTCGGTGATGGGCTGGCACGTCTGCGGCACCAAGGCCGACGGCAGCCTGTGGTGCTGGGGCCGCAACTCCTTCGGGCAGCTGGGTGACGGCAGCACCGCCGACCGGCACCGTCCCACCCGGGTCGGCGCCGACAACGACTGGGCCCAGGTCTCCACGTCGTGGAGCCACACCTGTGCCGTGCGCACGTCCGGCTCCCTCAGCTGCTGGGGTCGCAACTTCCGCGGCCAGCTGGGCGACGGCACCCGCACCGACCGCGCCACCCCGACCCCGGTGCTCGGAC
>JBBQRV010000176.1:0-8063 GCA_038214475.1 Propionibacteriales bacterium | reverse complement strand
GCGAGGTCC
The DNA here is from genome assembly GCA_038214475.1 of Propionibacteriales bacterium. Classification (GTDB taxonomy): domain Bacteria; phylum Actinomycetota; class Actinomycetes; order Propionibacteriales; family Nocardioidaceae; genus Nocardioides. The sequence continues at coordinate 8,054 of JBBQRV010000176.1, read as the reverse complement.
AGGGCTGCTCATACGACCATCGTCGCGCACCGCGATCAAAGACGAACTCATGATGATGGACTCCAGGTTCACGCCCCACGCTGGCGGACTTGCTCTGAACCACCGGCCTCAACTCACCCTGACCCGTAGGGGGTCCGCGCCGTATCTGTTGAACCTCATGGACCAGCAGGGCTACAAGGTGAAAGAGGACCTGCTCGACCACACGGCCGACCCCATAGTCGCCCAGGCGCTCGAGGCCGCTGAGGGCATGCTCCCCTGGGAGGACGTCGACCGGTATCACGTCGTCGACCCAGGGAACGCGAAGCTGCGGGGCCTGATCAGCGACTCGCTCGACTCAGGCGCCTGGCGGCTTCCGTGGCTGCCGCCCTCGCTCCCCTACATGGAGCTGAGCGGTGCCTACGCCGACCCGGACTTGCGGACGTACACGAAGCGGCTGGTGTTCTCCGCGTGGACCGTGGTGCCGAAAGCCATCTCGGTCATGGTCAGCTACGAAGCTGAACGGCGCGCGGCCGACACCGCCGCGGTGCGGCGGGAGTTGTACTCGGCCCGCCGCACCACGCCGTTGCTCCAGTACCGCCTCAAGGAAGGGAGTCCAGGCGCGATGCCGGTGCTGGCGCTGACCTACCCCAGCACCACGCTCGCACGGTTAGGGGACCCCTTGGCCGTCGCGCGGGCGGTGTCGGATCGACTCCCTGCGCCGAGGGACGCGGTTCTCGACATGGTCCTCGAACAGGTGTCCCGCGCGCTCGATCGTCTTCCGGCCGGCGATCTGGTATCAGGCCCGGCCGACCGCCGTTGGTACTGGGCTGCGCCGGTGCTGCTGGACCGGATCTCGGAGGTCCCGGACCAGCAGCGGTTCGAAGCCGGGTTTGGTGTGGGCGACGTGGAAGACCCGGATGAGGTGGGCCGGGGCATCACCGAGCACGTCGCCGCGTTGCGGGCAATCCGGGCAGAAGATCTTGGCCCTCGCCCCGATGACCTGGTCGATGTGCTGGCGCGCCTCGCCCTGGCCGGGCCGGGTGTGTGCGCGCTGCGCGCGCTGTCCCGCGTCGCAGGCGGACAGGACGCCCTGGTCGACCCGAGTGTCCGGGCACACGCGAGCGTCGTGGCAGGGGCACTACGTTCCCTGTTCAACCGCCCCGAGGTGATGGCGCTCCTGCGTGGCGAGGAAGCCGCGGACGAGCACTACTGGCGGCTCGTGCTGGACCAGGGGCTCGACGGCGGTTTGCAGGCCGTGCTCGACGAGTACGCACACGTCCTTCTGGAGTCCGAGGGCCTCCAGGACGCGGATAGCTCGCACCGGGCCGAGCGAATCGCGGCGCGAATGCGCGAGGCACTGAGGCTGAAGACCACCAGCAACGCTGTCGACGAGTTCCGACCGAAGGACGCGGGCTTCCAGGTCGACCGCCACACCATGCGCTCGCACTTCGCTGCGCGATTCGGACGAGCGAGGGCCGAAGACCAGGCAGCCGTACGCGAGTCACACGTGCAGACGGCGTTCAACTCGCCATTCTGGCCGTTCGTGCTCGCCTCGACCTCCGTGGGCCAGGAAGGGCTGGACTTCCACACCTACTGCCACGCGGTGGTGCACTGGAACTTGCCCGGCAACCCGGTCGACCTCGAGCAGCGCGAGGGGCGGGTGCACCGCTACAAGGGCCACGCGGTGCGGAAGAACGTCGCTGCCGCGCACGCCGATGCGGCGCTCCATGCGACCGTCGACGACCCGTGGTTCGCGATGTTCCTTGCGGCGGCCGAGGCCCGCGCTGAGGGCATGAGCGACATCGTCCCGTCGTGGGTCTACGCCGGGCCCGCGGCGATCGAGCGGTACGTGCCCGCAATGCCATTGAGCAGCGAGGTGGCGCGGTACCACCGGTTGCAGCGGACGGTCGGGGCGTACCGGCTGGTCATCGGTCAGCCACGCCAGGAGGACCTGATCCGGTACGTGGGGAACGGTGCGGATCTGGAGTGGATGCGGATGGATCTGGGTCCGCACCCTCGCTGAGCAGGTGGGCGACGATCGAGCCGTGGGCGTTTCCTGAGTGGCTCGCTCTACTCGAAGGCGGCCGCTGGGGTTGCCGCTGGCGTGGAAGAGTTGGCTTGACGTTGTCGGGTCCCAGCGAGGCCCGCCGGGGCGGCTCCACACGGATCAAGCACCTGGTCGACCTGGACGTGTCCGGGGCACCCACCGCCGCCAACCGCGACGCGCCCCACCGCCGGATCCAGATGTGCGGCCTGCGAGGGGTGCCGCTACCTGAACAGAGAACCGGAGACAGGGCGGCGATGCCGGCGCACGGCCCCGACCTGAGCGGTGCCAGGCTGTGGCTCGGTTCCCCGAGCGGGCAGCGACACTGCGCAAATGCGGAGGGGACGTAGTCGCCTCGACGAATCGGATCCGCTACTCGCCCTTGCTCCAGGGCAGCTGGAGATGTGGCGCCCGGCCCCATGCGCGGACCACCCATTCGAGAGGTTCGACGAAGTCATCCTCGAGTAGCACGGAGACGTCCTCGATCCATGCGAGCTTCCCGCTGCGCCCGCCAAGCCCGGTGACGATGCAGAGCCTGTAAACCGGGTCTGCGCGGACCGTGGACAACTCACCTCGGGTGATTATGAAGTCTGGCGATGTGCCGCTGAAAGCCTTGACCTCAACGTGAAGAACACTGCCGTTCGGAAGTGTCGCCGTGAGGTCCCAGCCAAGATTCTGCGTGCTGACTTTCTCGACGGTTGCCTCGTAGTGGTGCTCGAGGAAGAGCGTGGTGACCTTCTCGGCTGCGAGCTCGGTCGTCCTGCGGTCGACGGCGGCTTCCTCCGAGACCGGTCCCGAGGTGCCAGCTCCCGGGCGTTCACCGGTGCGGGGAGTTCTGCCGCCCCCGGACGACGGGACTCTCGGCGGAGCCGCGCCGGGAAGTGCAACGGACTGGCCAAACGTCACTTCCATGATTGAGTTCGCCGGTTCGAGGTGATGAGACCCGCCGCGTTCGCCTAGTCGCGGGGAGAGTTCACCAGGCGCGAGCGGTCCTTGAGGAGCGCGAACCGCGGTGGCCCCGCGGGCGGCCTGCGATCCAGGTGACGAACCAAGGGAGATGCCTGGCGCGACTGGTCCAGGGTGAGGTGGGAAGTCATCGGCTTGACGTGCCGCGGGGAAGTCATCGGCACCCGGTGTTGCGGACGTCTCGGGTGCCGAGGATGTGCTGTCACTACTGAGTTCGTCGCTTTCCGGTCCAGTGCTTCGTTCGGGGTGGCGATGGAGAGCCTCTGCCGCTTCGACGAGCTGCGAGTCGAGGATGTGGTTCGCGGCCAGCGCATCGCTGCCGACGGTCAGGTAAAGACCGATCGTGTTGCCCGCCGCAGGTAGTCCAAGGTACTGAGCGATCACTTGAGCGAGAGCCAGCTTCTGCGAACTGGCGAGGCCGGTTCGCGCGGTCAGGCGGCCACCGCGAAGAGTGCCGCGGGCGTCTCGGCGCTCGGCCAAGTGGAACATGGGCGTCTCCTGCCACCGGCGCCCATCCAAGTCGTAGGCGACCACCAGCGCTGACACGTGTCGTTCGTCAAGGTTGGCAAGCCGGAAGGCGAGACTTCGCACATCCCCACCGCGCTCGTCCATCAACAGAGCGAGCAACTCCACGCGCTGGGCCGGATTGAGGAGGGGTGCGCTACGCACGGCCTGGTCGGTCACGGTGGTGGAGACCGCTGCCGACGCCCGTCGTATCCCGTAGTGCCCCTGGAGACCGGGCCAGGGCGCGTCCGGGAGCCAGGCGGCGTTGGGTATCTGGTCAATACCTGGAACGTCAGCGATCAAGGGACTCGCCGACCAGACGGGTATGCCATCCCGACGTGCTGGCCAAGTCAGGTCGGTCGCATTGGCTGCCTTGGCGTGCGCTGCGGACTGATCGACCTTCCTCAAGAGCCAGTCGAGCCCATCCCTGACCGCCGCGGGCGCCTCGCCGAGGTCGGGGTAGCTCGCCTGCACCGCCACGAGTGCGTCCTCCAGGCGGTCAAGTGGCGGGCGCTGGACGGAGGGGATCCCGACCGCCTTCGGATCTGCCGGTGCCGCTGTCGGAGAAGGCAAGACGGTCCGAGCGGCACCGCGAGGCACGTCAACCCAGACCTGGCGTGGAATGCGGAAACGCGCATCACCGGGGCCGCCGTGGCTCGGAACCCAGGCGTACTCGCTGAGCATCCACCGCTGGTAGCCGGATACGCGCGTCCCCGGCTGGCGCGACCGTCCCAAGTGTCCGCTGTGCGTGCACCTGATGCGTGCGTCCTCGCCGAGCGGCGCCGACTGGCGGTGACGTCCCGCTGGGTGGTGGAGTTTCTCGACACCGTGCGGGTCAGTGTTCTGATCATGCCGTCATGAGTTCGGGCTTGGCCACCTCCTTGGTGTTCTTCTTGGTCAGTAGGGCCATGGAAGCCTCCGAGAGGTAGCGGCGATCGGAGCTGACCTGCCACTCGTCGTGGGCCTCGACCAGGACCGCGCCGGCCAGGCGGAGCAGGGATGCGGGGTTGGGGAAGACCCCGACGACGTCGGTGCGGCGTTTGACCTCTTTGTTGAGTCGCTCGATTATCCGGCCCTCGTGGACGGGTCAAGCATGTCCGTCAAGTCGGTCACCTTGGTCGGATGCTGTCGAGGTGCTTCTCGAGGGTTTGGGCGACGTGTCGGTGTCGGCGTTCTTCGTCGGTCCAGCCGCGGGATTCGGCGTCATTTTGAAGCGCCTGAATGTCGGCGAGCTGGTCTGTGAGTGCGGGCTCGAACTCCGCAGCAGGGGTGTAGTTGTCGCAGGTCTCGCAGATGTTGGCGTAGGGGCAGGATCCTTGGGATTCGTGGCGAGAGCAGTAGCCGTGCGCGACACGGGTCTTGAGCATCTCGCTGGCCAGCCAGGAGACCTTGCCCGGCACGATCGGTCGCCCGACCGGGGTGAGGGTGAGTTGACGACGCATCTTGCCCATCGCCTCGTCGTAGGCGCCACGCAGCGTCGGTGAGGCCAAGGTGGCGTAGCGGATGGTCATCTCAGGGGTGACATGACCGAGCAGCGCCATCAACGCCTGCAACGACATGCCCGCGTTGGCCAACGTGGTGGCGTAGGTGTGACGCAGCTGGTGCGGGGTCACCCTCAGGGACTGACCGGCGGCATCGCGCAGCCCTGCTGCCGCCACGGCTTTGAGGAGGCCGTTGCGGAGCCGGGTAGCTCCGAGGCGGCGGCCGTGCTCGGTGAACATGAAGTCGGTAGGTCTGCCGGTGCGTGGATGCGGGATCGGACGATGTTCGCCTCGCCGGTGCGCCCACTGATCGAGAGCTGCGAGCGTCGACTGGTCGAGGGGAACGGCGCGTTCGGTGGCGAGCTTGCCGAGCGGAACCCGCAGCCAGGTCCCGGCTGGTCCGTAGTCCACGACGGCGCCGACCTCAAGGTCGAGGAGCTCACCGACCCGCAGCCCGGTGCCGCGCATCACCTGCAGCCCGGCCCGGGCGAATGGGTCCGGCAGGTCGACCACGGCGGCCATCAGCCTCGCATCGACGTCCGGGGTCAGAGCTCGTGGCAGTGCCCGGTCGAGTTTGGGGACGTCGGCGGCGAACACCAACCGCCCGCTGGGTGCCTCGGCCCACCCCCAAAGGGCGATGTCCTCGAGCAGGTTCCGCAGACTCAGGACAGTGGACTGAGCCACCGCGACCGAGACCGCCTGGGGTCGCGCCTTTCGCCCGCGCCAGGAGCGGGTCCGGTTCCAGACCAGGAACTCCTCGACGTGGCTGCGTTGCAGACCGCGCAGCGTGGTGACCTCTGGATGGTGGGCGGCGAGGAACTCCGCGAACGGCAGGAGGTCGTTGACCAGGGACTCGATCGAGCGAGGGCGCAGCACACTCGCACGGGTCTGCACGTAACGCAGCAAGACGATGCGCACTGGCTCGGGCATCTCCACCTCGGCGAAGCGCTGCTCCAACGTGCGAGACCAAGGACGACGCCGCGGTGGCTGGTCATGGACTCCGACCTCGAACAGGAGTTGACGCAAGCTGGCCAACCTGGCCCGGTAGGCCCGCAACGAGGACTGCGAGAGGTGCATGGTCTGTGCCAGCTGCTCATCGAACTCCTCGACCACACGCTGGTCCAGGTCGCCGACCGTGCCGCCGTGCCAGGCCAGCATCACCGCGAGACATTCGTGGAGAACGGTGTTGACCCAGTCGCTGGTCCACCCCAGTCGCAGCCCCGAAGTACGGGCGGCCTCAAAGTCCTGATCGTGGTGGTGCTCGACGATGTCGCCGAGCCCGCTCAGGTTCTTCGCGCCGGCCAGTTCCAGGTCAAGGCGCAGCCGACCAGAGCCGACCAGGAAGACCACCAGCGGCCAGGCACGGGTGCGCTTGAGCTCGAGGACTCGATCCACTGTCGGCCGCCTCATCCACGCGCGCGGGTCCGGATGAGCAGCAAGGAAGAGCCGGGCCGAACGTAGCCGGTCCCGCAGTGCCCGGTCGCTGCATCCCAGCGCCTGACAGTGTCCGGCGTAATCGGCGAACCAGGCGTGATCAGCGCTGGTCGCCGCTCGGGCGACGGCGGCGCTCACCGCTGGCCCGCAAGGGTCGCGCGTGCCGCCGCGTACTCGGCCGCGAGGTGCTCAGTGGACAGATGCACATACCTGCTGGTGGTCTCCGGGCTCGCGTGCCCCATCAGCTCACGCAACGCGAGCAGGTCGATCCCGGCGGCGGCGAGCTCGGTGCCGTAAGTGTGACGCAGCCGGTGTGGCCTGACCCTGACCGCTCCCGATATTTCGCGATGACGCCGGAACAGTGCGCGGAGCCCTGCCTCACTCACCGCCGCCCCGGCGGTGGGGCCGCGCAGCACCACGAAGCACTGTGGCGTCGCGAGCCGCGCCGGACGTTCGTGCCGTAGGTAGGCCGCGAGCTCGGCGAAGAACGCGGCATCGACCGGGACCACCCGCTCTCGTCCGCCCTTGCCGATCACCCGCACCCGACGTCGCCCCTGGTCAACGTCGGTGAGCAGCAGCCCGCGGACCTCAGCCGAACGGAGTCCGCCGAGCAGCATCGCCAACACCATCGCTCGGTCCCGATGGGTCCGCAGCCCAACCAGGAACGCCTGCACGTCGGCCAGATCGAGTGACTCGGGAAGTCGACGTTGCTCGCGCACCAGCCGTCCGCCGCCGCGCGCACGACCGGGACCGAGATGCCCGAGCAGACCCCGAGACGTGGGACGCAGCCCCTGACCACGACGCGGCACCGGGACCGGGTTCGCCACGCAGACCCCGCTCATCACCAAGAACTCGAAGAACGCCCGGACCGCGGCGACCCTGCGGTTGACCGTGGCCGGTGCTGCACTGCGCGGCGCGAGCCGGACGACCGTCCCGCTCGAAGCCGGCCTTCGCGCACCCTGCCAGTCCACCCAGGCGAACACGTCCATCGGCCCAACTGCCGTCAGAGGAATCCTCTGCTCCTCCAAGAACCGGGCAAGGTTGGCCACGTCGAAGCCATAGGCCCGCACCGTCGCCGGCGAGAACGCCCGCATGCGCAGATGCGCCAGGAACCTGTTGCCAAGGCCGACCCCAGCCCAGTCGCCCACCAAGTGATGCTCGCCGTCCAACACCTGCACCGACACTGCCATCGTGGCTTCCTTCCCTCATCGACAGGATCGACCTTCGACCCATCGCCTCCGGGGACCTCACGCAACGAGCAGGAACGTGTCCTCCGAGGGCCGGTTAACAGATATGGGGTTGTTCGACCAGATCTGGCGCCAGAGCGCGGACGGGAAGCTGGTGAAGGCGAGGATCTCGGCGCGGGCGGCGTCGAGGTGGTCTGCAACCTCGGGCAAGGACGCAACGTTGTCGAGGAGTTTGTCGAACTGGGTGTGCACGGCCTCGGCGTCGACTTGCTCGAACACGCTGTGCAGCATCGCCTTGACCCCGCCCCAGGCGTGCTTGGGACACACGGCCATCAGGTTCACCGTGTAGTGAGTGCGGCACCTCTGCCAAGACGCTCCGGGCAGGTTCGCACCGATCGCCTCGACCAGGCCGGTGTGGGCATCAGAGGTCACCAGGCCGACCCCGGACAGGCCGCGGGC
>JBBQRV010000175.1:0-8222 GCA_038214475.1 Propionibacteriales bacterium | reverse complement strand
GGCGCGAGGCGATGGCCGACCCCGCGTTCGTGGCCGACTTCGAGGCGATCCTGCGCGACTACGCGGGTGTGCCGAGCCAGCTCTACGAGGCTCGCCGGCTCTCCGACAAGGTCGGCGCCCGGATCCTGCTCAAGCGCGAGGACCTCAACCACACGGGGGCGCACAAGATCCGCAACGTCCTGGGCCAGGCCCTGCTCACCAAGCGGATGGGCAAGACCCGCGTGATCGCCGAGACCGGAGCCGGCCAGCACGGCGTCGCCAGCGCGACGGCGGCGGCCTACTTCGGCCTCGACTGCACCGTCTACATGGGCTCGGTCGACACCCGCCGCCAGGCGCTCAACGTGGCCCGGATGGAGCTCCTCGGCGCCACGGTGGTGCCGGTCGACTCCGGCAGCGCCACGCTCAAGGACGCCATCAACGAGGCCCTGCGCGACTGGGTCGCCTCGGTCGACCACACCGCCTACCTGTTCGGTACGGCGGCCGGGCCGCACCCGTTCCCGAGCATGGTCCGCGACTTCACGCGCGGCATCGGTGACGAGGCCCGCCAGCAGTGCCTCGAGCTCACCGGCCGGCTGCCGGACGCGATCGCGGCCTGCGTCGGTGGCGGCTCCAACGCCATCGGCCTGTTCACCGCGTTCCTCGACGACCCCGACGTCGCCATCTACGGCTACGAGGCCGGAGGGGACGGGGTCGAGACCGGCCGGCACGCGGCCACCATCGTGGCCGGCGAGAGCGGGGTGCTGCACGGCGCCCGGACCTTCGTGCTGCAGGACGAGGACGGCCAGACCGTCGAGTCGCACTCGATCTCGGCCGGGCTGGACTACCCCGGTGTGGGGCCGCAGCACGCCCACCTGGCGAGGACCGGCCGGGCGACGTACCTGCCGATCACCGACACCGAGGCCATGGACGCGATGGCCCTGCTCAGCCGCACCGAGGGGATCATCCCGGCGATCGAGACCGCGCACGCGGTCGCGGGCGCGCTCAAGCTGGCCGAGCAGATGAGCCCGGAGCAGACGATCCTGATCAGCCTGTCCGGGCGCGGGGACAAGGACATGGGCACCGCCATCGAGTGGTTCGGCCTCAACACCGACCCCGACGAGCTGGAGGACGACCAGTGAGCGTCGCCGGCGCGTTCGCCACGGCCAAGGCCGAGGGCCGGGCCGCGCTGGTCGGCTACCTGCCGGCGGGCTTCCCCGACGTCGACGGCGGCATCGAGGCGATGCGGGCGATGGTGGACGCCGGCTGCGACGTGATCGAGGTCGGCCTGCCCTACACCGACCCGGTGATGGACGGCCCCACGATCCAGGCCGCGGCCCAGCAGGCGCTCGAGGGCGGCGTGCGCACCAAGGACGTGCTGCGCACGGTGGAGGCGGTGGCCGCCACCGGCGTGCCGACGCTGGTGATGACCTACTGGAACCCCATCGACCGGTACGGCGTCGCCCGCTTCGCCGCCGACCTCGCGGCAGCCGGCGGGGCCGGCCTGATCACCCCCGACCTGACCCCTGACAGCGCCGCGGACTGGATCGAGGCGGCCGACGCGCACGACCTCGACAAGGTGTTCCTGGTGGCGCCCAGCTCCACCGACGAGCGGATCGCGATGACCACGGCCCAGTGCCGCGGGTTCGTCTATGCCACCGCGGTGATGGGGGTGACCGGAGCCCGCACCAGCAGCAGCGAGCTGGCCGCCCCGCTGGTCGCGCGCACCCGGCGCACCACCGACCTTCCGATCGGGGTCGGGCTGGGCGTGTCCAACGGAGCCCAGGCGGCCGAGCTGGCCGCCCATGCCGACGGGGTGATCGTCGGCTCGGCCTTCGTGCGCACCCTCCTCGACGCCGGCAGCGACCGGGCCGCCGGCCTGGCCGCGCTGAGAGCCCTCACCCGCGACCTCGCCGAGGGTGTCCGTGGCTAGACGCTCCACCTCGGTCGTGCTGCTGGTCCTGCTGATGGTGACCGGGTGGGCGCTGTCCGCCTGCGCGGGCAGCCCCGCCACCGGGTACAACGACGGGCGGGCCGACGACGGCTACTACGGCGTCGTGCTGGGGCGGCAGTACACCCCGGCCGACGTCGAGCTCACCGCCGACGACGGGACGCCGTACGACCTGGCCACCGATCCCGCGAAACCACTGACCCTGGTGTTCTTCGGCTACACGCACTGTCCCGACATCTGCCCGGCGGTGCTGGCCTCGCTGGCGAGCGGGCTGACCCGGCTCGACGACGCCCAGCGCGCGCAGGTCGACGTGGTCTTCGTGACCACCGATCCGGCCCGCGACGACGCGAAGACGGTGCGCAGCTACCTCGACCGTTTCGACCCCACCTTCCTCGGGCTCACCGGCAGCCTGGCCGACGTCACCAAGGCCGGCGACGCGCTTGGTGTGTTCATCGAGAAGGGCACCAAGCTGCCCAGCGGTGGCTACGAGGTCACCCACGGCACCCAGGTCATCGGCCTCGACGGCACCGGGCGAGCCCCGATCGTCTGGACCCAGGACACCTCGCCCGCCCAGTTCGCCACCGACCTCACCCAGCTGCTCGACCATCCCCTGGAGGACTCGTGACCACCGCCATCCCGGCCCTCCTGACCGCCTGGAGCATCCCGAGCCCCAGCCAGGGCGTCTGGCACCTCGGCCCGGTGCCGGTGCGTGCGTACGCGCTCTGCATCATCGTGGGCATCGTGGTCGCCATCGCGATCTCCGAGCGCCGGTGGGTCGCACGCGGCGGCAGGCTCGGCGAGATCCAGGACCTCTCGCTGTGGGCGGTGCCGTTCGGCCTGGTCGGTGGCCGGCTCTACCACGTGATCACCGACCACGACCTCTACTTCGGTGAGGGCCGCAGCCCGATCAACGCGCTCTACGTCTGGCGCGGTGGACTGGGGATCTGGGGAGCGATCGCGCTCGGGGCGCTGGGCGTCTACATCGGTGCGCGGCAGAAGGGGATCCGGCTGTTGCCGGTGGTGGACGCGATGGCACCCGGGGTGGTGGTCGCCCAGGCGATCGGCCGGTTCGGCAACTACTTCAACCAGGAGCTCTACGGCCGCACCACCGACCTGCCGTGGAAGCTCGCCATCACCAAGGACGCCAACGGCGACCCGGTGCCGGTCACCTACCACCACCCCACCTTCCTCTACGAGGCCATCTGGGACCTCGGCGTCTTCGGGCTGCTGGTCTGGGCCGACCGCCGCTTCCGGCTCGGCTACGGACGGGTGATGGCGCTCTACATCGTCGCCTACACCGCCGGCCGGGCCTGGATCGAGAACCTGCGGGTCGACAAGGTCGAGCTCAACGACGTCCTCGGGCTCCGGCTCAACGTGTGGACGTCGCTCGTGCTGTTCGTGGCCGGCGCGCTGTGGTTCGCGTGGAGCCTGCGCCGGCACCCCGGCCGGGAGGAGTCGGTCTACCGCGACGGGCGGGCGGCTGGATCCGACGGGACCGACACCGCTGAGGACGTCGACGGGGCCGACGGGATCGACGCGGGTCTCCCCGCGGGTTCGGACGCTTCCGGCGCCGCGGTGGGCGATGATGGTGCGCACGACCCCGACGACGCGCGTCCGCGCGCCGACGACGCTCCCCCCGGAGGATGACCGTGCGACTGCTCCCTGTGGTGCCGCTGCTCGTGGCTGCCACGCTCATTGCCGGCTGCGGCTCCGGCGACGGGGTGGCCCTTGACGGCGCCGCCACCGCCCGCGAGGAAGGTTCCGTCGCGAAGACCGTGGCAGCCCCCGTGGCAGCCGGCGCCGCCACTTCCGGGCCCGTCTCCGGACGGGCGACCTGGGTCAAGGGGGTCCGGGTCGCCGCGGCCGGCGACGTCGCCTGCTCGCCCGGGAGCAAGGTCACCGCGAGGACCTGTCGCCAGGGCGCGACCGCCCGTCTGGTCCGTGCTTTGGCGCCGTCGACCGTGCTCGCCCTCGGCGACCTGCAGTACGACGCGGGCCGGTTCGCGGCCTTCCGTGGCTCCTACAAGCCGACGTGGGGCACCTTCAAGGCGAAGACCAAGCCGGTGCCGGGCAACCACGAGTACTACACCGCAGGGGCGGCCGGCTACCACCGCTACTTCCGCAAGAAGTCGCCGGGCTACCGGGCGGTCAACCTGGGCACCTGGCGGGTCTACCTGCTCAACGGCAACTGCGGCGCGATCGACTGCGCTGCCCAGCGGACCTGGCTCGACGAGGACCTCACCGCGCACCCGCGCTCGTGCAGCGCCCTCGTGATGCACTTCCCGCGCTACTCGTCGGGGGCCGAGCACGGCTCGGACGCCTCCATGTCGCCCTTCTGGCGGATCGGGCTGGCGCACGGCGTCGACCTGGCGCTGGCGGGTCACGAGCACGACTACGAGCGCTTCGCGCCGATGGACGCGTCCGGCCACGTGCGACCCAGGCGCGGCATTTCGTCGTTCGTGGTGGGCACCGGGGGCCGCTCGCTCTACGCCAAGGGCACCACCGCACCGGGGTCCCGCTACTTCCGCAACGACAAGTTCGGCGTGCTGCTGCTGTCGCTCGGGGACGGTGCCTTCTCGTGGAAGTTCAAGCCGATCTCGGGCGGTGTCCGCGACGCAGGCAGCCGCGTCTGCCACTGACGACTCGGTGATAGCCTGACGGTTCCCGCTCGGGCCAATGTCGTCCCCTGCACAGCGCCACACCCGCATTGACGATTTCGTCGCCTCACCGCGACGCCGACGACGACGGGAGAATGCCCAGTGCCCTCCTCGCACGCATTCCCGCCGCCCGCACCCGGGGCACCCTCCGCACTTTTCGGGGGTCCGCAACCGCAAGGGCTCTACGACCCGCGCCACGAGCACGACGCGTGCGGGGTCGCCTTCGTGGCCACCCTGACCGGTGAGGCGAGCCACGACATCGTGGCCAAGGCCCTCACCGCGCTGCGCAACCTCGACCACCGTGGCGCCGCCGGCGCCGAGGTGAACTCGGGTGACGGCGCCGGCATCCTGATCCAGGTGCCTGACGCGTTCCTGCGGGCCGTGGTCGACTTCGAGCTCCCTGCACAGCACTCCTACGCCGTGGGCACCGCCTTCCTGCCCGGCACCGCCGAGGAGGTCGCGAAGACCCGCTCGCGGATCGAGGAGATCGCCGCCGAGGAGGGCCTCGGCGTGCTCGGCTGGCGCGAGGTGCCGGTGGTCCCCGACTCGCTGGGCAAGACGGCGCTCTCGGTGATGCCGACCTTCGCCCAGCTCTTCGTGGCCGGCGCCGGGTCGCGGGTGAGCGGGATGGCGCTGGAGCGGCTGGCGTTCTGCCTGCGCAAGCGCGCCGAGCACGAGACCGAGGTCTACTTCCCGTCGCTGTCGTCGCGCACCCTCGCCTACAAGGGGATGCTGACGACCGACCAGCTCGACCACGTCTTCCCCGACCTGGTCGACGACCGGGTCGCCTCCGCGATGGCCGTCGTGCACTCCCGGTTCTCCACCAACACCTTCCCCAGCTGGCCGCTGGCCCACCCGTTCCGGTTCATCGCCCACAACGGCGAGATCAACACCGTGATGGGCAACCGCAACTGGATGCGTGCCCGCGAGGCGCTCCTGGAGTCCGACCTGATCCCGGGCGACATGGACCGGCTGTTCCCGATCTGCACCCCGGGCGCCTCCGACTCGGCGTCGTTCGACGAGGTGCTCGAGCTGCTGCACATGGGTGGGCGCTCGCTGCCCCACTCGGTGCTGATGATGATCCCGGAGGCATGGGAGAACCACGGCGAGATGGACGACCGCCGCCGCGCGTTCTACTCGTTCCACTCCGCGATGATGGAGCCCTGGGACGGGCCCGCCTGCGTGGTGTTCACCGACGGCTCCCAGATCGGGGCCGTCCTGGACCGCAACGGCCTGCGCCCCTCGCGCTACTGGGTGACCGACGAGGGTCTCGTCGTGCTGGCCTCCGAGGTCGGCGTGCTCGACCTCGACCCGGCCACGATCGTGCGCAAGGGCCGCCTCCAGCCCGGCAAGATGTTCCTCGTCGACACCGACGAGCACCGGATCATCGAGGACGAGGAGGTCAAGGCCGGGCTCGCCTCCGAGCACCCGTACGACGAGTGGCTGCACGCCGGCCTGATCCACCTCGACGACATTCCCGAGCGGGAGCACGTCGTGCACACCCACGCCTCGGTGACCCGGCGCCAACAGGTGTTCGGCTACACCGAGGAGGAGCTGCGGATCCTGCTCACCCCGATGGCGCGCACGGGTGGCGAGCCGCTCGGCTCGATGGGCACCGACACGCCCATCGCGGTGCTCAGCGACAAGCCCCGGCTGCTGTTCGACTACTTCGCCCAGTTGTTCGCCCAGGTCACCAACCCGCCGCTGGACGCCATCCGCGAGGAGCTCGTCACCTCGCTCAACGGCACCATCGGTCCGGAGTCGAACCTGCTGGAGCCCACGCCGGCCTCGTGCCGGCAGGTGGTGCTGCCCTTCCCGGTGATCTCCAACGACGACCTGGCCAAGATCCGCCACGTCAACCGCGACGGCGACATGCCGGGCTTCATCACCCATGTCTCGCGCGGTCTGTACGACGTCGAGGGCGGCGGCGCAGCGATGGCGCGTCGGCTCGACGAGATCTGTCAGGAGGTGTCCGAGGCGATCGCCGACGGTGCCCGGGTCATCGTGCTCTCCGACCGGCACTCCACCGCGGAGCTGGCCCCGATCCCGTCGCTGCTGCTCACCGGTGCGGTCCACCACCACCTGGTGCGCGAGAAGACCCGGACCCAGGTCGGGCTGCTGATCGAGGCCGGCGACGTACGCGAGGTCCACCACGTGGCCCTGCTGATCGGCTACGGCGCCGCCGCGGTCAACCCCTACCTGGCGATGGAGACCGTCGAGGACCTCGCCAGCGACGGCTTCTACGTCGACGTGGAGCCCGAGGTCGCGGTCGCGAACCTGATCAAGGCGCTCGGCAAGGGGGTGCTGAAGGTGATGTCGAAGATGGGCGTCTCCACGGTGGCCTCCTACACCGGCGCCCAGATCTTCGAGGCCGTGGGGCTCGCCCAGGCCGTGGTCGACAAGTACTTCACCGGCACCACCTCGCGACTGGGCGGCATCGGGCTCGACACCATCGCCGAGGAGGTGGCCCGCAGGCACGCGTCGGCGTACCCGCGCGGCGGCATCTCGCCCGCGCACCGCGAGCTGGCCATCGGCGGCGAGTACCAGTGGCGTCGCGAGGGCGAGCCGCACCTGTTCGACCCCGAGACGGTCTTCCGGCTCCAGCACGCCACCAGGGCGGGACGCTACGACGTCTTCAAGCAGTACACCGCCCGCGTCGACGAGCAGTCGGCCCGGTTGATGACCCTGCGCGGCCTGTTCCGCTTCGACAGCGGTCGGCCGTCGGTGCCGATCGACGAGGTCGAGCCGGTCTCCGAGATCGTGAAGCGCTTCTCCACCGGTGCGATGTCCTACGGGTCGATCTCCGGTGAGGCGCACGAGACCCTGGCCATCGCCATGAACCGGCTGGGCGGCAAGTCCAACACCGGTGAGGGCGGCGAGGACGCCGACCGGCTGCACGACCCTGAGCGTCGTTCGTCGATCAAGCAGGTCGCCAGCGGGCGCTTCGGCGTCACGTCGGAGTACCTCACGAACTCCGACGACATCCAGATCAAGATGGCGCAGGGGGCCAAGCCCGGCGAGGGCGGTCAGCTCCCGGGGCACAAGGTCTACCCCTGGGTGGCCAAGACCCGGCACAGCACGCCCGGCGTCGGGCTGATCTCCCCGCCGCCGCACCACGACATCTACTCGATCGAGGACCTCGCCCAGCTGATCCACGACCTCAAGAACGCCAACCCCTCGGCCCGGGTGCACGTGAAGCTGGTCTCCGAGGTCGGCGTCGGCACGGTAGCGGCGGGTGTCTCCAAGGCGCACGCCGACGTGGTGCTCATCTCCGGGCACGACGGTGGCACCGGCGCCTCGCCGCTGACCTCGCTGAAGCACGCCGGCGGACCCTGGGAGCTCGGCCTGGCCGAGACCCAGCAGACCCTGCTGCTCAACGAC
Source organism: Propionibacteriales bacterium (assembly GCA_038214475.1). Taxonomy (GTDB): domain Bacteria; phylum Actinomycetota; class Actinomycetes; order Propionibacteriales; family Nocardioidaceae; genus Nocardioides. The sequence continues at coordinate 257 of JBBQRV010000175.1, read as the reverse complement.
CTGCGCGACCGCATCGTGGTGCAGTGCGACGGCCAGCTCAAGACCGGCCGTGACGTGCTGGTGGCGGCCCTCCTCGGCGCCGAGGAGTACGGCTTCGCCACCGCGCCGCTGGTGGTCTCCGGCTGCATCATGATGCGGGTCTGCCACCTCGACACCTGCCCGGTGGGGGTGGCCACCCAGAACCCCGTGCTCCGGCAGCGGTTCTCCGGCAAGCCCGAGTTCGTCGTCACGTTCTTCGAGTACATCGCCGAGGAGGT
>JBBQRV010000174.1:0-8257 GCA_038214475.1 Propionibacteriales bacterium | reverse complement strand
CTCGACCATGTGCACCGGGATCCGGATGGTGCGGGCCTGGTCGGCCATCGCGCGGGTGATCGCCTGCCGGATCCACCAGGTGGCGTACGTCGAGAACTTGTAGCCCTTGGTGTAGTCGAACTTCTCCACGGCGCGGATCAGGCCGAGGTTGCCCTCCTGGATCAGGTCGAGGAAGAGCATGCCGCGACCGGTGTAGCGCTTGGCCAGCGAGACCACCAGCCGCAGGTTGGCCTCGAGGAGGTGGTTCTTGGCGCGGCGGCCGTCCTCGGAGATCCAGTCGAGCTCGTCGAGGATCTTGGCCGAGATCTTGCCGCCCTTGGCGAGCTTCTCCTCGGAGAAGAGGCCGGCCTCGATCCGCTTGGCGAGCTCGACCTCCATCTCGGCGTTGAGCAGCGGGACCTTGCCGATCTGCTTGAGGTAGTCCTTGACCGGGTCGGCGGTGGCACCGGCGACCATGACCTGCTGCTCGGGCTCGTCGGTCTCGTCTGCCGACGAGACGGTGAACGCCTGCTTCTCGTCCTCCTTGATGGAGGGGTCGGTCTTGACGTCCTTCTCGAACTGCTCGTCGGGCAGGTCCGGCAGGAGCTTCTTGCCGTCGGGGCCCAGCACCGCGGCGTCGGCAGCCGGCGCCTCGGCGGGTGCGGCAACCTTCTTGGCGGCCGCCTTGCGAGCCGGCGCCTTCTTGGCAGGCACCTCGGCATCGCTGTCGTCGGCGGCGCCGGACGCCACGGCCTTCTTCGCCGGCGCCGCCTTCTTGGCGGCGGCGGCGGCCGGGGCCGCCTTCTTCGCCGGCGCCTTCTTGGCGGCCGCCTTGGCGGTCGTCGTGGCCCGCGACGCGGCGGCGACGGCCCGAGGGCTGTCGACCGGCACCTGGACAGAGATCCCTTGCGCACTCAGGTGCGCGAGGAGGGCCTTGAGGTGGCGGGGCTCGACCGCGGCGTCCTCACTGGCCCGACGCACCTGCTCAGGGGTGATCGTGCCGGAAGGGGCGCCAACCTCGACCAGAGCCAGGACGGCGGGGTGCGACAGCACCTCGGCGGGCAGCAACTTGCGCGCGTTCGAAGACACGAACACCTCTCGTAGAGAACACTCGGGGCGCGGCAAAGCCCGGTAACGTCAAGAGCCGCATGCTCATTCTGCCACGGCCGACCACGAGTTCGAGCCGCCGCCCCGCCCGGACACCTCTGCGGGTGTGCCTCGAAGGGGCTCTTGCAGGCTAGCCCGGCTTGGCTGCGGCCTTCTTCTGCTTCTTGAAGTCGCGCACCTTCTGCAGCGACGCGGGGTCGACGACGTCGGCCACCGAGCGGTGCCCGGGCTCTGCATAGGCACCGACCGCGGCGTCCCACCCGGCAGGACGTACGTCGAGCTGCTTGGCCAGCAGTGCGACGAAGATCTGGCTCTTCTGCTTGCCGAAACCCGGCAGCGCGCTCACCCGCTCGAGCAGCTCGCTGCCCGAGTCGACGTCCGCCCACAGCCGCTCGGCCCGGCCGTCGTACCGGTCCTCGACGATCCGAGCCAGCTCCTGGAGCCGCGCCGCCATCGAGCCGGGGAACCGGTGGATGGCCGGGGTGGTCGCGCACAGCGCCGCGAACTCCTCGGGGTCGGCCGCGGCGATCCGGGCCGGGTCGAGGGAGCCGAACCGGTCCAGCACCTTGGCCGGGCCGCGGAACGCGTGCTCCATGGGGTACTGCTGGTCGAGCATCATCCCGACCAGCAGCGCGAACGGGTCGTCGGTCAGCACCTGGTCCGCAGCGTCGTCACCGGTGATGTGGATGGCCATGCGCTCATCCTGCCACCGGGTGCGTCGACCTCGCTCAGGTGTCGGCCTTGACCGCCATCACCGGGCAGTGAGCGTCGAGCAGGATCCGTTGGGCGTTGCTGCCCAGGATCAGCTTGCCCACCGGCGTGCGCCGGCGCAGCCCGATCACGATCAGCTCCGCGGAGTTGGCCTCCGCGATGCTGATCAGGTCCTCGGCCGGCTCGAAGCCGCGCACCAGCTGGCGGATGTTGTAGGGCACCCCCGACTCGTCGAGGCGCGCGCGAACGGCGTCCAGCTCGGACTCCGCGGCGCCAGCGGCCTTGTCGTCGAACTCGTTTCCGCCACGGTGGGAGTTGACGACGACCAACTTCGTGCCGCGCAGCTTCGCCTCCGCAATCGCCTTGTCGAGAGCGGCGTCGCCCTCCGGCTTCGGTACGTAGCCCACCACGATGGTCCCCATCGACCGTCCTCCTCATCACGTCACAGCCCTGCGGCTCGTGGGGGAACCGTACCGAAAGAATCGGTCGCTGGGCAGGCCTGTGGACGGCGCGCCCACGACCAGTCCCGAAACCGGCACGCTGGACGCATGGAACCCACGCCCGACGAGCTGCGGCTGGCCGTGGCCCGCTTCGGTCGCGGGGAGTCTCGACGGCGCTTCCCGCCGGTCGTGCGCGTCGGCCGCCCGGGCCGCGTCGAGGTCCACTTCACCGACACCCCCGACGCCGGTCTCGATCATGCGCTGCGCACCGAGGTGGTCGCGGCGCTGCTCGGCCGTGTCCCTCGCGAGCCGGCCCCGCTCGTGTGGGTCACCCGGCCCGGACGCCTTGACGTCGAGGACGTCGACCTGGGCTGGTACGCCGCGGCCCGGGCCGCCTGCGCCGAGGCCGGCCTTCCGCTGTGGGTGGGCGTGGTCACCCGGTCGGGCTGGCGGCACCTGGAGTCGGGCAGCGGCCGCGAGTGGCGGCGGCTACGGGCCCGTGCCTGAGCTCGGGTCGGGTCAGTCCCACTCGTGCACGGGCTGGTTGGTGTGCATCCGCTCGCGGTACTCCACGAGCGTGCGGCGCAGCGCCTCGGCCCGGTCGGTGCCGCCGCCGCCGGCGTGGTCGTGCACCCGCCCGACGAACCACTCGGCGCCGTTGGTGCCGAGCAGGCAGCGCTGCTCGATGATGCCGAGCAGCCGGTCGCGCACCGCAGGCTCCACCCCCCACGCGTGGAGCCCGTCGGCCGCCACCGGCAGCAGCCGGCGCAGGATCAGCTCGGTCGCGCGCACCTGCCCGACGCCGGGCCAGTAGATCTGGGACTCGATGCCGTGCTGGGCGGCGGTGTGGAAGTTCTCCTCGGCGGCGCTGAACGACATCTGCGACCACAGCGGCCGCTCGCTGGCGGCGAGCTGGCGGACCAGGCCGAAGTAGAACGCGGCGTTGGCCATCGTGTCGGCGACGGTCGGCCCCGCGGCCAGCACCCGGTTCTCGACGCGCAGGTGGGGCACTCCGCCGACGATGTCGTAGACGGGTCGGTTCCAGCGGTAGACGGTGCCGTTGTGCAGCCTCAGCTCCGAGAGGGTCGGCGTCCCGCCGCTCTCGAGGACCTCCAGGGGATCCTCGTCCTCGGTGATCGGAAGCAGCGCCGGGAAGTAGCGCACGTTCTCCTCGAAGAGGTCGAAGACCGAGGTCACCCAGCGCTCACCGAACCACACCCGGGGCCGGACCCCTTGGGCCTTGAGCTCCTCGCTGCGGGTGTCGGTGGCCTGCTCGAAGAGCGGGATCCGGGTCTCGCGCCACAGCTCCTTGCCAAGCAGGTACGGCGAGTTGGCACCCACCGCCAGCTGGATCGCCGAGATCGCCTGCGAGGCGTTCCAGTAGGCCGCGAAGTCGTCGGGAGACGTCTGCACGTGCAGCTGGGTGCTGGTGCAGGCCGCCTCGGGCACGATCGAGTCGGCGGTGGTGCGCAGCCGCTCGGTGCCGCGGACGTCGATCACGATGTCCTCGCCACGCGCCGCCAGGATCTGCTCGCTGAGCAGCTTGTAGCGCGGGTTGGCGCTCAACGACGAGGTGTCCATGTGCCCCTCGGCGAGAGTCGGCAGGATGCCGATCATGACCATGTGCGCGCCGACCTGGCTGGACTTCTCCTCGGCGTCGTTGAGGCTGCGCCGCAGGCCGTCCTCGAACGTCGTGAGCCCGCCCTCGCGCAGCTTGGCCGGAGGCGAGTTGATCTCGATGTTGAACTGGCCGAGCTCGGTCTGGAAGTCGGGGTCGGCGATGGCCGCCAACGCCTCGGCGTTCTTCAGCGCCGGGTCACCGAGGTCGTCGACCAGGTTGAGCTCGATCTCCATCCCGGTCATCGGGTCATCGGTGTCGAAGGCCGAGTCGCGCAGCATCCGGGCGAACACGTCGAGACAGCGACGGACCTTCTCGCGGTGCCGGGTGCGGTCCGCCCGGGAGAACTCCTGTGCCGCCACCTCTTCGCCCATGGCCGCAGCCTAGGTGACGGGTGGCTCCCCGGGCATCCCCCACGAGTCGTCCCACGCGCTCGGCGGCACCGCCTCCTCGAGCGCCTGCGCCAGGAGCGCCGCCAGCTCGTCGTCGGGATCGGCGGCCAGGCACCGGTCGAGCGCGCACCAGGCCAGCGCGCCGTGGCCGGAGAGCCAGGCTGCGAACGCCAGCAGGATCGCGGGCGCCGGCGCGAGCTCCTGCGGCGCCCGGGTCAGCACCCCGGTCCACAGCTGCACGTGTTGCGCCGCACTGTCCCGGGTCAGCTGCGACCACACCAGGTCACGCAGCCGCGGCACCGTGAGGTCGACCAGCAGGCGTACGGCGTCGTCGTCGGCCAGCCGCTCCCCGCTCTCGGCGTGAGCGGCCACCAGGGCGGCCACCCACTCCCCCTCGTCGACCCCGTCACCCGCCTCCCCGGCGCGGACCTCGGCGAGCACCGCGGCCACGCGTCGCCGCAGCCGCACCACCTGGTCGTCGTCGGCGTGCAGCGTCGCCGCCAGCGCGGCCCGGTCGCGGTGCGTGACCCGCCCCTCGTAGACGGCCTGGGCCGCGAACGGGTGCGCCACGGGGTCGTGGCGATGTGGGCCCGGGTCGCTCGGGTCGGTGAGGTCGAACCACTCGTCGCCGTGGGCACGGAGCAGGGCCGCGACCTCGAGGTGGCCGGCACACGCCACCACCAGGTCCCGCGCGGCCCTGGCCGCCAGGTCGGCGTCGTCGGTGTAGACCACGAACGCGACCCGCGACACCCGGTGTCGCCTGGCGGCGGACAGCAGCGGCGCCGTCGCCAGCTCGAGCTGATCGACCTCCGGCAGGTCGATCCGCGCGTGGAAGTTCTCACCCTGCCCGGGGCCGGGGAAGGTGAGCATGACCAGCGACTGCTGCGGGTGGAAGCCGAGCACGAGGGGCACGGCTGCGAGCAGGTCGGTCGGGGTCCGCGCCCGCAGGGTCCACTGGCTGCGAGGGGGTGTCGTGGAGGGCGTCATGAGGTGACCGTCCCCCGGACCGCCCTCGTCCCGCGGGTCACCCGAGGGCGCTGTGGACCCCGCCCACCAGCGAGGCGGCTGTGGAGGGTCGGTGGCCTCGGGTACGTTGCCCGCCATGGGCACGGCGAGATCGACGTGAGGCCGGACGCCTCGGTCCTGCACCTCGACCTCGACGCGTTCTTCGCCGCGGTCGAGCAGCGCGACAAGCCCTCGCTGCGCGGCAAGCCGGTCATCGTCGGGGGCGTCGGCGGCCGCGGTGTGGTCGCGACCGCGTCGTACGAGGCGCGCCGGTTCGGCGTGCACTCGGCGATGTCCACCCGTGAGGCCCGCTCCCGGTGCCCGCACGCGGCGTTCCTGTCCGGCCGCTTCCACGCCTACCACGCGGCCAGCGAGGCGGTGATGACCCTGCTGCGCAGCTGCTCGCCGCTGGTGGAGCCACTGTCGCTCGACGAGGCCTTCGTCGACCTCGCCGCGGCCGACCTCGACGACCTGGGGGTGCCGAGCGTCACGGCCTTCGCCGAACGCCTGCGCCGCGAGGTGTACGACGTCAGCGGCGGCCTCACCGCCAGCGTCGGGATCGGCACGTCGAAGTTCATCGCCAAGGTGGCCAGCGACCTCGACAAGCCCGACGGACTGGTCGTGGTGCCGCCGGGGACCGAGCAGGAGCTCCTGCGGCCGATGAAGGTCACCGTGATCCCGGGAGTCGGCCCGGCCACCGCCGAACGCCAGCGCCGGGCCGGGGTCCAGACGGTGGCCGACCTGGAGCAGCTCAGCGTCGACGAGCTGGTGCGCCAGGTCGGCAAGGCGCACGGCCAGTCGCTCTTCGAGCTGGCCCGGGCCCAGGACGACCGCGGCGTGGTGGCCAGCCGGGAGACGAAGTCGGTGAGCGTCGAGGGCACCTACGCGACCGACCTGACCGACCGCACGCTGATGGCCGGGCTGCTCACCCGGCAGGCGGCCGGCGTGGCCGAGCGCCTGCACAAGCACGGGCTGTCGGGGCGCACGATCACGATCAAGGTGCGGCTGCACGACTTCACCACGCTCAACCGCTCGGCCACGCTGCCGGCGCCCACCGACAGCGCGGCCACGATCGCCCGGCTGGCCCGCACCCTGCTCGTCGACCTGCTCGACTCCCAGGACGCCTCGGGCGGGATCCGGTTGCTCGGCGTCGGCGTGTCCGGACTAGCCGACTGGATCCAGGAGGACCTCTTCGGCGAGACCGATCCCGACCCCGAGGACGTTCCCGAACCCGAGGTCGAGGTGCCGGAGACGGCGCGGCACCGCGAGTGGGCGCCGGGACTCGACGTGGTGCACGACGAGATGGGTCTCGGCTGGGTGTGGGGCTCGGGCAGGGGCGTGGTCACGGTCCGCTTCGAGACCGCGGAGACGGGGCCGGGGCCGGTGCGCAGCTACGCCGTGACCGACCCGGCGCTGCGCCCGCTCATCGTGCCGGCGTGAACGACACGCTCTCGCCCGGGCGCAGCTGCGCGCACTGCCAGAGGTCCTCGGGGAGCACCACCGCCACCACCGGGTAGCCGCCGGTGACCGGGTGGTCGTGGAGGAACACCACCGGCTGGCCGTCGGGCGGGAGCTGGACCGCTCCGAGCACCATGCCCTCGCTCTCCAGCTCGTCGTGGCGGACCCGGGTGAGGCGACGTCCCGAGAGCCGCAGGCCGACCCGGTTCGACTCCCCCAGCACCTCGTACGGCGCGGCACACAGGGTGTCGACGGTGTCCGCCGCGCTCCAGTCGAGGCGGGGTCCGGGCAGCACCCGCAGCGGTCCGGGCGCGGGGGGGCGGGGCGTGTCGTGGGCCCGCACCGCACCGGGTTCCGGACCCACAGGCAGGCGCTGCCCCGCGCCAAGCCGGGGCGGTCCCACCCAGGCGAGCGTGTCGGTGGAACGCGAGCCCAGCACGGGTGGCACGTCGACGCCGCCGGCCACGGCCAGATAGCTGCGTACGCCGCGCTCCGGCGTGCCCACGGCCAGCACGGCACCAGCGGGCACCCACACCGGCTGGGCGTGCGCCGCGGCCCGGCCCTCGACGCGCACCGGCACCGGGGCACCGGTCACCGCGCACCACCAGCCCGTGTCGGCGCGGACCACCAGCCCGCCCAGGGTGGTCTCGAGCACCGCCGCGGTCTCGGTGTTGCCCACCAGCCGGTTGGCCAGGGCCGCGGCCGGGGCATCGAGAGCTCCTGCCCGGGCCACCCCCAGGTGCGCGGACCCGAGGCGGCCGAGGTCCTGGACCGTGGTGAGCGGCCCGGGCTCGAGGACGGTGATCATCGCAGTCGCACCCGGGTGCCGGGCGGGAGCAGCGCCGGGGACTCCAGGCTGGGGTCCCACAGCACCGCCTCGGTGCGGCCCACCAGCTGCCAGCCGCCGGGTGACTCGCCCGGGTAGATGCCGGCGTAGTCACCCGCCAATGCCACCGAGCCCGCCGGCACCCGCGATCGCGGGCTGGCCCGGCGGGGCACGGGACGCCCGGCGGGCAGCCCGGTGAGGTAGGGGAACCCAGGGGCGAAGCCGCAGAAGGCCACGGTCAGCTCGCACCCGGTGAGGACCTCGACGGCCGGGCGGCCCCAGACCTCCTCCACGGCGGCCAGGTCGGGCCCGTCCCAGACGACGTCGAGCACGACGAGCGCACCCGCCTCGACGGCCTCGGGACGCCACCCGCCGAGCAGCTCGGCGAGCGCGTCGGGGTCGATCCCTGCACCGTCGAAGAGCACGGTGCGTGCGGCCGGCACGACCTCGGTCGCCGGGACCCGGGAGCGCGCCCACGTCGCCAGCGACAGGGCCTCGGCGGCGTCGGCCACCTCCACCAGCGCGGCGTCGCGGCCCACGGGAATCACGTGCACCGGGCCAGCGTCGCAGACCAGTGGACGGAAATGAGGTGAGGGGCCCTGCGGAAGTATGAGTTCCACAGGACCCCTCGGGTCGACCTTCGGGTGACGCCTCCAGTCGATCGGTCGAATCCTCAGGTCCCGTTCACCGCGTCACCGGCGCCCGCCGCGGATCGCTCCGC
>JBBQRV010000173.1:0-8362 GCA_038214475.1 Propionibacteriales bacterium | reverse complement strand
GACTGGGGTGCCGGGTTCCCCCAGGTGCTCGACCAGCTTGAGTCCACCGGGGTGTCGATCGCGGCCCCTAGCCGCCGGCGGCTGGAGGCTGCGCGGAGGCTGGTCGAGTCCGGAGGCCGGCTCGACGCCGACCGGGCGTGTGCGATCTTCTCGATCCTGGTCGAGGTGCAGGGCCAACCAGCGGGAAAGGACCACCTGGTCAGCGTGCTGCCGACAGGGCAGGAGCCGCAGGCGATCTCCGGCCAGGCCTGCTCGGAGGACCAGTTCTCCGCGGTGGCGCTGGTGGCTCCGGGACTGTCCGGCAGCGCCAGCGAGATGGCGCGGGTGACCAGGGCGCTCGGCCTGGTGCACCCCGTCCCGCTCGCCGGCTGAGGCGGGACCCCGATCACTCCGCGGAGCGCACCCGGATGCCGGTGATCGGCACGGTGACCGCGCCGGAGGGGTCGGTGAAGAAGTCGTTGCCCTTGTCGTCGACCACGATGAAGGCCGGGAAGTCCTCGACCTCGATCCTCCAGACCGCCTCCATGCCGAGCTCCTCGTACTCCAGCACCTCGACGGACTTGATGCAGTCCTGGGCGAGTCGGGCGGCGGGCCCGCCGATCGAGCCGAGGTAGAAGCCGCCGTGGGTGTGACAGGCCTCGGTGACCTGCTTGGAGCGGTTGCCCTTGGCGAGCATCACCAGCGAGCCCCCGGCGGCCTGGAAGGACTCGACGTAGGAGTCCATCCGCCCCGCGGTGGTCGGGCCGAACGAGCCGGAGGCGTAGCCCTCGGGCGTCTTCGCCGGGCCGGCGTAGTAGACGGCGTGGTCCTTGAGGTACTGCGGCATCTCCTCGCCGGCGTCGAGCCGCTCCTGGATCTTGGCGTGCGCGATGTCGCGGGCCACCACCAGCGGGCCGCTGAGCGAGAGTCGGGTCTTCACCGGGTGCTGCGAGAGCTCGGCCAGGACCTCGCTCATCGGCCGGTTGAGGTCGATGCGGACCGCGTCGTCGTCGGTCGACAGGTGCTCGTCACCGGGCTCGGGCAGGAAGTGCGCCGGGTCGGTCTCGAGCTGCTCGAGGAAGACGCCCTCGGACGTGATCTTGCCGAGCGCCTGCCGGTCGGCCGAGCAGGACACCGCGATCGCCACCGGGCAGGACGCGCCGTGTCGGGGAAGCCGGACCACCCGCACGTCGTGGCAGAAGTACTTGCCCCCGAACTGGGCTCCGATCCCGAACGACTGGGTCAGCTTGAAGACCTCCTCCTCCAGCTCGAGGTCACGGAACCCGTGCGCGCTCATCGAGCCCTCGGTCGGGAGCGCGTCGAGGTAGTGGGCGGAGGCGTACTTCGCGGTCTTGAGCGCGTACTCCGCGGAGGTGCCGCCGATCACGATCGCCAGGTGGTACGGCGGGCAGGCGGCCGTGCCGAGCGAGCGGATCTTCTCGTCGAGGAAGGTCAGCATCCGGGCCGGGTTGAGGATCGCCTTGGTCTCCTGGAACAGGAACGACTTGTTGGCCGACCCGCCGCCCTTGGCCATGAAGAGGAACTTGTACTCCGGCTTCCCGTCGTGCGACGGCGTCGAGTAGATCTCTATCTGGGCCGGCAGGTTGGTGCCGGTGTTCTTCTCCTCGTAGGTCGTCAGCGGGGCCAGCTGGCTGTAGCGCAGGTTCAGCCGGGTGTAGGCGTCGTACACGCCGTGGCTGATCGCCTCGCCGTCGTCGGCGCCGGTGAGCACGCCCTCGGACTTCTTGCCCATCACGATCGCGGTGCCGGTGTCCTGGCACATCGGCAGCACACCACCGGCGGAGATGTTGACGTTCTTGAGCAGGTCGAGGGCCACGAAGCGGTCGTTCCCGGAGGCCTCGGGGTCGTCGATGATCCGGCGCAGCTGGGCCAGGTGGGCGGGCCGCAGGTAGTGCGCGATGTCGTGCATCGCCTCCGAGGTCAGTCGCTGGATCGCCTCGGGGGAGACCTTCAGGAACGTCCGGCCGTCGGCCTCGAAGGTGCTCACGCCCTCGGTCGTCACCAGCCGGTAGGGCGTCTCGTCCGGGCCGGTCGGCAGCAGGTCGGAGTAGCGGAATTCGGGTTCGGTGGCCACGAGGCCTGAGATTACGCCCCGCGCAGGTCGAGTCGCCCGCGGGCCCGAGGACGGCGAAGGGTTGGGGGGAATCTTCCGTTCACCGCACGTGCCGCTGACGTCCTTCTGGGAGTAGCGTCCGGGATGTGTGTTCCCGCGAGGGTTCGCGCGGCGCACATTGCGCCCCAACTGCAGGAGGTTCCGTGAAGGTCCGTACCACGCTCGTCTCCCTCGTCGCCGTGTCCGCGACGCTCGCCCTGGCGGCCTGTGCGCCGCCGGCCGACGACAAGCCGTCCGCGACGACGTCCGGCGGGACCGACGCCGCCACGGCGACCTCGGTCGCCGACTTCGGCACTATGGACGACCTCGTCAAGGCCGCCCAGGCCGAAGGCACCCTCAACGTGATCGCGTTGCCGCCCGACTGGGCCAACTACGGCAACATCATCAAGGCCTTCGAGGCCAAGTACGACATCACGATCAAGTCCGACCAGCCCGACGGCGCCAGCCAGGACGAGATCAACGCGGCCACCCAGCTCAAGGGCAGCGACCGCGCCCCGGACGTGTTCGACCTCGGCCAGTCCGTGGCGCTGGCCAACACGGACATGTTCGCGCCGTACAAGGTCTCGACGTGGGACGACGTCCCTGCCGAGTTCAAGGACGCCGATGGCGCCTGGATCAACGACTACGGCGGGTTCATGTCCGTGGGCTACGACTCCAGCAAGGTGCCCGACGTGACGTCGCTCGACGACCTGCTCGGCTCCGACTTCAAGGGCAAGGTCGCGCTCAACGGCGACCCGACGGCCGCCGGTGCCGCGTTCAGCGGTGTCGTGATGGCCTCCGTCGCCAACGGTGGCTCGGCCGACGACATCGCGCCGGGCGTCGACTACTTCAAGCGGCTGAAGAAGGCGGGCAACTTCCTGCCGGTCAACCCGACCTCGGCGACCATCGAGTCCGGGCAGACCCCCGTGGTCATCGACTGGGACTACCTGAACGCGGCCGAGAGCGCCAAGCTCCCGAGCTGGAAGGTGTTCGTCCCGGAGAACGCCGCGATCGCGGGCTACTACTTCCAGGCGATCAACACCGACGCCCCGCACCCCGCGGCCGCCCGGCTCTGGGAGGAGTTCCTCTACAGCGACGAGGGCCAGAACCTCTGGCTGGCCGGAGGCGCCCGTCCGGTGCGGGCCGACGCCATGGTCGCCGCCGGGACCATCGACCAGACGTTGTACGCCGCACTGCCCGAGGTCGCGGGCACGCCGGTCATCCCGACGAACGAGCAGACCACCACGATGGCCGCCTACCTGGCGGACAACTGGGCCAAGGCAGTCGGCTGAGCACCTCGGCCCCCCTGCCCGCCTCGGCGTCGCCCACGGCGGCGACAGCGGCAGCACCCGCACCGACGGGCCGACGCCTTCGCGTCGGCCCGTCGGTCGGGCTGCTCCCGTTCCTGGCCTACGTCTTCGTGTTCCTGGTGATCCCCACGATCACGGTGGCGGTGGGGGCCTTCCAGACCGATCAGGGCGGCTACTCGCTGGAGAAGATCCGGGCCCTCGGTGGAGACACCGCGCTGCGTGCGCTCCAGCAGAGCCTGGTCCTCTCGCTCGCGTCCGCGGTGGTGGGTGCCTGCCTGGGAGCGATGCTGGCCTACCTCGTCGTCACCGCGCCACCCACGTCGGTGATGCGGAGGGTGGTCACGTCGGTGTGCGGCGTCCTTGCCCAGTTCGGCGGGGTCACCCTGGCCTTCGCCTGGATGGCGACGCTGGGTTTCGGGGGCCTGCTGACCAACCTGCTGGCGGACGCCTTCGGCGTCGACGCCACCGGCTCGGGCTGGCTCTACCGGTTGCCCGGCCTGATCCTGGTCTACACCTACTTCCAGATCCCGTTGATGGTGATCGTGTTCCTCCCCGCACTGGAGGGGCTCCGCCCCCAGTGGCGTGAGGCGGCCGTCAACCTCGGAGCGAGCACCCGTCAGTACTGGACCCAGGTCGCGTTCCCGCTGCTGCGCCCGGCGTTCCTCGGCTCGGCGCTGCTGCTGTTCGCGAACGCGTTCGCGGCCTACGCCACCGCCGCGGCCCTGGTCAGCCAGGGTGCGCCGATCCTGCCCCTGCTGATCCGGACCTCCCTCACCAGCGAGGTCGTGCTGGGGCAGGCCAACTTCGGCTACGCCCTGGCACTCGAGATGGTCGTGGTCGTCGCGATCGTGATGGGTCTCTACGCCTGGTTGCTCAGGCGTACGTCGCGGTGGCTGTCGTGACCGGCGCCCGCGCCTGGGGAGTGCTGCGCTGGGTGCTCCTGCTCGCGTTCGCCACGTTCTTCGTCCTGCCGCTCCTGGCGCTGCTCGACTTCAGCTCCAAGGTGCCGGGCAGCGGCGAGCGCACCGGTGCGTACTGGCAGGCGCTGGCGCAGGACCCCACGATGAGCAGTGCGATCACCACGTCGTTGACGCTGGCGTTGCTCACCGTCGTCGGCATGGTGGTGCTGCTGGTCCCGACCATGGTCTGGGTCCGGCTCAGGGTGCCGCGGGCCTCACGGCTCGTCGAGTTCCTGTGCCTGCTCCCGCTGACCATCCCCGCCCTGGTGATCGTGGTCGGCATCAAGAACGTCTACGCCTGGGTCACCTACCTGGTGGGTGACTCGGCGCTCACCCTCGCCTTCGTGTACGTGGTGCTGGTGCTGCCGTACGCCTACCGGGCGATCGACGCGGCCCTTTCCGGCCTCGACGCGGTGACCCTGGCCGAGGCCGCGCGGTCGTTGGGCGCCTCCTGGGGCACCGTGATCGTCCGGGTGATCGTCCCGAACATCTGGACCGGGATCCTGGCGGCGGCGTTCATCTCCGTGGCCCTGGTGCTGGGGGAGTACACCTTCTCCTCCCTGCTCCACTACGACACGCTGCCCGTGGTGATCGTGCTGATCAGCAAGGCCAACGCGCCCGAGTCCATGGCGGCCGCGCTGGCGTCGATCGTGTTCGCCGCACTCCTGCTGCTCCTGCTGTCGCTCCTCGACCGCCGCCGTAGCCCGTCCGAAGGGAAGTAGATGTCCGACACCGGCTCCGGTTCCACCACCGCCGCCCCGCGTCCGCGCACGTCGACCAGCGGGGTCGCCGTCGAGATGACCGACCTGCACCGCTCGTACGGCGACGTGAAGGCCCTCGACGGCCTCGACCTGCACCTGTCGCCCGGCGAGCTGGTGGTGCTGCTCGGACCGTCGGGATGCGGCAAGACGACCGCACTGCGGATCCTCGCGGGTCTGGAGAAGCAGGACGCGGGCTCGATCCGGGTCGGCGACAGGGACCTCTCCCTGGTGCCCGCCAACAAGCGTGACATGGGGATGGTCTTCCAGGCCTACAGCCTGTTCCCGCACCTCACGGTGCTCGACAACGTCGCCTTCGGGCTCAAGCTGCGCGGAGTGTCGCGCTCCGAGCGGCGTACCCGTGCGGGCGACATGCTCGACCTGGTCGGGCTGGGGCCGCAGAAGGACCGCTACGCCAACCAGATCTCCGGAGGACAGCAGCAGCGGGTCGCGCTGGCCCGCGCGCTGGCGATCGAGCCGGCCGTGCTGCTGCTGGACGAACCGCTGTCGGCCCTCGACGCGAAGGTGCGGGTGCAGCTGCGCGACGAGATCCGCCGGATCCAGATCGACGTGGGCACGACCACCCTGTTCGTGACCCACGACCAGGAGGAGGCGCTGGCCGTCGCCGACCGGGTCGGCGTGATGAAGGCCGGCCGGCTCGACCAGATCGCCACCCCGTCGCAGCTCTACTCCGCGCCCGCGACGCCGTTCGTCGGCGAGTTCGTGGGGCTGAGCAACCGGATCCCGGCCGAGGTCAGCGAGGGGTCCGCCAGCGTGCTGGGTGCCCGGCTGCCGGTGCTGCCGGGCTCGGCCACCGGCTCCGGCCGGGCCCTGGTGCGTCCCGAGTCGGTCACGTTCGTCAGGGCGACGGACGGCGTGGCCCGCGTCGTCGGGCTGGCCTTCCTGGGGGCGGTCTCGCACGCGACCGCCATCCTCGACGACGGCACCCAGATCGTGGCCCAGCTCGACAGTGCGGCCGCGGCCGCACTCACGATCGGTGACCGGGTCGGCATCGAGATCCACCCTGTCCCGGTGCTCGTGGTGGCCTCCTGACGCTGACCTGTCGCAGATGTACATGTACATCTGCGACAGGTCAGCGTTGAGTCAGCCCGCGGCCATCTCCTTGGGCTGCGCCGGGATCTCCCCGGCATGGTCGCGGTCGACGGTGAGGTTCTCCCCGCTCTTCGCGTCGAAGAGGTGCATCTTGGAGGAGTCGACCCAGATCTCGGCCTCGTCCCCCTCGGCGATCTGGCTGTTCCCGTCGAGCGAGACCACGAGCTGGGTGCGCAGGGTCTCGCCGTCGAGGTCCCTCTCCAGCTGGGTCAGTTGTTCGTGCATCTCGGGTGGCGCCTCGAACGGGATGTAGGCGTAGGCCTCGTTGCCCAGCCACTCCACGACCTCGACGGTCGTGGTGAACGTGGATCCCTTGCGGGAGGAGTCGACCACGGAGGCGTCCTCGAAGGCCTCGGGCCTGATCCCGGCGATCAGCAGGTCGTGGTCCTGCACCAGGCGGGCCTTCTCCTCGCTGATCTGCACCGTGCCGAACGGCAGCTCGACCGAGGTGCCGTCGATCTTGGCCGGCAGGAAGTTCATCGGCGGGGAGCCGATGAAGCCGGCCACGAACAGGTTGCCGGGGTTGCCGTAGAGCTCGCGCGGCGAGGCCAGCTGCTGCAGCACCCCGCGCTTGAGTACGGCGACCCGGTCACCCAGCGTCATCGCCTCGGTCTGGTCGTGGGTGACGTAGACCGTGGTGATGCCCAGCCGTTTCTGCATACGGGAGATCTCGGTGCGCATCTGGCCGCGCAGCTTTGCGTCGAGGTTGGACAGCGGCTCGTCGAACAGGAACGCGTCCGCGTCGCGGACGATGGCCCGGCCCATCGCGACCCGCTGCCGCTGGCCGCCGGACAGGTTGCCGGGCTTGCGTTCGAGGTGCTCGTCGAGCTCGAGGGTGCTGGAGGCCTTGCGCACCTTCTCGTCGACCTCGGCGTCCGGGGCGCCGGCCAGCCGAAGCGGGAAGGCGATGTTCTCGTAGACGCTCAGGTGCGGGTAGAGCGCGTAGTTCTGGAAGACCATGGCCAGGTTGCGGTCGCGCGGGGCGAGGTCGTTGACCCGCTTCTCGCCGATGAGCATGTCCCCGCTGGTGATGTCCTCCAGGCCGACGATCATCCTCAGCAGGGTGGACTTCCCGCAGCCGGACGGGCCGACGAGGATCACGAACTCGCCGTCGGCCACGTCGATGCTGATGTCGTTCACCGCCGGAAAGCCGTCGCCGTACTTCTTGACGATGTTCTTCATGGTGATGGCAGCCATGGCTCAACCCTTCACTGCGCCGGAGGTGAGGCCGGCGACGATCTTGCGCTGGAACAGCAGGACGATGATGATCACCGGCACGGTCACGATCACCGAGGCGGTGGCGAGCTGGGAGTAGGGCGGGTTGAACGGGTCCGGCCCCACGAAGAACGACATCTGGGCAGGGACGGTGCGTGACCCGGTCGTCGAGGTGAGCGAGATGGCGAGCACGAACTCGTTCCAGGCGAAGAAGAACGTGAGGATCGCCGCGGTGAACACCCCGGGCGCGGCCAATGGCACGATCACCTTGCGGAACGCCTGCCACGACGTGGCGCCGTCGACCTGGGCCGCCTGCTCCATCTCCCAAGGGATCTCCCGGAAGAACGCCGACAGGACCCAGATCGCCAGCGGCAGCGTGAACGACATGTAGGGGATGATCAGACCCGGCCAGGTGTTGAACAGGTGGAACGTGCGCCACATGTCGAACAGCGGGCCCACCAGCGACACCACCGGGAACATCGCGATGGCCAGGGCCAGCGACAGCACCAGCCGCTTGCCCTTGAACTCCAGCCGGGCGATCGCGTAGGCCGCCAGGGTCGCGAAGATCACCGAGAGCGCGGTGGCGATCAGGGCGATGGCGAACGAGTTGCGCAGCGCCAGCAGGAAGTCGTGCCCGGCGGCGTCGTTGAAGTTGAGCAGGGTGCGGTAGTTGTCGAACGTCGGGTCCTGCGGCAGGAACTGCGGACTGCCCGTGGTCGTTTCGGCCAGCGACTTGAACGACAGCGAGATGATCCAGGCCACCGGCAGGAGGCACCAGACCATGATCGCCGCGAAGCCGACCCAGGTGCCGACGGCGTTTCTACCCCTCATCAGCCCTCACCCCTTGCCTGCGCGAGATCGACCTTGAACAGCTTCACGATCAGCCAGGCAAGCAGCAGCACCGTGAGGAACAAC
>JBBQRV010000172.1:0-8378 GCA_038214475.1 Propionibacteriales bacterium | reverse complement strand
CGACCAGGCCCGTGACGCCACCGACCCGGGACGGATCGGTCACCCGGGCGATCAGCGCGAAGGTGGCGCCGGTGCCGGAACCCAGCGCCATCGCCATCACCAGAAAGGCGACGGCGCCGACGGGCTCCAGGACCGGTGTCGTGGACGCGATCGCGGCACCGACCACGACCACAAAGTATCCGCCGGCCAGGACCGGGATCGGCCCGACCCGGTCGGCAAGCCAGCCCCCCACCGGTCGCATGATCACCGCAATGACCACGAAGCCGGCCATCCGGTTGGCGGCGTCGGCGGGGGTGAGGTCGTAGGCGGTCTTCAGGTAGGCGGGCAGGTAGACCGAGAACGCGACGTACCCTCCGAACGCGACCGCGTACAGGATGCAGGCCTGCCAGGTGATCGGCAGGCGTGCGTTCGCCTTCAGCCGCGTCGCCAAGGAGGAGGTCGGGGCCTGGCGCCCGGGTGCGTCCTCGAGCAGCAGCCACGCCACGACCGCGAAGACGGCCAACGCCGCGGCCGCGAACAGGAACGGCGCCTTGTCGCCGACGTTGGTGTAGAGCTTGACCGTCGTGAGCGCACTGATCGCGGTGCCGCCCATGCCGGCCCCGAAGATCCCCACGGCCAGGCCTCGACGTTCGGGCGGGAACCAGGCGTTGACGAACGGGACTCCGACCGCGAACGAGGTTCCCGAGATGCCGAGGAAGAATCCGCCGAACAGCAGCGCGGCGTAGTTGGTCTGTCCGTAGAGGCCGATGAACAGGATCGGCACGATGGTGGCGAGTGAGACGATCACGAACATCTCTCGCCCGCCGTACTTGTCGGTCAGCGCTCCGACGGGGATCCGGCCGAGGGAGCCCACGAAGACCGGCACGGCCACGATCAATGAGACCTGCCACTCGCTGAGGGCGCCCAGGGTGCCGTTGTCGCGGAACACCGGGCCGAGCGGGCTGAGCAGTGCCCACGCCCAGAAGTTGATCGCGAACCCGGTGGTGGCCAACGCCAGCATCAGCCACGGGGATCTTCTTGCCCCGCCGGGCTGGGGCCCGGAGGTCGGCGGACTCGTCACTCTCGTGCCCTCCCCGCGGGCCTCTCGGGTCTCACCTCGGCCCTCAGCGGTCGGTTTGCTCACGGAGGCGCTCATTCAGGCGACTGTTCGGGTCAGGCTGAGGCGCCAGGCCTCGGGGCCGCGCTGGAGGTACTCGACGGCGAACGTGTCCGGAGCTCGCGACTCGAGCTGCGCGAGCAGCCCCAGCGGATCGTGAGGGGCGATCAGGACCAGCCCGTCGCCGGGTGCGATGCCGTCGAGGGCTCCCAGGATGGCGGCGTGCCGGATGGCGTGCGGGATCGCCCGGGCATCGAGCTCGGGAAGCTGGCCGGCGTCGGCCTCCCCGCAGGCGCAGCCGCCGGAGCAGCCGTCCGAAGGGGGCGTCGTGCCTGCTCGGCTGTCGATGTCGAGCGGCCCGATGACCTCGTGGGTCATGACAGATCTCCTCACTGGCCCACCGACGGTGGTGGTGCCGTGTGGATATAAGTACAGTCGAGACCGTGAGAAATGGAGAGGGTCGAAAGTCCCACACGTCTGAGGCGCCGGGTTCCCTCGGCCCTCGCGGTGGATCCCCCGACCGTCGCCTGTCGACATCGACCGAACGACTCCTCCAGACGCTGCGAGCTCAACACCAGCCGATGACCCTCGCCGTACTGGCCGGGATGACGGCGCTGCACCCCAACACGGTGCGCGAGCATCTCGACACGCTCGTACGGGCCGGCCTCGCCGCCCGGGCCCGGGAGCAGCCACACGGCCGAGGCCGACCGGCGTGGACCTACCAGGCGACGTCGAGCCTCTCCGAGGCGTCGGAGTACGCCGCGCTCGCCGTGGTGCTGTCGTCGACGATCGCCCGCACCAGTGCGCAACCGAGCACCGACGCTGCGATCGCCGGCGAGGGCTGGGGACGCGACCTGGCGCGTCGTCGTGGCGCCGCCCCCACGACCCCGGGGTCGGCCCGCGACCGCGCGGTGGAGCTGCTCGACGACATGGGCTTCGAACCACTCCAGGACCCGAGCGCACTGTCGTCGGTCCGCCTCACCCGCTGCCCGCTTCTCGAGGCTGCGCGCAGCAACCCTCGCATCGTGTGCAACGTCCACCTCGGAATGCTGCGCGGAGTGCTCAGCGAGTACGGCGCAGACCCGGCCGGGAGCGACCTGGTCCCGTTCGCCGAACCAGGAGCCTGCCTCCTCACCGTTCCGCCGGTCGATCAGCCGTAGGGCGCTACGGGGCACCGCGAAACCGTCATGACCCGGTTTCCGCGGGTCCACTTCGCGACACCCTGCCACCCACGAGCAGGCTCGGAGCCGGTGTCCGGGCCAGGAGCGGGCCCCCCATCGCGAGCACGAGTACGTACGCGGTGACCAGGTCGGCCAGCGATGCGTGCTGGGTCCCGACAAGTCCGATGATGACCAGGGAGAACTCGCCGCGGGCTGTCAGAGCGGTTCCCGCACGCCACCGTCCCTGGGGGCCGGCTCCTTCTCGCCCGACCGCGTACCAGCCAGTGACGATCTTGGTGAGGGCCGTCGCGACAGCCAACAGGAGGGCCACCGGAAGGGCGGGCAGCAGGTCGCTGGGGTCAACCGAGAGACCGATGGCGAGGAAGAAGACGGCCGCGAACAGGTCTCGCAGCGGCGAGAGGACGTCACGCGCCCGTACCGCCACAGCACCGGTGAGGGTGAGGCCGACCAGGAAGGCTCCGACCGCGGCGGAGGCGTGCACGAACTCGGCGAACGCGGCGACGACGAGGGTGAGACCCAGGACCCGCAGGAGCAGCTGTTCGGCATCGGGGTGCGAGACCAGCTGGCCCACCCGGTGCCCGTAGCGCTGGGAGGCCACCAGCGCACCGCTCAGTGCGCCCAGCGCCACCGCTACGCCGATGACTGCCTGCCACCAGGTGCCTCCCGAGGCCAGCACGGCCAGGACCGGCAGGTAGGCGGCCATGGCGAAGTCCTCGAGCACCAGGACCGAGAGGACCGCAGGGGTCTCCCGGTTGCCCAACCGCTGCAGATCGCCGAGGACTCGCGCGATGATGCCGGACGACGAGATGTACGTCGCGCCCGCGAGCGCCAGGATGCCCACGGTGTCCAGGCCGAGCCACCAGCCGGCGAGGGCCCCGGGTGCCGAGTTGAGGACCAGGTCGACGACCGCAGATCCGAGGTGACGACGCAGGCTCGTGGTGAACTCGTCGACGGTGAACTCGAGCCCCAGGACGAGCAGCAGCAGCACCAGACCGATCGAGGCTCCAGCCTCGACGAAGTCATGGGTTGCCTGCACGGGCGCGAGCCCACCCTGGCCGAGGAACAGCCCGGCCAGCAGGTAGAGCGGGATCGGTGACATCCCCACCCTGCGAGCACCGGAGCCGAGAACCGTGAGGACCAGCAGCAGCAGTCCGAGCTCGAGGAGCAACCCCGCGGAGACCTCCACGTCAGTCCGAGGCGATCAGGCTCACGACCCCCGACAGACCGTCCACGGTCCCGATGACCACGAGGACGTCACCCGCCCGCAGGATCTCTGCCGGTCCGGGCGAGGCGATCACGTTGTCGCCCCGGACCACGGCCACGATGGACGCCCCGGTGCGGGTGCGTGCCCTGGTGTCCCCGAGGGGACGATCGGCATAGGTTCCGCCGGGCTTGATCTCGACCTGACCTGCCGACAGTCCAGGCACTTCTCGGGTGAGGTCGGCGAACCGCTCGGAGATCCGGGGAGCCCCCAGGATCTGGGCCAGCGCGTCGGCCTCCTGGGGATCGAGATGGAACGTCGAGGTGGCGAGATCGGGATCGTCCCCCTCGTAGAGCGAGACCTCGAACCCGCCGCTGCGGAGAGCGACCACCCCCACCCGGGCGCCGCGGTGGTTGACGAACTCGTAGCGCAGTCCCACCCCGGGGAGAAGCCGTTCCTCGATCTCCATGCACCCCAACCTAGAGCAGCCCCTCTGCGGCGGGCCTCTGCGACGTCCGGCACCGAGGGACCGGACTGAGGCGAGGATGGTCGTCCACCGACCGGAGCTCATGGAGGTGCCGCCATAGTGGAGGCATGGATGTGCACCAACGATCATGGCGGCAGAGCCGGAGCTCCCCGTGACCATTCCTGAGGACAGGACGGCTCTGACGACCCACCACCACGCGGTGCCCGCGCCTCAGGTCGTCGAGCTGCTCGGAAGCCATTCACAGCTCGGCCTGGCCGAGTCCGAAGCTGCGGCACGGCTGCAGATTCACGGACCGAACGCGCTGCCATCGGCGCATGGCGACTCCCTGCTGGTCAGGGTGCTGCTCCAGTTCCACAGCCCCCTCATCTACGTGCTGTTGGCCGCCGCGACGACGACTCTGGTCCTCGGTGAGTACATCGATGCCTCCGTGATCCTCGGTGTCGTCCTCGTGAACGCTCTCGTCGGCTTCATCCAGGAGTCGAAGGCCTTGGCAGCACTCGAAGGCCTGCGGTCGATGACCCATGGCCAGGCTCGCGTGGTGCGTGGCGGGCTCGGACACACCATCTCGTCCGACGGACTGGTTCCCGGCGACCTCGTTGCCCTCGAGGCAGGTGAGAAGGTGCCCGCCGACCTCCGCCTGGTCGAGGCAACCGAGCTCCGGGTCGACGAGTCCGCTCTGACAGGCGAGTCCGCCGCCGTCCTGAAGCAGGAGGCGGTGCTCGCGCCCCAGACGCGGGTGGCTGATCGACACAACATGTTCTACGCGGGAACCCTGGTGCGATCCGGGTCCGGTCACGGGATCGTCGTCTCCACGGCCGACAAGACCCAGCTCGGAGACATCCATCGACTCGTCAGCGGCGCTGCCGTCCTCGACACCCCGCTCACCAGAAAGCTTGCCCGGTTCAGCACCATCCTCACCATGCTGATCGTCGGCCTGGCAGCAGCGGCTTTCGGGATCGGCCTGCTTCGAGGGGAGCACGCGCCCCAGATGTTCACGGCGGCCGTCGCCCTCGCCGTCGGCGCCATCCCCGAAGGCCTTCCGGCCGCCGTCACCATCACCCTGGCCATCGGCGTCAAACGCATGGTCGGCCGGCACGCCATCGTGCGGCGGCTCCCCGCCGTCGAGACCCTCGGAAGCACCACCGTGATCTGCACGGACAAGACCGGCACGCTCACCGAGAACGAGATGACGGTCCGCGAGCTCTGGACGCCAGATGCCCGGTTCGAGGTGTCGGGCGGCGGGTACGACCCTGCCGGAACCCTCAGTTGCGCCGGAGTCCGGGCCGATGTCGCTGCACACGAGGCCCTGCGCTGGTGTGTGCTGGCCGGGACGGCATGCAACGACGCCGCCGTCAGCCATGACGGCGAGCGATGGGTGATCTCGGGCGACCCGACCGAAGCGGCCATGAAGGTGGTCGCACTCAAGGCCGCCGCTATTGGCTCCGTCGACGAGGACTACCCCCGCATCGCCACTGTCCCCTTCGACTCCGGGCGGCAGTACATGGCCACCTTGCACCGTGAGAGCGCAGATGGTCAGCACGTCGTCCTCGTCAAGGGCGCCACCGAACGGGTCGTCGAGCTCTGCTCGAGCTGGATGCGCGCCGACGGAACGGTGGAGCCACTGGACGTGAGCACGGTCGCCGAGGCCGTGGACTTCATGGCTGCGAAGGGGTTGCGGGTCCTGGCGACGGCGATCGCGCTCGGCGCGACGCCCGATCACTTCTCGACTGATGGTCTGGGGGGCGAGCTCGTGCTGACCGGCCTGCAGGCGATGCTCGACCCGCCACGGCCGACGGCCACCGCAGCGATCGCCGCCTGCCATGCCGCGGGGATCGAGATCAAGATGATCACCGGGGACCACCCGGCGACCGCCGCGGCCATCGCCGAGGAGCTGGGGCTGGACCACCGCCCTCCGAGTGAGCGACGTGTCGTCAACGGCGCCGCCCTCAGCTCCATGTCGCCCACCGACTACGAGGCAGCCGTGATCGGCACCGGTGTCTTCGCCAGGGTCTCACCCGAGGAGAAGCTGAGGCTGGTCGAGTCGCTCCAGGCCCGCGGCCACGTGGTCGCCATGACCGGGGACGGCGTCAACGACGCCCCGGCCCTGCGGAAGGCGGACATCGGGATCGCGATGGGCCGAGGCGGCACCGAGGTCGCCAAGGACGCAGCCGACATGATCCTCATCGACGATGACTTCGCCACCATCGAGGCCGCCGTCGAAGAGGGGCGCGGGGTCTTCGACAACCTCACGAAGTTCATCGTCTGGACGTTGCCCACCAACATGGGCGAGGGGCTCGTCATCCTGGTCGCGATTCTCTTCGGGACCGCGCTGCCGATCCTTCCCACACAGATCTTGTGGATCAACATGACCACTGCCGTGGCCCTGGGCCTCATGTTGGCCTTCGAGCCACGCGAACCCGGGATCATGGAACGGCCCCCGCGCGAGCCGGACCGCCCCCTCCTGACGGGGACCCTGGTGTGGCGAACCATCCTGGTCGCCAGCCTGCTCGTCGCCGGCTCCTGGTGGACGTTCGTCTCCGAACAGGCCCGCGGCTCGAGTCTCGAAGAAGCCCGCACCGCGGCCGTCAGCGTCTTCGTCGCCGTCGAGATCGCCTACCTCTTCAGCTGCCGATCCTTGACCCGCGGGTCCTGGCGCCTGGGCATCTTCACCAACCGGTGGGTCATCGGAGGTGTTCTCGTCCAGCTGGCACTTCAGGCGGCATTCACCTATCTCCCGGCGATGAACAGGATCTTCGCGACCGCACCCATCGACGCCACTGCCTGGCTCAGGATCCTGGGAATCGTGATCGTCGTCTCGGTCATCGTCGGCGCTGACAAGTTCTTCGCACTCCGGCGCACCCGGGCTCACCCGGGTGCGGCGAGTACGACGCCGCTTCGGTGAGCCCGGACCGGGAGCGTCGTACCCCTCAGGCGTCGATGATGATCGGGATGATCAACGGCGTACGGCGGAAGGCGCGTTGTGCCCAACGGGCGACGTCGCGGCCGATCATCTGCTCGAGCTGGTGGGCGTCGCCGATACCTTCGGCGGCCGCTCGCGCCAGCGTCTTCTTGATCACCGTCACGGCCGGATCGAACGACGAGGGGTCGTGCTCGAAACCGCGGACCAGGAAGTCCGGCGGGTCCGCGAGCTCGCCGGTGTCGGCATCCACGATCGCCAGCACGGTGACGACGCCCTCCTCGGCCAGGGTGCGCCGGTCCTTGAGGGTGGCTTCGGTGACGCCACCGACGACCTGGCCGTCCACGTAGACATTGCCCGCAGCGACCTTGCCGGTGATCTTCGCCGTTCCCTTGATCATGTCCACGACCACGCCGTCCTCGGCGAGGACCACCCGGTCGGGGTCGATCCCGGTGCTGATGGCGAGGTCCGCGTTGGCTCGCAGGTGGCGGTACTCGCCGTGGACCGGCATGACGTTGGCCGGCTTCATGACGTTGTAGCAGTACACGAGTTCCCCAGCGCTCGCGTGACCGGAGACGTGCACCTTGGCGTTGCCCTTGTGGACCACGTGGGCGCCCCACCTGGTCAGGCCGTTGATGACGTTGGAGATGGCGTTCTCGTTGCCCGGAATCACCGAGGAGGCCATCAAGATGGTGTCGCCCTCGCCGACGCGGATCTTGTGGTCGCGGCTGGCCATCCGCGACAGCGCGGCCATCGGCTCACCCTGGGAGCCGGTGCAGATCAGGGTGGCCTTGTTGGCGGGCAGCTTCTCGAGCTGGTCGAGAGGAACGATGAGGTTCGGCGGCACGTCGAGGTAACCGAGGTCCTGGGCCACGCCCATGTTGCGCACCATGGAACGGCCCACGAAGGCCACCTTGCGGCCATGGGCATGACTCTGGTCCAGGACCTGCTGGATGCGGTGCACGTGGCTGGCGAAGCTCGAGACGATGACACGGCGCGGAGCCGTGCGGAAGACGTGGTCGATGGCCGGAGCGAGGTCGCGTTCGGAGGTGGTGAACCCGGGCACTTCCGCGTTGGTCGAGTCGATGAGGAGGAGGTCGATTCCCTCGTCGGCCAGCCGGGCGAAGCCGCGCAGGTCGGTGATCCGCTTGTCGAGGGGGAACTGGTCCATCTTGAAGTCGCCGGTGTGGAGCACGAGACCGGCACTCGTGCGGATGCAGACCGCGAGCCCGTCCGGGATCGAGTGGTTGACGGCGAGGAACTCCAGGTCGAACGGGCCGTACGTGCTCTGGTCCCGGTCCCCCTCCTTGACCTCGTGGAGCTTCGGGACGATGCGGTGTTCCTTGAGCTTCTCGCGGATCAGCGCGAGGGTCAGCCGGGAGCCGATGACCGGGATGTCGCTGCGCTCACGCAGGAGGTACGGGACACCTCCGATGTGGTCCTCGTGTCCGTGGGTCAGGACGATGCCGACGACCTGGTCGAGACGGTCCCTGATC
>JBBQRV010000171.1:0-8383 GCA_038214475.1 Propionibacteriales bacterium | reverse complement strand
TGACGACGGTGTGGATCTCGCTCATCTACAGCCTCTCGAATCCGCGGCGGAGCTCCCAGTCGGTGACGGCGGCGTCGTACGCCGCGAGCTCGACGTCGGCCATGTTGACGTAGTGGTCCACGACGTCGGCACCCAGGGCCTCCCGGACCACCGACGACGCGCGGAACGCCTCGCGCGCAGCGGCCAGGGTGGCGGGCACCCGGGCGGCGTCGGAGGTGTAGGCGTTGCCGACCAGCTCGGGCTGCAGGGTGAGCTCCTGCTCGATCCCGTGCAGCCCGCCGGCGACCATCGCGGCCAGCGCCAGGTAGGGGTTCACGTCGGCACCGGGGACTCGGTTCTCCATCCGGGCCCCGGCCCCGTGACCGACCAGCCGCAGTGCACAGGTGCGGTTGTCGAGCCCCCAGGCGATGGCGGTGGGCGCGAACGAGCCGTCGGCGAAGCGCTTGTAGGAGTTCACGTTGGGTGCGTAGAGCAGGGTGAAGTCGGCGGCGGTGGCCAGTACGCCGGCCACGAACTGGTCGTAGAGCGGCGTTCGACGGCCTGCCTCGGAGTCCCAGAACACCAGCTCGCCGTCCTGGCCACGCAGGGACAGGTGGATGTGGCAGGAGCTGCCCTCGCGCTGGTTGTACTTGGCCATGAAGGTGATCGACTTGCCGTGCTGGGCCGCGATCTCCTTGGTAGCGGTCTTGTAGACCACGTGGTTGTCGGCGGTGACCATGGCCTCGTTGTAGAGGAACCCGATCTCGTGCTGGCCGAAGTTGCACTCGCCCTTGGCGCCCTCGACGTCCAGCCCGGCGGCGTACATGTGGTTGCGGATGTCGCGCAGCAGCGGCTCGACCCGCGAGGTGCCCAGGATCGAGTAGTCGACGTTGTACTGGTTGACCGGCGTCAGGCCCCGGTAGTCGGCGTCGTGGGCCTGCTCGTAGGTGTCCTCGAACGCGATGAACTCCAGCTCGGTCCCGGCCAGCGCGGTCCAGCCTCGGTCGGCGACCCGGTCGAGCTGGCGGCGCAGGATGCCCCGCGGCGACTGGAGCACGGGGGAGTGGTCCGGCCAGACCAGGTCGCACTGGACCAGCGCGGTCGCCGGCAGGTGGGGCAGCAGCCGGATCGTGTCGTCGTCGAGGACGAACTCCATGTCGCCGTACCCGCGCTCCCACGAGGAGATGGCGTAGCCGCCCACGGTGTTCATGTCCACGTCGACGGCCAGCAGGTAGTTGCAGCCCTCGGTGCCGTGCCCGACCACGTGGTCGACGAAGTAGCGACCGTGCAGGCGCTTGCCCTGGAGCCGGCCCTGCATGTCGGTGAAGCCGACCACCACCGTGTCGATCTCGCCCGCCTCGATCCGGGCCACCAGGTCGTCCATGGTGAGGTGTCGCTCGTTGCGGGTTCCCACTGTGCTCTCCTTCGGTCCGTACGTCGTGTCGCTCAACCCAGCAGCCCCCGGAGCAGGGCGGCGGTGTCCTCGCAGTGCTCTCCCATCACCCGGTGCGCGCGCTCGGGCTGACCGTCGAGCACAGCACGGAGCAGGGTGTGGTGCTGCCGGTCGGAGTGCGCGATGTTGGTGTCGAGCACCGGGATCACACTGAGCATCTCGTGCAGGGCGGCCTGCACCGACGTGACCGCCTCGATCATCCGGGGCGAGCCGGACAGCGAGGCGAGGGTCAGGTGGAAGCGCGAGTCGGCCTGCCGGTGCTCGGTCCGGTCCCGGGCCCGCGAGACGGCGTCGTGCGCCTCGACCAGCTGCTGCTCCTGCAGGTCGGTGCGTGGCGTCCTCGCCGCGAGCTCGCAGGCCCCGGGCTCGATGACCGCACGGAAGTCGAGCGCGTCGAGCCAGCCCCGGCGCTGGAGCGCGGTCACCTTGGCGGCCTTGCGCGCGCTCGGGGTGCGCGGCTTGGACAGCACCACGGTTCCGCCGCCGCGGCCGCGGAAGGTCTCGACCAGCCCGGCCTCGCGCAGGGCCGCCATCGCCTCGCGGAGGGTGGCCCGCGACACCGAGAGCCGCTGTGCCAGGTCGCGCTCCGGGGGGAGGGTGCTGCCGCTCGGGTAGACGCCCAACCGGATGGCGGTCGCCAGCTGCTCGACGCACGCCTCGAACGCGTGGTGGCCCCTCACCGGACGCAGCACCGACTCGGTGAGGTGCGGGTGCGGCTCGGCGGACATGCCCGCCAGTCTCATGACGTCGCGGGCCGGCTGTCAATGGTCTGAGGTCGAACCAAGAACCTCTTGACAAGGCTTGCCCGATTGCGAACCAATGTCCTCAGGCGCGGGATCGGGCTCGCTTGAGCGCAAGGAGGAGAACCGGTGGCGGACTCTCACGGCAGCACCCGGCCCCCCGTCAGGGGCACCGAAGGCGTCACGTACGCCCACGCCGGTCAGGACTACTTCGACAAGCGGGGACTGTCCCGGCACGCCGGCGCCTGGTCCCTCTGGGCACTCGGCGTGGCCGCGGTCATCTCCGGTGACTTCTCGGGCTGGAACTTCGGCATCGACAACGCGGGCTGGGGCGGCATGCTGATCGCCACCCTCGTCATCGGCCTGATGTACCTGTTGATGATCTACAGCATCGCCGAGATGTCCTCGACGATGCCGCACACCGGCGGCGCCTACTCGTTCGCCCGGTCGGCGATGGGGCCCTGGGGCGGCTTCGTCACCGGACTCGCCGAGACCATCGAGTACGTCATCACCACGGCGGTGGTGGGCACCTTCTGCGGTGCCTACGCCGACGCCATCACCGACGACCTCTTCGGCCTGTCCATGCCGCTGGGTGTCTGGGTGGTGATCTTCTACGCCATCTTCGTGGCGCTGAACTCGGCGGGCGCAGCGGCGTCGTTCAAGTTCGCGGTGGTGATTGCGATCATCTCGCTGGCCGTGCTGGCAGTCTTCTCGCTGCTTGCGGTCTTCTCGGGCAAGTTCTCCTTCGACAACCTCTCCAACATCACGCCTGATCCCGGCAACAGCTCGTTCCTGCCCTTCGGGATCAGCGGCGTCTTCGCGGCCCTCCCGTTCGCGATCTGGTTCTTCCTCGGCATCGAGGAGCTGCCGCTGGCGGCCGAGGAGACGCACACTCCCCAGGATGACATCCCGCGGGGATCTCTGATGGGGATGTGGACTCTCCTGGTGACCGCCTTCGTGGTCCTCGTCCTCAACCCGGGCGTCGTCGGCTCCGAGGAGATCCGGACCAGCGGGGAGCCCATCCTCGACGGCTTCCGCGCCATCTTCCCGAACAGCAACATCGCCGCGCTGTTGTCGCTGTTCGCGCTGGCCGGACTGGTCGCGTCTTTCCAGGGCATCATGTTCGCCGCCGGTCGCAACATGTACTCGCTGTCGCGGGCCGGCTACTACCCGAAGGTGCTGTCTCTCACGGGCGGACGCAAGGTGCCGTACGTGGCTCTGTTGGCCAGTGCCGGTATCGGCATCGTCCTGATCGTGGGCCTGAGCGCTGTGCAAGGTGAAAGTGCCGGAGCTGTCGCCACGAAGTTGCTCAACGTGGCCGTGTTCGGAGCCGTGATCGCGTACGTGCTCCAGATGGTGGCCTTCCTGATCCTGCGAAGGAACTACGCCGACGTGGTCCGGCCGTACACCAGTCCGGTCGGTACCCCGGGCGCCTACGTGGCCGCGGCCATCTCGATCGTGACGCTGATCATCCTGCCCTTCAACGCAGACTATCGAGGCGTGGTGATCGGGGTATTCATCTTCTTCATCATCGGGCTTGCGTACTTCGCCTTCTACGGGCGGCACCGGCTGGTGCTCTCCCCGGAGGAGGAGTTCGCGATGACCCACGGCCTGCACGGTCACCCCGAGACCGAGGGGTACGACGTGACCGAGCGGCTCAGCGAGGAGGGCGACGCCGGATCGCCGCCCAACCTCAGTAAGTAGCAGCGACCTCGACCGCGAGCCCGGACACCCTCACGGGAGGCCGGGCTCGCGGTCACTCGAGCTCGAACAAGCAGAACACGTGACCGTGCGGGTCGCGCATCACCCGCACGTCGCGCTGTGGCTGGCGAGCCTCCGCGACGGCGCCCAGGGCCACCGCGCGAGCCGCCGCGCCCTCGAGATCGTCAACGGCGAGATCGAGGTGCATCTCCATCTGCGGCTGGCCCTCGACGGCGGGCCACACCGGCGCGACATAGCTGCGCTCGAGCTGGAAGCTCAGGCTGGGGCGAACGTCGGCGACAGGGCCGATCCGCACCCAGCCGGGTTCGTCGCTCAGCCTGGTCCAGCCCAGCAGCCCCTCGTAGAACGCTGCCAGGGTCGACGGGTCCCGGGAGGCGAGGACGACGCTCCCGAGGCGCACGTCCGCGGCGGCCATCAGTGCTGGTACGTGCCCGTGAGGATGGCCCGGCCGAGGGTCTTGAACGCCAGGTTGAACGACACCACGGCCGCAGAGGCGTCGGTGTCCACACCGAGGCTCTCCTCGCCCACGGCGTGCACCACGAAGTAGTAGCGGTGCACCTGGTCGCCCTGCGGCGGCGCGGCGCCCATGAACCCGTGCTCACCACCGTCGTTGCGCACGTGGAAGGACGCACCCGGCAGCGCGCCTGCGGCGGCACCGGTCGGCAGCGAGGTGACGTCGGCGGGCAGGTCCACCAGCACCCAGTGCCAGAACCCGCTGGGCGTGGGGGCGTCGGGGTCGAAACAGGTCACCGCGTAGGACCTGGTGCCCTCGGGTGCTCCCGACCAGGACAGCTGCGGGGAGGTGTTGCCCGCGGCGGCGACCTGGTCGTCCTTGAGGGGCTGGCCGTCCGTGACGTCGTCGCTGGTGACGGTGAAGGACGCGGCGGCGGGAAGGAGGTCGTAGGGGTCGGGGGACACGGGACGATCGAGGCTCATGGCAGCGAACCTAGCCCGCCGCACGAAACCGGACCAGCCCCGCGGGGGCGCCCGCACCGGTCCTGAGGGGCACCCGCCTCGCACCGAGCACGGGCTTCGACACAATGGGGGCGTGACGACTTCTGCCGATCTGCTCGCGACCACGGTCGAGTCCCTCCGGCCCCTCGACCCGGATGCGCTCGCCGCGGCCCGGGCCCGCCAGCTGACCCTCACCAAGCCCCCGGGGTCGCTGGGGGTGCTCGAGGAGGTCTCGATCACGCTCTGCGGCATCGCCGGCAGCTGCCCGCCGCCGTACCCCGAGGAGCTGGCGGTGGCCGTCTTCGCCGGCGACCACGGCGTCGTCGCCAGCGGGGTGACCCCGTGGCCGCAGGAGGTCACCGCAGGCATGGTGGAGAACTTCCGCTCGGGCGGCGCAGCGGTCAACGTGCTCGCGGCCGAAGCCGGGGGCAGTGTGGTCGTGATCGACATCGGAGTGATCTCCGACGTCAAGGAGGACGACGTCGTCTGGGTGCGCAAGGTGCGCCGCGGCACCGCCGACCTCGCGCACGGCCCCGCGATGACCCGCGACGAGGCCCTCGACGCCATTGCGGTCGGGATCCGGGTTGCCGAGGAGCTCGTCACCCAGGGGTACGACGCCCTCGCGACGGGAGACATGGGCATCGGCAACACCACGCCGTCGGCCTGCCTGGTCGCGGCGCTGACCGGCCGCCCGGCCGCCGAGATCACCGGGCGTGGCACCGGCATCGACGACGCCACCTTGGCCCTGAAGACCTCGGTCGTCGCCGGCGCGGTGGCCCGGCTGCCGGCTGGCGCCGATGCTGTCGACGTGCTGGCCGAGGTGGGCGGCCTGGAGCACGCCGGGCTGGTGGGCCTGATCCTCGGTGCGGCCGCGCACCGGGTGCCGGTCGTCCTCGACGGCGTGATCGCGGGATCCGCGGCCCTGGTCGCGCACGCGCTCGCGCCCGTGGCCGTGGACTTCTGCTTCGCCGGGCACCGCAGCGTCGAGCCCGGCCACGCCACCGCCCTGGAGGCGCTCGGCCTGCGTCCGTTGGTCGACCTCGACCTGCGCCTGGGTGAGGGCAGTGGCGCCGCCCTGGCCTTCCCGTTGGTGCGTGCCGCGGCGGCGCTGCTGCGCGGCATGGCCACCTTCGACCAGGCGGGCATCGGCTCGTGACCGACTTCCCGCCGTACCCGTCCGGTCTGCGCCTCGCCGGGCGCCGGGTGGTGATGGTGGGCGGCGGGAACGTGGCGCAGCGCAGGGTGCCGAGGCTGATCGCCGCCGGCGCCGACGTGCTGGTCGTCTCGCCCCGGGTCACGCCCGCGATCGAGGGTCTGGCGGCGGAGATCACGCTGGTCCTGCGCGGCTTCGCCGAGGAGGACCTCGAGGGGGCGTGGTACGTGATCGCCGCGACCGACGACCCGGCCGTCAACCAGCGGGTGAGTGCCGCTGCCGAGGCCCGGCGGATCTTCTGCGTGCGCGCGGACGACGCCTCCCACGCCACCGCCTGGACGCCCGCGTCGGGACGGCACGAGGGTGTGACCGTTGCGGTGCTCGCCAACCGCGAGCCGCGCAAGTCGGCCGCCATCCGCGACGAGATCCTGGTGGCGTTGCGCGAGGGCGTGATCACCGCCAACCACGACCGCACGCCGGGGGTGGTCCTGGTGGGCGGCGGCCCCGGTGACCCGGAGCTGGTCACCCTGGCCGCCCGCAACGCGCTGGCCTCGGCCGACGTCGTGGTCGCCGACCGGCTGGCCCCTCGCGAGCTCCTCGACGAGCTGCCCGCGCACGTGGAGCTGATCGACGTGGCCAAGCTGCCGCGCGGCCGATCCGCCACGCAGGACGAGATCAACCGGGTGATCGTGGACCGTGCCCTGGCCGGCAAGCGGGTGGTGCGCTTCAAGGGCGGCGACAGCTTCGTCTTCGGCCGCGGCTACGAGGAGGTGCTGGCCTGCACCGCGGCGGGGGTGCCGGTGACCGTGGTGCCGGGGCTGTCGTCGGCGATCGCGGTGCCGGGGCGCCTCGGCATCCCGGTGACCCACCGCGGTGTCGCCCACGAGTTCACCGTGATCTCGGGCCACCTGCCCCCTGGCCACCCCGAGTCCCTGGTCGTCTGGCCGGCGGTGGCCCAGCTCCGCGGCACCGTGGTGCTGCTGATGGCGGTCGACAACGCGCCGGCGATCGCGGCGGTGCTGGTCGACGGTGGTCGGGACCCGTCCACGCCGGTCGCGGTGATCGTCGAGGGCACCATGCCGGGGGAGCGGCTGGTGCTCAGCACGCTCGGGTCGCTCGGCGCCGATCTGGTGTCGCACGGTGTGCGTCCCCCGGCGATCATCGTCGTGGGCGACGTGGTCGCGGTGGCCCACCCTGAGATGGGGCACTGACCGGGTGGCGCGGCTCATCGAGATCGACGCCGCGGACGACCCCCGGCTCGCCGACTACCGCGACCTGCGCGACGTGCAGCTGCGCAAGCACCTGGAGGCCGAGCACGGCCTCTTCCTGGCCGAGGGGGAGAAGGTCGTCCGCCGCGCCGTCGAGGCCGGGTTCACCCCCCGCTCGTTCCTGATGGCGCCACGGTGGCTGGCCGGCCTCGACGAGGTGCTGGGGCGCTCCGGCGCCCCCTGCTACGTGCTGTCGGAGGCGCTCGCCGAGGAGGTGACCGGCTTCCACGTGCACCGGGGGGCGCTGGCCTCGCTCGAACGTCGCCCGTTGCGCGCGGTGGCCGACGTGCTCGACGGCGCGCGGTCCATCCTGGTGCTCGAGGACATCGTCGACCACACCAACGTCGGCGCCATCTTCCGCAGCGGGGCCGCGCTGGGCTTCGACGCCGTGCTGCTCTCCCCACGCTGCGCCGACCCGCTCTACCGCCGGTCGGTGAAGGTGGGGATGGGCGCGGTGTTCAGCACCCCGTGGACACGCCTCGACGGCTGGTACGACGCGCTGCCCATGCTCTCGGGCCTCGGCTTCACCACCGTGGCGCTCACCCTGGGCGACGACTCGACGCCGTTGGAGCAGGCGGTCGCCGGGCTGGACCGCGTCGCCCTGGTGCTCGGCTCCGAGGGCCACGGGCTGTCCCCGCGGTGGGAGCAGACCGCCGACCGGCGGGCCACCATCCCCATGCGGGAGGGCATCGACTCCCTCAACGTGGCCGCCGCAACCGCGGTGGCCTGCTACGTGACGGCGCGCCGCTGAGTCAGGCCGGCCAGCCCCCGGGGAAGTCCTCGGCGGTGCGGGCGTAGGCCTTCTCCAGCTTCTTGCGGAGCTTGCTGCTGAGCCGGTCGGCGAAGACGGTGCCGTGGGTGTGGTCGGTCTCGTGCTGGAGGCAGCGCGCCAGCAGCCCGTCGCCCTCGAACGTGACCGGCTCGCCGTCGAGGCCGGTGCCGTCGACCCGGGCCCGGTCGGGGCGGGCGCAGTCGATGAACGCCCCCGGGAAGGACAGGCAGCCCTCGTCGTCCTCGTCGAGCTGACGGTCCTTGCCCTCGGGCAGGGTCAGGACGGGGTTGCACACAAGGCCGACCGTGCGCACGCCGTCGTCGTCGGGGCAGTCGAACACGA
>JBBQRV010000170.1:0-8466 GCA_038214475.1 Propionibacteriales bacterium | reverse complement strand
CAGGACGAGACGCCGCTGTCCAACCACGAGCTGCGGATGGACGACGACGTCTACCAGATGCGCCAGGACCCGGCGGTGACCGTGGGTCTGCGCCTGGAGACCGGTGAGCTGGCCCTGGTCTGGACGACGACGCCCTGGACGCTGCCCTCCAACCTGGCGGTCATGGTCGGCACCGACATCGACTACGTGGTCGTCGAGTCCGACTTCACCGGCAGCCCCGAGCGCTACCTGCTGGGCGCCGAGCGGCTGCCGGCGTACGCCCGCGAGCTGCGCAACGAGGGCGTCGAGGACATCCAGGAGCAGGTCGTCGAGCGGCTCAGGGGCAGCGACCTCGCGGGCCGCAGCTACACCCCGCCGTTCGGCTACTACCTGGGCCACGAGAACGCGTTCCGGCTGGTGGAGGCCGAGTTCGTCACCACCACCGACGGCACCGGGCTGGTGCACACGGCCGGCGCCTTCGGTGAGGCCGACAAGGTCGTCACCGACCGCGAGCACATCGAGGCGGTGATGCCGGTCGGCAAGGACGGTCGGTTCACACACCCGATCGCGGAGTACGAGGGCATGCTGGTCTTCGACGCCAACCTGCCCATCCTCGACGACCTCAAGGCACCCGTGAGCGGCTCGGTGACGCCCGGCACGGTGCTGCTGCGCCGCGAGACCTACGACCACTCCTACCCGCACTGCTGGCGCTGTCGCGAGCCCCTCATCTACAAGGGCGTGTCGTCGTGGTTCGTCGAGGTGACGGCCGTCAAGCAGCGGATGATCGAGCTCAACCAGCAGATCCGCTGGGTGCCCGACCACATCCAGGACGGCCAGTTCGGCAAGTGGCTGGAGAACGCCCGCGACTGGTCGATCACCCGCAACCGGTTCTGGGGCTCCCCGGTGCCGGTGTGGAAGAGCGACGACCCGGCGTACCCGCGCATCGACGTCTACGGCAGCTTCGCCCAGCTCGAGGCCGACTTCGGCGTCGAGGTGACCGACCTGCACCGTCCGTACGTCGACGACCTGGTGCGCCCGAACCCCGACGACCCGCGGCCGCTGGGGGAGGGCAGGTCCATGATGCGCCGGGTGCCCGACGTTCTCGACGTGTGGTTCGACTCCGGCTCGATGAGCTTCGCTCAGGTGCACTACCCCTTCGAGAACGCCGACTGGTTCGACGGCACGGCCGGCGTCAAGGGGCACTTCCCTGGCGACTTCATCGTCGAGTACATCGGCCAGACCCGCGGCTGGTTCTACACCCTGCACGTGCTGGCCACCGCGATCTTCGACAAGCCTGCCTTCGAGAACTGCGTCAGCCACGGCATCGTGCTGGGCTCCGACGGCAACAAGATGTCGAAGTCGTTGCAGAACTATCCCGACGTGCGTGAGGTCTTCGACCGCGACGGCGCCGACGCGATGCGCTGGTTCCTGATGTCGTCGCCGATCCTGCGCGGCGGCAACCTGGTCGTCACCGAGCAGGGAATCCGCGACTCGGTGCGCCAGGTGCTGATCCCGCTGTGGAACAGCTGGTACTTCTTCAGCCTCTACGCGAACGCCGCCGGCGAGAGCGGGTACGACGCCGCGTGGTCCACCGACTCCGAGGACCCGCTCGACCGCTACCTGCTCGCCAAGTGCCGCCAGTTCGTCGACGCGATGACCGACCAGCTCGACAACTACGCCGTGGCCGAGGCGTGCGACTCGACCCGGTCGTTCCTCGACGTGCTCACCAACTGGTACATCCGTCGCTCGCGCGAGCGGTTCTGGGCGTCCGACGGGGTCGTCGACCGGGGCGCCTTCGACACCCTGCACACGGTGCTCGAGGTCGTCTGCCGGGTGACCGCTCCGCTGCTGCCGCTGACCACCGAGGAGATCTGGCGCGGCCTCACCGGCGAGCGGTCGGTGCACCTGACCGACTGGCCTTCGGCGACCGAGCTCCCCACCGACTCCGCGCAGGACCGTGCCCTGGTCGCGGCGATGGACGTCGTCCGCGACGTCTGCTCGGCCGGCTCCGCGCTGCGCAA
Organism: Propionibacteriales bacterium; assembly: GCA_038214475.1. Lineage (GTDB taxonomy): Bacteria > Actinomycetota > Actinomycetes > Propionibacteriales > Nocardioidaceae > Nocardioides. The sequence continues at coordinate 6,466 of JBBQRV010000170.1, read as the reverse complement.
GTCGGCGTCGCTGCGCAACCGTCTCCCGCTCGCCGAGCTCACCGTGGTGGTGCCGGGCGCCGACGCGCTCGCCGGCTACGAGGGGATCGTCGCCGACGAGCTCAACCTGAAGCGGGTGCGGCTGCTCGACGCCGAGCACCCCGACGCGGCGGCGTACGGCGTCTCGCAGAAGCTCACCGTGAACGCCCGGGCAGCCGGTCCACGGCTGGGCAAGGACGTGCAGCAGGCGATCAAGGGGTCCAAGTCCGGCGACTGGTCGGTGGCCGACGACGGAACCGTCAGCGCCGGGGGCCTGGTGCTGGTCGAGGGCGAGTTCACGCTCGAGACCGTCGCTGCGGGCACCGGCGACTCGCTGACCGGGATGCTGCCGCGAGGCGGCTTCGTGGTGCTCGACACCGCGGTCACCCCTGAGCTCGAGGCCGAGGGACTGGCCCGTGACCTGGTCCGCCAGGTGCAGCAGGCTCGCCGCGAGGCCGGGCTCGACGTGTCCGACAGGATCGAGCTCACGCTCAGCGGCCCGGCCGACGTGCTGGCCGCGGCGCGGACGCACCAGGACCTGCTGTCCGGCGAGACCCTCGCCACCAGCGTGTCGCTCGTCGAGTCCGGAGAGGTCGACGTGCAGGTGGCGCCTGCCGGCTGAGCCGCCCGCTGCGAGCCGACCCGGGGGCCGTGGGAGTCGATGCAAGGATGAGCGCATGAGCCTGGACCTGACCGCGGACGCGGTGACGCTGACCCAGCAGCTGGTCGACATCGAGTCGGTCAGCCTCGACGAGATGGCGATCGCCGACGCGATCGAGGCGGCGCTGACACCGCTGGCCCACCTCGAGGTGACCCGTCGTGGCAACACCGTGGTGGCCCGCACCGACCTGGGCCGCGGGGAGCGGGTCGTGATCGCCGGACACATCGACACGGTGCCGCTCAACGACAACCTGCCGTGCCGCAACGACGGCACCCACCTGCACGGGCTCGGCACCTGTGACATGAAGGGCGGCGTGGCCGTCGCGCTGACGCTGGCGGCCGGGATCGCCGAGCCGGAGCGCGACGTCACCTACATCTTCTACGAGGCCGAGGAGATCGAGGCCGAGCACAACGGCCTGGCGAAGCTCACCGCGAGCGACCCGCACCTGATGCACGGGGACTTCGCGATCCTGATGGAGCCGTCGGGCGCGGTCGTGGAGGCCGGCTGCCAGGGCACGCTGCGCGTCGACGTCCGGGTGAGCGGCGAGCGGGCGCACTCCGCACGCAGCTGGAAGGGCGTCAACGCCGTCCACCGCGCCGCCCCGATCCTGGCCCGACTCAACGACTACCTGGCCCGCCGCCCGGTGATCGACGGACTGGAGTACCACGAGGGACTCAACGCGGTCTTCATCAGCGGCGGGGTGGCCGGCAACGTGCTCCCCGACGAGTGCGTCGTCACCGTCAACCACCGCTTCGCCCCCGACCGCAGCGAGGCCGAGGCGGAGGCGTTCGTCCGAGAGTTCTTCAGCGGGTACGACGTCACCGTCACCGACACCGCCCCGGGCGCGCTGCCGGGACTCGACCAGCCGGCCGCGAAGGCGTTCCTGGACGCCGTGGGCGGCACCGCCAACCCGAAGTTCGGCTGGACGGACGTGGCCCGGTTCACCGGGCTCGGCGTGCCGGCGGTCAACTTCGGCCCCGGCGACCCGATGCTGGCGCACAAGCAGGAGGAGCACGTGCCGATCGAGCACATCGAGCGCTGCCAGCGCCAGCTGTGGACCTGGCTGGGGGGCCCGTCGTGAACGACCACGAGAAGTTCAAGGGTCCGGTGATGATGCGCCGCTCCCAGATCGACCAGGGCACCACCGACCAGCGGCTGCTCGACTCCCGGGGCTCCACCGACTGGGTGCACACCGACCCGTGGCGGGTGCTCCGGATCCAGGCGGAGTTCGTCGAGGGCTTCGGGGCGCTGGCCGAGCTGGGCCCTGCCGTCGGCGTGTTCGGCTCGGCCCGCACCAAGCCCGACGACCTCTTCTACGCCAAGGGCGAGCTGCTCGGCCGTCGGCTGGTCGAGGAGGGCTTCGCCGTCATCACCGGCGGTGGCCCCGGGGCCATGGAGGCGGCCAACAAGGGCGCCAGCGAGACCGGCGGGGTCAGCGTCGGGCTGGGCATCGAGCTGCCCTTCGAGACCGGCCTCAACCCGTGGGTCGACATCGGCATCAACTTCCGCTACTTCTTCGCCCGCAAGACCATGTTCGTGAAGTACTCCCAGGGCTTCGCGGTGCTCCCGGGCGGGCTGGGCACCTTCGACGAGCTGTTCGAGGCGCTCACCCTGGCCCAGACCCAGAAGATCACCTCCTTCCCGGTCGCGCTGATCGGCGTCGACTACTGGTCGGGCCTGCTCGACTGGATCCGGGGCACCGTGGTGGCCGACGGCAAGATCTCCGAGCGCGACCTCGACATGCTCACCCTCACCGACGACGTCGAGGAGGCGGTGGAGCTGATGGTGCGGGCCCGCACCGAGAGCGGGCCCGTCGTAGCGGCGAAGCAGCCGGAGTAGGGGCGGGTGGACCGGCGATGATGTGGTTCTTCGCGATCCTGGTGGTGCTGGCGATGGGCGGCGTTGCCGCGGTGGCGGCCGGTCGCGGCGACCCTCTTGCCGAGGTGTACGACGACCGCCCCGACGCGCTGGTGCGCACCGGGGAGCTGCTCGGCCCCGAGGACCTGCGCGCGGTGCGGTTCTCGACGGCGCTCCGCGGATACCGGATGTCGGAGGTCGACGCGCTGCTGCACAGGCTCGCCGTGGAACTGGAGAACGAACGCGCGCGGAACACCGACGGTCATGGCGACGACGCGGTGAACTAGGGCACACTGCGCTCGTGTCCCTCCCCGTCATCGTCTACGTCCTGACGGCGCTCGCGGCGCTGGTTGTCGTGCTCACCCGCGTCCGGCTCGGCTCGGAGGGCAAGGGTGCGGGCACCTACATGCTGGGCCGCGGAGCGGTCAACCTGCACACCGTGGCCGGTGTGCTCGCGCTCGGCACCTGGATCACGTTCCTCGTGGCCCCCGAGGACACCACGGCCGGCGGCTCCCTGGTCGGCGTGATCGGCCTGTTCTTCTGGTGGCTCACCGCCGTGGCCGGGCTGCTGATCCTGATGCGCTGGCTGCCCTCGCGCGGCAAGCACGCCAACGACCGGGCCTCCGACTCCTGGAGCGACGGTCCCGGGCTCTCCCTGCTGGCTCATCTCGGGCTGGTCGTCGGGGTGCTGGTGTTCACCTCGGCCTACCTCACCAAGGCGGTCTGACGTGTCTGCTCTCGGGTCTCGTCCCACGTCCGCCCCGGGTTCTCAGCCCGGCTCCCGGCTGCTGCGCCCGCTGCTGCTGGTGCTGGCCGTCGGGCTGCTGGCGGCGCTGGTGGCCCCGGTGGCGCCGAGCGCCGGCCAGGTCGCGGCCGCCCCGGGAGACACGGTGATCGGTCGCCAGGTGATCGGGCACTCGGTCCGCGGCCGGCCGATCGTGGCCTACCACCTGGGCAAGGAGGGCCGGCCGAAGGTGGTCGTCTTCGCCACCATGCACGGCAACGAGGCCGCGCCCCGGCAGATCCTGCAGGCGCTGCGCAGGGGGAGCCAGGTCTACGGGCTCGACCTGTGGCTGGTCCCGACGTACAACCCCGACGGGATGGCCAGGCACACCCGCAAGAACGCCCACGGGGTCGACCTCAACCGCAACTTCCCCTACAGCTGGCGCAACCTCGACGGAAACTACGAGTCCGGCCCCAAGCCGGCCTCCGAGCCGGAGACGAAGGCGGTGATGAAGTTCCTCAGGACGGTCAAGCCACGCCGGATCGTGAGCTTCCACCAGCCGCTCAACGGCGTCGACACCGACACCAAGGTGCCGGCCTTCGCCCGCCGGCTGGCCCGCAACCTGCACCTGCCGAGCAAGAGCTTCAACTGCAGCGGCGTCTGCCACGGCACCATGACCGGCTGGTACAACCACCGCTTCGCCGGCGCCGCCGTCACCGTGGAGTACGGCGCCCACCCGGGCCGGCACCGGATGCGGGTGCTGGCGCCGCGGCAGCTGCTGCGGGCCCTGGGCGGGCACCACTAGCCGTTGCCGCTCCGCCAGGGGGCTCAGCGCCCCCTGAAGACCGGCTTCTGCTTGGCCACGAAGGCAGCCACCGCGTCGCGGTGGTCCTGGGTGGCGCCGGTCTCGCGCATCATGTCGGACTCGAACGCGAGCGCGTCCTCGACGCCTAGCCCGCCGGCGTAGGCCACCGAGCGGCGGATCGCGCCGTACGACACCGTGGGGCCGGTCGCGAGCCGGTTCGCCAGCTCGGCCACCGTCGAGGCGAAGTCGGTCTCCGGCACCACCCGGGTGGCCAGCCCCAGCTCGAACGCCTCGGCGGCAGGGATGGTGCGCGGGAAGTAGAGCAGCTCGAGGGTCCGTGCCCTCCCCACCAGTCGCTGCAGGGTCCAGGAGGAGCCGGTGTCGCAGGAGAGCGCGACGCCGGCGAAGGCGAGGTTGAAGCCCGCTGCGTCGGTGAGGATCCGGAAGTCGCAGGCGAACGCCAGGGAGGCGCCCGCGCCGGCGGCCACCCCGTTGACGGCCGCGACCACCGGCTTGGGCATGGTGAGCAGCGCGTGCACGATCGGGTTGTAGTGCCGGTCGACGGTCGAGGCGAGCGCGTGGTCGGGATCGTCCTCGAGCAGGCCGATGTGCTCCTTGAGGTCCTGGCCCACGCAGAACGCGCGCCCGCTCCCCGTCAGCACCACGCAGCGCACGTCGGGGTCGGCTGCCACCGATCGGACGCCGGCGAGCAGGGCCTCCTTCGTCGCGATGTCGAGGCTGTTCATGGCCTCGGGGCGGTTGAGGGTGAGGGTGGCTACGCCGTCGGAGACGTCGTGGCGCACCGGCTGGTCGGTCATGTTCTGCCTCTCGAACGGGGGTCGGGATCAGGGTAGTGGTCCGCATCACCCGGACGTGGGGGATAATGGTCTCCGCCGTACTGCGCCGGCCGGCGCGTGGGCGAGTCACGAAGGAAGAGGTACGCGCATGGCGGCGATGAAGCCGCGGACTGGCGACGGTCCGCTGGAGGTCACCAAGGAAGGACGCGGCATCGTGATGCGCGTCCCGCTCGAGGGTGGTGGCCGTCTCGTTGTCGAGTTGAACGCCGAGGAGGCAGGCGCCCTGGGCGACGCCCTCAAGGACGTCGTCGGCTGACCTGGTGCCCACCCCGCAGACGCACAGCCCCGCCCTGCCCCGTCAGGTCTCACCCCCCGAGTTCGCGCTCAGCGGTCTGCTGCCGCATGCCCTGAGGGGCGTGCAGGCGGTGGCCCTGCCGGTGCTGCCGGGGGAGTCCGGCGTGCTGCTCGGGCCGGGAGCCGAGGAGCTGCTCGAGGCGATCGGGCTCGACGCGTTCGCGCTGCTCGAGCACCACGAGGCGACCGGCAAGGCGGGCGAGGTGGTCACCCACCCGGTGCTCGACCGCGGCGGTCTCGACCACGACGACCTGGCGCTGCTGGTGCTGGTCGGGGTGGGGTCCCAGACCCCCACCGACCTGCGCCGTGCGGGCGCCGCGATGGCCCGGGCGGTGGTCGACCGGGCCAGCGTCGCCACCTCGGTGCCGGGCGTCGTCGACGACGAGGGCTTCGAGGCGTTCGTGGTCGGTGCGATGCTCGGCTCGTTCGGTTTCCAGTGGCGATCCGACGGCCCGGCCCACCAGCCGGTGACCCGGATCGTGCTGGCCGGGAGCGACGCGGCCCGCCAGCCTGCGCTCGACCGCGCCCTGGCCATCGGCGGAGCCGGCTGGCTGGCGCGCACCCTCGCCTCCGTGCCGTCGAACGTGAAGAACCCGCAGTGGCTGGCCGACCAGGCCGAGGCGGTCGCCGCCGAGGCCGGCCTGGGCTTCCGGGTCTGGGGCGAGCAGCAGCTCGCCGACGAGGGCTTCGGCGGCCTGGTCGCGGTCGGCCAGGCCTCAGCCACGCCCCCGAGGCTGATCCGCCTCGACTACACGCCGCCGAAGGCGGGCAAGCGCACACCGCACGTCGTGCTGGTCGGCAAGGGCATCACCTTCGACTCCGGCGGCCTCTCGATCAAGCCCGCCGAGTCGATGACCAACATGAAGCGCGACATGACCGGCGGTGGCGTGGTGATCGCGACCTTGGGCGCGCTCGCGGCGGTCGGGTGCCCGGTGCGGGTCACCGGGCTGGTGGCCGCGGCCGAGAACGCGGTGGGCGGCAACGCCTGCCGACCCGGCGACGTGGTCAGGCACTACGGGGGCCGCACCACCGAGATCACCAACACTGATGCCGAGGGCCGGCTGGTGCTCGCCGACGCGATGGCCTATGCCGTGAGCGAGCTGGCCCCTGACGCCCTGGTCGACGTGGCCACCCTCACCGGGGCCATGAAGGTGGCGCTGGGCGTGCGCACCGGCGGCTACTTCGCCAACGACGACGCGCTCGGCGCGAGCATCGCCGCGGCCGGCGCCCGCGCGGGCGAGCCGCTCTGG
>JBBQRV010000169.1:0-8494 GCA_038214475.1 Propionibacteriales bacterium | reverse complement strand
ACGTCAGGAGCCGAACCTGGTCCGGTGGGTGCCCGAGCAGGGTCGCGACCATCCGGGTGAGCTCGTCGTCGTCGACGTCGGCAGGGCCGAGCAGGCTGCGCTGGTGCATGGTGGTCTCATTATGGGAAAGTGGCTTTACCTACTCTCGAAGGTAAAGTCACTTTATGAGTTCGGTCAACCCCCTTTTTCCCTCCTCGGAGCGGCACGCCGCCCTGCTCATGGGCCTGTTGATGCGCGAGGTGTCGCAGACGTTCGCGGCCGAGGACTGGGGCGGGCTGCGGCAGTCGCACTTCCGGGTGCTGGCCAGCACCCCCACGCAGGGCGTCAGCATCACCGAGCTGGCCGAGCGAGTGGGCATGACCAAGCAGGGGTGTGGGCAGTTCGTCACGCACCTGAGCGGCACCGGGCACCTGCGGGTGGAGCCGGATCCTGACGACGCCCGCGTGCGAGTGGTCCGCCGTACGCCGGCCGGGCAGCGCACCGTGATCTCGGTGACCCGGCGGGTCCGCCGGATCGAGGCCGACTGGGCGGAGCGGGTCGGGGCGGAGCGCTATGCCGTCTTCCGGTCCGTGGTCGAGGAGCTGGCCCAGGGTGCCGTCGTCGCGGACTGACTGGGTCTGTCTCGATCTTCGTCGCGGGATCAGGGCGTTCGGATCGCGGCAGATCTGGTAGTTCCGCAGCGTCGCACGGTGCGTGAATGTTGAACGCGGCGGCTTGCTGTGCTTGACATTTCGAGTGAGCCTCTATTGACACGAAACCAATTTCGTGTGAGCGTCAAGCGACATGAAAACGACACGTGCATATACCATGGGGGCCCGCGCTGAGGCTGTTGCCGAAACCAGACGGCGCATCATCGACGCTCTGTTCGAGCTCGGTCGTGAGCGGATGATTCCCGACATCTCCCTTGACGATGTGGCGGCCGAGGCCGGGGTGAGCGTTCAAACGATCCTGCGGCATTTTCAGAGTCGGGCGGGACTGACCCAGGCCACGATGGACCATGCGATCGCGAGGGTGAACGAGGAGCGCGCCGCTCCGGTGGGTGAGGTCGACATGGCTGTCGCGGTGATCGTCAGACACTACGAAGACCGTGGCCAGACGGCCCTTCTGATGCTCGCGCAGGAGTCGTCGGATCCGCAGGTCGCCGAGCTGACTCGCCGCGGTCGCGCCATGCACCGCACCTGGGTGACGGACGTGTTCGCACCCTTCGCAGGCCCCCAAGACCCGCTCATCGACCTGCTTGTCGTGGCGACTGACGTGTACACGTGGAAGTTGCTGCGCATCGACCGCCGCTATTCGCGGGCACGAACCGAAGACCTCATCCACCGGATGGTGACGTCGCTTCTCGACGTAGCCCCGCAGAAGGGAACATCATCATGAGGAACGTCCTCTTCATCACTTGGGACGGCGGCGGCAATGTCCCACCCGCACTGGGAATCGCCGCCGAACTGCAGGTGCGTGGCCACCGCGTCCGCGTGATGGGGCACCGCGTGCAAGACCAGCAGGTGAAGGCCGTGGGGCTTGACTTCACGGCGTTCCACACTGCCCGGCCCTTCACCGCGGTCGCCAACAGCAAGCCCATCGACTACGTGGGCGTGTTCGGTGACCGGGCGATGGGGCGCGACATCGTCGAGGAGCTGCGACGACAGCCCGCTGACCTCGTGGTCATCGACTGCATTCTGTTCGGAGCGATGGAGGCGGTCGCGGCAGAAGGCGTGTCGTACGTGGTGCTGGAGCACATGTACGACGCGTATCTCGTCCGCAAGTGGCTGCGCGGCCCCATGGGCGTCGGCATGGCGCTCAAGCGAATCCCGACGCGCCACCTTCTGGATCGTGCCGCCGCGCGGTTGGTCGCCTGCCTCCCGGAACTCGATCCAACTGGCAGCGGCCAACGACCGAGCAACCTTCAGTACACCGGGCCCGTGGTGTCGGGCGTTCCGGCCAAGCCCACCGAACCGACCGTGCTTGTCAGTCTCAGCACGGTCAACTTCCCGGGCCAAGCTCGAGCGATGCAGAACATCCTCGACGCACTCGGCACGCTCGAGGTCCGGGGGATCGCCACAGTTGGGCCGTCTATCGGAATCGAGAACTTGGCCGCTCCACCGAACATCGAACTCAGCGGCTTCGTGCCGCACGCGGAGTTGTTGCCCACGTCGTCGATGGTGATCGGACACGGCGGTCACGCGACCACGATGGTCGCCTTGGCCCACGATCTGCCGGTGCTGGTGATGCCCATGCACCCCATGTTGGATCAGAAGATGGTCGGGCAGTCGCTGGTCGACGCCGGCGCTGGCCGGGTGTTGTCCAAGAAGTCGAAGCCCGGGGCGATCGCGGCCGCTGTGGCTGAGCTGATGAGCGAGGGTCCCCATCGGGCGGCGGCCGCTCGGCTGGGCGCCGCCATACGGTCGAAATCGGGGGCATCGGCTGGCGCCGAGTTGGTCGAATCCGTCGCCAACAGCGCTGCCGTCGCCTGACTGTCAAGCAATCCTGGGAAAGACCAGCCCAAGACACTGTCACTGACGGTGGAACCCGCACCGCATCCGGAGGCGCTGGACGAACCTCGTTGATGTGCGCTCACCTCAGCAGATCGGGTCAGCGCGTCACGACTCCTGGACCAGAGATCTGACGGCAACACGGCCGCTCTGAGGGCTCCATGGCCACCCTGTTCGTGGCCTCCGAGATGGGTGACCCGCTCAGCATCGGCCAGCAGATCTCGCTGTTGGTCTTCCTGGTGATCGCGTCGAAGGGTGCCGCCGGTGTGACCGGTGCCGGCCTGGCCACCCTGGCCGGCGGACTGAGCTCGCACCGCCCCGACCTGGTCGACGGCGTGGGCCTGATCGTGGGCATCGACCGCTTCATGTCGGAGGCGCGGGCGCTCACCAACTTCGCGGGCAACGCGATCGCCACGGTGCTGATCGGGCACTGGACCGGCAGCCTCGACCGGGCCCGCCTCGACAGCGTGCTGGCCGGGGACGAACCGTTCGACGAGACCACGATGCTCGACGACGAGGACCTCGAGGTGCCCGGTCAGCGGGCCGAGGAGCAGGTGCGGGTCGCCGAGCCGGCGAACGCCTGAGCCCGGCTCAGCCCACCGGCTGACCTCACAGGGCCGGCGTCGTGCGAGCCACGATGCCGGCCAGGTCGGCGCTCTGCAGCGACCCGAACACCCCCTGGTACGACGCCCCGAGGCGGCTGGCGCAGAACGCGTCGGCCACCTCGGCGGGCGCGAATCGCACCAGCAGGGAGCCCTGCAGGCAGGCCGCCATCTGCGCGGTGAGCCGGCGGGCACCGACCTCCTGGGTGGCGCTCTCGCCCAGCAGCGCGAGCGTGTCGTCGACGGCCCGGTCGAGGCGGGCGTCACCGCCCCGGGCCCGGCCCACCTCGGTGATCCAGGCCTGCAGCGCCTCCGGCTCGCGGGCCAGCGCCCGCAGCACGTCGAGGGCGTTGACGTTGCCCGAGCCCTCCCAGACCGAGTTCAGCGGCGACTCGCGGAAGAGCAGCGGCAGCCCCGACTCCTCGACGTACCCGTTGCCACCCAGGCACTCCAGCGCCTCGGCCACCATCATCGGCGTCCGCTTGCACACCCAGAACTTGGCCAGGGGCAGCGCGATCCGCCGCAGTGCCGCCTCGTGGGGGTCGTCGGCGTGGTCGACGGCGGAGGCAAGTCGCATCGCCAGCGCGGTGGCCGCCTCCGACTCCACGGCCAGGTCGGCCACCACGTTCTGCATCAGCGGCTGGTCGGCGAGCCGCGCCCCGAAGGCGGAGCGGTGGGCCACGTGCCACGACGCCTCGGCCAGCGCCCGGCGCATCAGCGACGCGGAGCCGAGCACGCAGTCGAGCCGGGTCGCGGCGACCATCTCGATGATGGTGCGCACCCCCCGGCCCTCGTCGCCCAGCCGCCGGGCCCAGGTGCCCGGCAGCTCGAGCTCGGAGGAGGCGTTCGACCGGTTGCCGAGCTTGTCCTTGAGCCGGACCACGTCGATCCGGTTCCGCTCACCCGAGGGCAGCACGCGCGGCACCAGGAAGCAGGTCAACCCCCCGGGCGCCTGCGCCAGCACCAGGAACACGTCGTTCATCGGCGCCGAGGTGAACCACTTGTGCCCGTGCAGGGTGTACTCGCCGTCGAGCGCGGTCGGCCGGGCCTCGGTCACGTTGGCCCGGACGTCGCTGCCGCCCTGCTTCTCGGTCATGCCCATCCCGGCCAGCGCCCCGGTCTTCGACCCCGGCTCGCGCAGCCCCGGGTCGTAGGAGCGGGCAGCCAGCCGGGGCACCCACTCCTTGGCCAGGGCGTCGTCGATGCGCAGGGCGGGCACCGCGGCGTAGCTCATCGAGATCGGGCAGCCGTGCCCGGGCTCGGTCTGCGACCAGGCGAAGAAGCCGGCCGCCCGGCGCAGGTGGGCGTGGGGCGAGTCGGACTCCCACGGGGCGGCCTGCAGGCCGTGCCCGACCGCGCGCTCCATCAGCCAGTGCCAGGAGGGGTGGAAGGTCACCTCGTCGATCCGGTTGCCGTAGCGGTCGTACGACGTGAGCTCCGGGTGGTGGACGTTGGCGAGCATCCCGTGCTCGCGGGCCTCCGCGGTGCCGGCCTCGGCCCCCAGCCCGCTCAGGTCGTCGACCACGCCCGCGTCGCCGTGCCGCACGAGCGCCTCGGTGAGGGCTGCATCGGAGGTGACCACGTTGTGCCCGACCAGTGGCGGCGGCTGGTTGGTGGCGCGCCGGAGGTCTCCCGGGATCTGGGTGTCCATGTCGATACCGTAGGCCGCATGAGCTCGACAGAGAACCGGCCCCGCTGGGACCGGTTCCGAGGCCGGGTCTGGGAGCTGTTCGTCGGCACGGTCAGCTCCTGCCTGCGCTACCGGGTGACCGGGCTGGCTGCGGAGGCGGCGTTCTTCGCGGTGCTGTCCATCCCGCCGCTGGTCTTCGCCCTCGCGGGCGCCATCGGCTACGTCTCGGAGCGGTTCACTCCGGCCCAGGTGTCCGACGTACGCCAGGCGGTGATCGACGTGTCGTCCCAGGCGCTCACCGACAGCGCCGTGCAGAAGATCATCGTGCCGACCATGGACGACGTGCTGCGCGGCGGCCGGTACGACGTGATCTCGATCGGCTTCGTGCTCGCCCTCTGGTCGGGATCGCGGGCGCTCAACGTCTTCGTCGACACCATCACGATCATGCACGGACTCGGGGGCCACCGCGGGATCGTGCGCACCCGGGCGCTGTCGTTCCTGCTCTACGTGCTCGGGCTGGTCACCGGCGTGGTCACGCTGCCGCTGGTGATCGCCGGGCCGAGCCTCGTCGACCGGGTCCTGCCGGCCCGGCTCGACTTCGTCAACGACCTCTACTGGCCGCTGGTGCTGGTGCTCTGCATCTGTTTCCTGGCCACGCTCTACCACGTGTCGGTGCCGGTGCGGACCGCCTGGAGCTTCAACCTGCCGGGCGCCACCTTCTCGCTGGCGGTGTGGATCCTCGGTTCCTACGCCCTCCGGGTGGCGCTCACCGTCACCGCCCAGGACTCCCGGTCGATCTACGGGCCGCTGGCCGCGCCGATCGCGGTGCTGCTGTGGCTCTACCTGCTCTCGATCGCGGTGCTGATCGGAGCCGCGGTCAACGCCTCCTTCGACACGGTGTTCCCGCAGCTCTCGACGACGGCCGCCCGGCGCGAGCTGGTGGTGCGGCTGCGCGGCCGGATCGGACGGCCGGGGTTGGACGCCGTGGAGCCCGTGGAAGACTGAGCGGCGTGGCGAACGTCAACCTCCCCGCTCCCGTCGTGATCGCCGGAGGGGCCCTGTGCCTGCTCGGCGGCTACCTGGTCGGCGTCGTGGCCGGCCCCGACACCCCCGACCGGACCACCGGCGTGGTGTCGTCGTACGACCGGACGACAGGGGTGCTGTGCCTCGAGGGCGACTCCGTCTCCAGCCAGGACGGCGCCGACGAGGACGGGCTGCTCTGCGGCGACTGGCAGCGCAGTCAGGGCTCCACGGTGCCCTCGGTCGGTGACGACTTCCGCTTCGTGTCGATCCGCACCGCCGAGGCACCCGCAGGGACCCAGACCGACGCCGACAACCAGGTGCTCATCTACGGCGACGTGGTGGACTAGGTTCAGCCCGTGCCCGACGAAATCTTCGGACGCGCCCATGGTCGCGTGTCCCTGCCCGTGCGCGTGCGTTCGCCGTGGTGGGCGCTGACCCGCAGGCTGCTGGCCGCGGCTGCGATCCTCGTCGGCACCGTGGCCATCGTCTGGCTGGACCGCACGGGCTACCGCGACACCAACGACCCCGACGGTGCTGTCGGGTTCATCGACGCGATCTACTACACGACCGTCACGCTGAGCACGACCGGGTACGGCGACATCGCGCCGGTCGCCCCGCACGCCCGGCTCATCAACGCCTTCCTGGTCACCCCGGCCCGGATCGCGTTCCTGGTCCTGCTGATCGGTACCACCCTCGAGGTGCTCGCCTCGCAGGGTCGAGAGATGTCCCGGGTCGCCCGGTGGAGGAAGAAGATGACCAAGCACGTCGTCGTGGTCGGCTACGGCACCAAGGGCCGCAGCGCCACCGAGACGCTCATCAACAACGGGATCTCGCGCGAGAGCCTGGTCATCGTCGACCCGTCGGCCTCCGCCGCCGTGGACGCCAACGTGGACGGGGTCGCCATCGTCACCGGCGACGCCACCCGCCGTGAGGTGCTCCGGGCCGCGGGGGTGGAGCGCGCCGAGCAGGTGGTCATCACCACCGACCTCGACGCGACCAACGTGCTGGCCACCCTCACCGTGCGCCAGCTCAACCCGGACGCCTGGATCGTGGCCGCGGTGCGCGAGGAGGAGAACGTGCCGCTGATGAAGCAGAGCGGCGCCGACTCGGTGATCACCTCCGCCGACGCGGTCGGCCGGCTGCTCGGCCTCTCCACGCTCTCGCCGACCCTGGGCTCGGTGATGGAGGACCTGCTCACCTACGGCGAGGGGCTCGAGGTGGCCGAGCGCGACCTGCTGGTCAGCGAGGTGGGCAAGCAGCCGCAGCAGGTGCCCGACCAGGTGATCGCGGTGGTGCGCGACGAGAAGGTCTACCGCTACTTCGACCCGGTGGTGACCCAGCTGGCTCGCGGTGACCGGCTGGTCGTCGTACGCCCGGCGCGGGAGCTGCCGTGGGCGCCGCGCCCGGGCACCCACAACGAGCAGCTCTCGATCGACGAGGACGACTGAGCGAGGCACTGATGAGGCGTGCCGGTCTGCTCGGTCTGGTCATGCCGCTCGTGCTGGTCTCGGGGTGCACGGGCTCGTCCGGGCCGCCCCCACCTGCTGGCTCCGGCTCGCCGAGCGCGCCGGACCTCACCGCCAGCGCCACCCAGACCCGCTTCGACGAGAGCACCGGCGCGATCCGGGCCGGGGTCACCAACCACGGCGACCGGGCCGTGAGCGTCACCTCGGCCACGCTCGTCTGGCCCGGCTTCGCCTGGCCCGAGGTCGAGACCGACCCGACGCCGGTGCTGACCGGCCAGACCGCTGCCTTCCTGATCCAGCCCGGCCGCGCCGACTGCACGGCCGCGCCCGCTCGCCCCCAGGTGCGGGCCAGGGTCGACGGGGCCGAGGTGCTGCTGCCGCTGGTGCTCGGCGAGCCCGGGCTGCTGGGCCGGCTGCGCGCGAGTGCGTGCGCCGGTCAGGCGCTGGCCGGCGTCGCGGACGTGTCGCTGACCATCGGTTCCCGAGTGGTCACCCGCGACGGGGCGCCGTACTTCGCCGGCCACGTCGACGTACGGCGCGTCCCCGGCTCGCGCGAAGGCGTCTCCGTGGTGGGGGTGCTGGGGAGCGTGCTCTTCGACGTGCTGCCCGCTGAGGCCGGCGCCCTGCCTGCGGTGCTGGGCGCCGCCGCGCTCCGGGTGCCGGTGCTGGTGGGACCCACCCGCCGCTGCGACCCGCACGCCCGCGGCCAGGCGTCCCAGCCGTTCCTCTTCGCCGTCTTCACCCGGTTGGCCGGGGCACCCGAGCACCGCACGATCACGGTGCCGAGCGCCGCCGAGCAGCGCCGCCTCAACGCGCTGATGGACCGCGCCTGCGGGTGAGCCGTCCGCAGGGACTCCTCGGGGGCGACTCCCGGTTCACCGCGGAGTAGGCGCGCGCCGTCGTTGGGCTCCGGGCGCCTCAGACGCCGAGCGCGGCGAACGCGGCTGCAGTGGCCTCGGTGACCACGTCGCCGCGGGCCCGCTGACGGGCGTCGAAGAGCACCTCCGCGACCCCGGTGCCGGCCGCCAGGCCGCGGTGCACGTCGAGCATCAGGTCGACGGTGGCGGCGTCGTTGACCTCCGCGATGCTCGACACCACCCCCGCCGTGCCCATCGACAACAGCGCCGCCGAGAGACCCAGCAGTTCGTTGGCCCCCACGGGCACCATCACGCCCGACTCGCAGGCCGAGAGCACCAGCCGGTACGGCGCCACCGGCACCAGCTCGAGGTCGTGCACCGTGAGCGGGCCGTCGTGCAGCATCAGCGAGGAGAACATCGGGCTGTC